>NZ_CP179923.1:4387500-4421649 GCF_047495535.1 Stenotrophomonas sp. EMP41 | reverse complement strand
GCGCAGGCGCCCGTTCCACTGCCCCAGTTCCTGCTCCTTTTCACGCAGGTAGTCACGCAGCAGCGCGAATTCGCCGAGGAAGGCCAGGTCGCCGTCGTCGAGGAAACCAACGCTGTGCTGGTCCAGGTACAGCGCGCGCTTGATCCGGCGGCCACCGGCCTCCTGCATGCCGCGCCAGTTCTTGAACGACTCGGTCACCAGCTTCTTGGTCGGGATGGTGGTGATGGTCTTGTCGAAGTTCTGCACGGTGATGGTGTGCAGCGCGATGTCGATGACGTCGCCGTCGGCGTTCTGGCTGGGCATCTCGATCCAGTCGCCGATGCGCACGCGGCCATCGCCACTGATCTGCACGCTGGCCACCAGCGACAGGATGGTGTCCTGGAAGATCAGCATCAGCACCGCCGTGGCCGCGCCGAGACCGGTGACCAGATAGCGCAGGTCGACGCCGGCCAGGGTAGCGACGATCGACAGGCCGGCGATCACGAAGATGACGATCTTGGCGACCTGCAGGTAGCCCTTGATCGGCTTGTTGCGTGCCTCGGGGCGGCGCTCGTACAGATCGTTGGCCGCATCCAGCGCATGCGAGATGGCCAGCACCACGGTCAGGATCGCCCACGCCTGGCAGGCGCCGATGATGAAGCTGACCAGGCCCGGCGGCAGGTCCGGCACGATGCGGATGCCCGAGGCGATCACCTGGCTGGGCACCACGTTGGACAGGCGCGAGATCACCCGCATCAGGTGGCTGCCGCGGCCGGTGTCAGCGCCGGGGAGGCGGCTGAGCAGGCGCCGCAGGCCACGCAGCAGGATGCGCTTGGTCACCCAGTTGGCCAGGCCAGCCGCGATCAGCAGCGCCGAGATCATCAACGCCAGGTAGGCGCCGGGATAGGGTTCCAGTGTGTTCTGCAGCCGTTCCAGCCACTGCACCGCCACCACCGCATCCACCATCAGTTGTCTCCTGTCTGTTTCGTTGTTGCCAAGGTTGCCGGCCAACGGCCGGCACTACCGGGGTTGTCGGCCAACGGCCGGCACGACCGGGTCAGTCCCGCGAGCGTTCGATGATCACGCCCACCGCGCGCGCGCCGCGCACCGCGCCCGGCTTGCTCAGCTTCAGGCGCAGCCACTTCACGTCGAATTCGTCCAGCACGATCTGCGCGCAGCGCTCGGCCAGCGTCTCGACCAGGCCGAACTCCGACTCGCGCACGAACTGCTCCAGGCGCTTGCTCACCGCCTTGTAGTTCAGGGTGTGGGCGATGTCGTCGGTGGCCGCGGGGCGACGGTTGTCGAAGCCCATTTCCAGGTCGAACACCAGGTCCTGGCGGATCCGTCGTTCCCAATCGTAGATACCGATCAGGGCGTCGATCGTCAGCCCTTCGATGAAAACCTTGTCCATTGCGCTTACCGGCACGAATACAGGCGGCCATGGTAACGGCACGGCGGTGAGCCTGCCCGGAACGGGCGGTGAGCGGCCGACAGGGAGACGGCGCCGGAAAAAACAAAGGGCCCCACTAGCAGGGCCCTTTGGTACTACCGTTTGTCCCCGGGGGGAGCTGGAATCCAGCCGCGAGTCCCGGTGGCGCAGGCACGCAGATTAGGCAAGGACCAGATCGCCGGTCAAGGCCAATTCCGACAGGGCAGGTCAGGTATTCGTCCGAGGCAAAACGCAGAAAATCAGCCGCGCGGACAACGACGTTCCCTGATGGTCGCCGCCGCCCACTCTCGCGAACATCGATCCCTCCTTCACCACCGCACATGACGATGGCTCCATACGATGTACTGCGGCGCGCGTTGTCAGCGGAGCGTCTGTCTACTTACGAGAGAATCGCATCGACCTGCAGCCCCGACGTCACAGCCGAATCCCTGTACCTGTGGAACATGCGGATGTGCAGTGCACTGATGATGCCGGTCCATCTGTGCGAAGTGGTCACCCGCAACGCCGCTGCAGCTGTGCTCGCCAGGCAGCATGGCCCGCGTTGGCCCTGGAATGGTGCCTTCCGACGGAGGCTGCCAACCTCATCCAGTACTTCTCCGCGCACGGTACTGGAACAACTTGCCAGCCGCGCAACCGATACACCTGGGATCGTCGCCAACCTGCCGATGGTGTTCTGGCAGCAGCTCTTCACCTGTCGCTTCGACTCCACGCTTTGGATACCCGCACTCAGCAGGGTTCTGCAGCATGCTCCCTCTGCGCATCCCAGTGCCGTCAGGAAAGCCATCCATGCGGATATCGGACGCATCCGCCACCTGCGCAACCGCATCGCGCACCACGAGCCCATCCTGGAACGCGACATCGGCGCCGACCTGGCCGCGATCGGGCGGCTGATCCACGCCCGCTGCCCACACACGCTGGGCTGGCTGCAGCGCCATGAGCGGGCGACAACCGTGCTGGCGGCGTCGCCGTTGGCAGTGCATCGGTAATGCGTCCGCCGGGCATGGCCCGACGCTATCGGTTCACACCGCCGGCAGGGTCGCCATGTCCCAGCGCGGGGTCACATCCACCTTCGGCGGGCTGTGCTGGCCGGCCTGCAGGCGCAGCGCGCCGGCGAAGGCGATCATCGCGCCGTTGTCGGTGCACAGTGCCGGCCGCGGGAAGCAGGCACGGCCGCCGAGACGCTCGGCCATCTGCTGCAGGCGGGCGCGCAGGCGCTTGTTGGCGCCGACGCCGCCGGCCACCACGATCACGTTGGTGCCCGCTGCTTCCAGCGCGCGCTCGCACTTGATCGACAGGGTCTCGACCACCGCATCTTCAAAGCCACGGGCGATATCGGCACGGGTCTGCTCGCTCTGGTCGCTGTCGCGCCAGGCCATCAGGACCTGGGTCTTCAGGCCGGAGAAGCTGAAATCCAGCCCCGGGCGGTCGGTCATCGGCCGCGCGAAGCGGTACACGCCCGGCGTGCCCTGCTCGGCCAGCCTGGCCAGCTGCGGGCCGCCCGGATAGGGCAGGCCCATCATCTTGGCGGTCTTGTCGAAGGCCTCGCCGGCCGCATCATCCAGGGTTTCGCCCAGCAGGCGGTACTGGCCGATCGCATCCACCGCCACCAGCTGGGTATGGCCACCGGATACCAGCAGTGCCACGAACGGCGCTTCCGGCGGGTCGTCTTCCATCAGCGGTGCCAGCAGGTGCCCTTCCATATGGTGTACGCCCACCGCCGGTACCTCCAGCGCCCAGGCCAGCGATCGGGCCACGCCGGCGCCGACCAGCAGCGCGCCAACCAGGCCAGGACCGGCCGTGTAGGCCACCCCGTCGATGTCGCCGACATCCAGACCGGCGTCGGCCAGGGTCTGGCGCACCAGCGGCAGCAGCTTGCGGACGTGGTCGCGGCTGGCCAGCTCGGGCACCACGCCACCGTATTCGGCGTGCAGGGCGATCTGGCTGTAGACCGCATGGGCGCGCAGGGCCGCGCTGCCGGCCAGGCCGGTGTCATACACCGCCACGCCGGTCTCATCACAGGAAGATTCGATGCCAAGGACTCGCATGCCTGCTATTATGACGCCCCTGCCGCCCCCTCGGGGGATGTGCAGATCTCACTGCTTTCGAACCCCCGGCCCGTATTCAGGGTTGGCCGCTTGCAGTTTGTCTATTCGCCGCTATAATGTGCGGCTCGCCGGGCGTGACCCGGTTCTACTGTGTCCCGGAGATTCCATGCCCAGCGTCAAAGTCCGCGAGAACGAGCCCTTCGAGTTTGCTCTTCGCCGCTTCAAGCGCACTTGCGAAAAGGCCGGTGTGCTGGCCGAAACCCGCAAGCGCGAGTTCTACGAAAAGCCGACCCAGGAGCGCAAGCGCAAGGCCGCCGCTGCTGTGAAGCGTCAGCTGCGCCGCTCGTCGCGCGACGTCACCAAGCGTCAGCGCCTGTACTGATCGGACGCATCTTCATTGCGGCGGGCCTGCCTGTCGCGATGGAGCCGAAGCCGGCACGCGCGAGCGTCGCCGGCTTTTTGCGTTTCCGGGTTCGGGCACCCGCCCCGCCCCACCTACCACCACGAGGTTCCTCATGAGCATGAAGCAGCAGCTCACCGAAGACATGAAGGCCGCCATGAAGGCGGGCGAGAAGCACAAGCTGGGCGTGATCCGCCTGATCAACGCTGCCATCAAGCAGCGCGAAGTGGACGAGCGCATCGAGCTGGACGACACCGCCGTGATCGCCGTGCTCGACAAGATGGTCAAGCAGCGCAAGGACTCGGTCAGCCAGTACGAAGCCGCCAACCGCGAAGACCTCGCCGAGATCGAACGCGCCGAGATCGTGGTCATCGAAGCCTACCTGCCAGCCAAGATGGGCGAGGCCGAGATTGTGGCCGCCATCCAGGCCGCCATCGCCGAGACCGGTGCCGCCGGCCCGGCCGACATGGGCAAGCTGATGGGCGCACTGAAGCCCAAGCTCGCTGGCCAGGCCGACATGGGCCTGGTGTCCAAGCTGGTCAAGCAGCAGCTGGCGTAATCCGGCACACGGGGTCGGATCCCTTTCGCAACGCGAAAGGGCTCTGACCCCATTGATGCACCCGCTTCACCGCACCTTCGTCGGTCGCCTGCTACAACCACACCCATGGTTGAACCCGAGCCCAACGTTCCCGTGTCCCTGCACAAGTACCTCAAGCGCCTGCAGGACAGCTTTCCGATGGCGGTGGCCAAGCGCTTCATCGACGTCGACGTGCTGACCCAGGCCGCCTCCGTTTCCTTCTACGCCCTGCTGTCGATGGCACCGCTGCTGGTGCTGCTGCTGTGGTTGACCGCTTCGCTGTACCCGCCGGCACAGCAGGCGCTGATCGACCAGATCAGCTCGGTGGCTGGCAGCAGCGCGGCTACGGTGGCCGAAACCGTCCTGAAGAACGCCGACAACCAGCCCGACGTCGGCTCGTTGGCGGGGCTGTGGAGCACGCTGCTGCTGTTCGTCGGCGCCACCGCCGTGTTCGCGCAGCTGCAGAACGCGCTCAACCTGATCTTCCGCACCAGTGGCGAGCGCCTGGAGGGCATCAAGGCCTGGCTGCGCAAGCGTGTGTTCTCGTTCGGCGTGGTGCTGGCCCTGGGCTTCCTGCTGATCCTGTCGATGACGGCCACCACGGTGCTGCAGGTGGCCTTCGCGCAACTGCCCTCGATCCTCCCCGCGCTGGGGTACGTCACCAGCCTGCTGCTGTACGCGGTGGGGTTCGCCTTCATGTACCACTACCTGCCCGACCGCCGCGTGGCGTGGCGCCAGGCCTTCATCGGCGGCGTCATCACCTCGGCACTGTTTGCACTGGGCCGCTACGGCATCGGCGTCTACATCGCCACCGTGGCCCCCGGCAGTGCCTACGGCTCGATGGGCGCTCTGGTGATCTCGCTGGTCTGGATCTATTACGCGACCGTGGTCTTCTTCGTTGGCGCGTTGATGACCGCGGTGATCGATGAGCGACTGCGCGCGCGCCATCACCTGGCCGCCGCCGGCATCGATCCGGCCACCGCCAGCCAGGTGCCCGACAGGGGGTAAACTAGGGCAACCGCCCCCGGTTCCGTCGCGTGGTCCTGTACCGCGCCCTGCCCTGTTGCCCATGGCCCGTATCCCCGACGCTTTCATCGACGACCTGCTGGCCCGCACCGACATCGTCGAGGTGGTGGGCAGCCGCGTGCCGTTGAAGCGCCAGGGCAAGGAATACGCCGCACGCTGCCCGTTCCATGACGAGCGCTCGGCCTCGTTCACGGTCTCGCCCACCAAGCAGTTCTATCACTGCTTCGGCTGCGGCGCGCACGGCACCGCGATCAGCTTCCTGATGAACTACGACCGCCTCGAGTTCCTCGACGCGGTGGATGAACTGGCCAAGCGCGCGGGCATGGACGTGCCGCGCAGTGAGAACCCGCGCAGCCCCCAGCAGCAGGACGACAGCCGCGAGCTGTACTCGGCGCTGGACACCGCCACGAAGTTCTTCCAGAAGAACCTGGAAGGCAGCGAGAAGGCACGCGCGTATCTTGAAAGCCGCGGCGTGGACGAAGAGAACCGCGCACGCTTCCAGATCGGCTACGCGCCAGATGGCTACAGCGTCCTGCGCGATGCACTGGGCAAGGACGAGCGGCGCATGAAGCTGCTCGACCGCGCCGGCCTTTTCTCGAAGAACGACCGCGGCCACGTCTACGACAAGTTCCGCGACCGGGTGATGTTCCCGATCTTCGACCGCCGTGGCCGGGTGATCGCCTTCGGTGGCCGCGTGTTCGAGAAGGACGACGGCCCCAAGTACCTCAACTCGCCCGAAACCGCGCTGTTCCACAAGGGCCGCGAACTGTACGGGCTGTGGCAGGTGCGCCAGGCCAACCAGAAGATCGAGCGGCTGATCGTGGTCGAGGGCTACATGGACGTGGTCTCGCTGTTCCAGTTCGGCGTCACCCAGGCGGTGGCAACGCTCGGTACGGCGACCACGCCGGACCATGCCGAGCTGCTGTTCCGCAACGCGCCGGACGTGTTCTTCTGCTTCGACGGCGACGCCGCCGGCCGCCGCGCCGGCTGGAAGGCGCTGGAGTCGGTGCTGCCGCGCATGAAGGATGGCCGCCAGGCCTTCTTCCTGTTCCTGCCCGATGGCGAGGACCCGGACACCATCGTGCGCAAGGAAGGCGCCGAGGCCTTCAACGAGCGCCTGAAGCAGGCCACGCCGCTGTCGCAGTTCTTCTTCGATGAACTGACCCGCGAGATCAACCTGGGCACGCTGGACGGCAAGGCGCGCCTGGCAGAACGGGCAAAGCCGATGCTGGCGCAGATTCCCGACGGCGCCTTTGGCGACCTGATGAAGCAGCAGCTGGCGCAGCTGACCGGCCTGGGCGGTACTGCCCAGGCCACGCGCGCGCCGATGCCGCAACGCCAGCCGCAGCGGACGATCCAGCCCGTGGCCAAGCGCAGCCTGGTGCGCGGCGCGATCGCCGTGCTGCTGCAGCAGCCGTCGCTGGCGCTGACGCTGGGCGGCAAGCACCACTTCCAGGGCCTGCGCCTGCCCGGCGTGGAACTACTGCTGGAGCTGCTGGGGCTGGTCGAACAGCGCCCGGACATCAGCACCGGCGCCCTGCTGGAACACTTCGACGGCCGCGAGGAACAGGCGTCGCTGCATACGCTGGCCGCTCAGACGCTGCCCGGCACCGAGGCCAGCTGGACCCAGGAACTGCACGATGCTGTGGCCCAGCTGGAGAAACAGCTGCTGGTGCAACGTCTGGAGGAGTTGTTGGCAAAGCAGCGCCAGCAGGGCCTGGATGATACTGACAAATACGAACTGCGCGAGCTGCTGAAGGCGCGCGCCGGACTGCGCCTGTAGAGGGCAGAACGTTTTCACGGAGAGGACCATGCTGCTGCGCCTGACCTGCCTGCTGTTGTTGTCGCTCTGCCTGCCACTGGCGGCCCTGGCCGCAGATGGCCCGCTCAATGAAGTCCGCCCGGGCCTGTATGCCGGCGGCCAGCCCTCCGCCGCACAGCTGCGCGAACTTGCCGCGCAAGGCGTGCGCACCGTGATCGACCTGCGCCAGCCCGGCGAGGACCGGGGCTTCGACGAAACCCGCCTCGCCGAATCATTGGGCCTGCGCTACGTGCGCATTCCGGTGGCCGGTGCCGAGGGGCTCGATGCCGCCAACGTGCGCGCCGTGCACCAGGCCCTGCAGCAGAGCCAGGGGCCGGTGCTGCTGCACTGTGCGTCCGGCAACCGCGCCGGCGCCGTGCTCGGCCTGGTCAACGCACGCTACGAACATGCCGGCCCCGAACAGGCCCTTCAGCTGGGCCAGCGTGCTGGCCTGACCTCGCTGGAAGCCGCCACCCGCCAGCGCCTGGCCACGCCGGTCACCTCGCCCTGAACCCTCCGCACCAAGGACTCTGCCCACCATGACCCGCTGGTGGTCGCGCCTGCGACCGGACAACTTCACCCTCGCTCTGCTGTGCACCGTCGGCCTGGCCTCGCTGCTGCCGATGAAGGGCGCCGCCGCCATCGTCCTCGACGATGTCACCACCGTCGCCATCGCTGCACTGTTCTTCCTGCATGGCGCGCGCCTGCCGCGCGAGTCGATCATCGGCGGCATGCTGCACTGGCGGCTGCACCTGACCATCCTGGCCTGCACCTTCCTCCTGTTCCCGCTGCTGGGGCTGATGTTCAAGCCGCTGTCGGGCTGGCTGCTGACCCCGGAGCTGTACCTCGGCGTGCTGTTCCTGTGCACCCTGCCCTCCACCGTGCAGTCGTCCATCGCGTTCACTTCGATGGCGCATGGCAACGTGCCCGCAGCGGTGTGCAGCGCCTCGCTGTCGAGCATCCTCGGCGTGTTCCTGACCCCGCTGCTGCTGACCGCGCTGGCCGGCACCTCCGGCGGTGTGCACGACCCGCTGCATGCGATCGGCGGCATCATGCTGCAGCTGCTGGTGCCGTTCGTGGCCGGCCACCTGCTGCGGCCGTGGATCGCCGGCTGGGTGGAACGCCAGCGCGCGCTGCTGCGTTACACCGACCAAGCCACCATCCTGCTGGTGGTGTATTCGGCGTTCGGTGAAGCGGTGACTGAAGGCCTGTGGAGCAAGACGCCGCTGCTCTCGCTGCTGGCCGTGGCGGTCGTGGCCGCCGTGCTGCTCGGCATCGCGATGCCGCTGATTACCTTCATCGCGCGTCGCCTGCGTTTCAACCGCGAGGACGAGATCGCCATCGTGTTCTGCGGTTCGAAGAAGAGCCTGGCCACCGGCGTGCCGATCGCCAAGGTGCTGTTCGCCGGCGGCAGCCTGGGCGCCATCGTGCTGCCGGTGATGATCTACCACCAGATCCAGCTGATCGTCTGCGGCGTGATCGCGCAGCGGTACGCGAAGCGCGCGCCCTGACCCGGCGGGAGGACATCCACGCATGGCGTGGATCAACTGTAGAGCCGAGCCCACGCTCGGCTGACACCTGTGATCCGGAGTAGATCCACGCCATGCCTGGATGGATTGCCTGACGCTACGGATCCACCAGCGTCCCGACGCTCAGTTCCGGCATCCATACCCACAGGTCGTACGGCCGTTCCGCACCGGCAGCGACCCGCGGCCCCGTGGCAACCTGCTCTCGAAGTGGCCGCGCCATGCAACCGCCCGCGCATCCCCACGTCTGACCACGTTGCGCGCCCATCCGTACGCTGTAGATATCCAGGTCCCGCAGCTGCGACGCCATCGGATGCATCTGCATTTCCGGAGGCATACCTTGCGGCCTTTGCAGCATGGCGTGCACGTTACCAGTCAGCACCAGCATGCGCGCATTGGCCGGTAGGCCTCGATAGAGCCGCCGCAACTCGGCTGCCATGAGGTCATCGCGTACCTGGTTGCCGCCCTTGCTGGCGTTGACGTCATAGCCAACGACGTCGATCACACGTCCCTGCGACTTCAGCACGCGCAGGCTTTCGATCATTGCCAGCATGTCACGGCTGCGACGGCCGTCATGCTGGTCATCGCGCACGGTCCAGAACGCACGCCCGCGCAGATGGCGGCGTGCCTTCTCCCCGCCATCGGAAGCCAGGTAATCGCGCAGCGTGGGGGTTCCCCGCGTGGCAGTTCCAGCGCCAGCAGGACCGGCCCGGTGCGGCTGTAGCCGTCCACCAGCTGCCGCACCAGCAGCGGCGTCTCGCGGGTTCCATGGAATTCGCCCAGCACCAGCAGGCGGTGATCACCGGCGTGCTGGCGGATCTGCGCGGCGGTGTCGTCGGCATGCGCGGTCACGGCCATGCCCAGCGCCAGAATCAGCGCGGTGGTCCAACGGAAGATCGTATGCATCCCTGCTCGCTCCTTTCCTTGGGGTCAGGAACAGCAATGGCGACGCCGCTGGAAGACATCAAGTGCAGAGCCGAGCCCACGCTCGGCTGCTCTTCCAATCCCCCCTCAGCCGAGCATGGGCTCGGCTCTACAGGTGGCGCTTCACAACCAGGGCAGGATCCAGTGGTCGACCAGCAGGAACGCGAACAGCGCCATCAGGTAGACGATGGAGTAATAGAACATCTTCATCGAGAACAGCTCATCCGGCGGGTCGAGCATGCGCCAGGCATACCAGAGGAACACGGCGTTGAGCACGATCGCGCCGCCCAGGTAGAACGCACCGCTCATGCCCACCAGGAAAGGCAGCAGGCAGACCAGCGCCAGCACCACCGAATACACCATGATCTGCTTGCGGGTGTGCGCCACGCCGTGGGTCACCGGCAGCATCGGGATCTCCGCCTTGGCGTAATCCTCGCGGCGGAAGATCGCCAGCGCCCAGAAATGCGGTGGCGTCCAGATGAAGATGATCAGCACCAGCAGCGACGAGTACGCCCAGTCCGACGAGCCCTGCATGCCGGTCACCGCAGCCCAGCCCAGCATCGGCGGCATCGCGCCGGCCAGGCCACCGATGACGATGTTCTGCGAGGTCGCACGCTTCAGGTACACGGTGTAGATCACCGCGTAGCCGATCAGCGAGGCGAAGGTCAGCACTGCAGTGATCAGGTTCACCCACAGCACCAGGATGGTCATCGACAACACGATCAGCACGCCGGCGAACACCAGCACCTGCCATGGCTTGACCTTGCCGACCACCAGCGGGCGCCACGACGTGCGTGCCATCTGCGCATCGATGTGCGCATCCAGCAACTGGTTGATCGCGGCGGCCGCCGAAGCGGCCAGCCAGATGCCGAGGAAGCCGAGCAGGCCGGCGCGCACCTGCTCCCAGCTGGGCACGCCCGGGATAGCCAGGACCATGCCGACCAGGGCAGTGAAGACAATGAGGGCGACGACCTTGGGCTTGGTCAGGTCCCAGTACTGGCGGTAGTTGGAAAACATGGAATCAGTCCGGGGCGCGCAGACGGGCCAGCAGGCTGACCAGCACGAACAACAGGGCAACGGCCACGCCGTTGTGGGCCACGGCCACTTCCAGTGGCAGCGCCAGCTTCACATTGAGGATGCCGAGGGTGACCTGCAGCACCAGCAGCGCGATCAGCGCGCTGGCCCAGCCGCGCATGCTCGGCAACCGGAACAGGCGCACACCCAGCCACAGCAGGTAGATGGCCACCACCACCGCGAACAGGCGGTGCGCCATCTGGATGGCGATACGCGAGGCGCCATCGAGCACGCCGCCTTCGTAGTCCACGCCGATGCCACGCCACAGGGTGAAGCCTTCGACGAAGTTGTGCTGCGGCCACCACTGGTTGGCACAGCGCGGGAAGTTGTCCAGCGATGCACTGCCGCCGCCGCAGGCCAGCGCCGCGTAGTTGGCACTGACCCAGCCGCCCAGTGCGATCTGGGTGACCAGCACCGCCAGGCCGATGCGCAGCAGCCACTTCAGCTTCGGTGCCTCGGCCAGGGTGATCGGCATGTGCGTCGCACGCCAGGCCATCCAGGCCAGCAGCGCGAACATCAGCATGCCGCCCAGCAGATGGCCCATCACCACGATGGGTTTGAGCAGCAGGGTCACCGTCCACATGCCCAGCAGGGCCTGGAAGATCACCACCGCCAGGGTCAGCAGTGCAGCGCGTGCCAGGTCGATGTTGCTCCAGCGCAGCGCGGCGATCAGCAGGATCGCCTCGCCGATCAGGGCCAATGCGCTGGCGGTGCCATGCCAGCCCATCATGTACAGCGGTATGCCAGCGGCCACCAGCACGCAGGCGGTCACCACTGCCGTGGTTCCAAAGCGGCGCTTGCGCGTAGCCAGCAGGGCCAGGGTCAGGATCTCGATGCCCAGCGCGCCAGCCAGGAAGCGGTGCACCTGCTCACGCCAGGCCTTGTGGGTCTCCAGCGGGCGGATCTCCGCCGCCGGGTGGCCGATGGTCTCTTCCACGTGCTGCGGCCAGGTGGCCTGGCCATAGCAGGTCGGCCAGTCCGGGCAGCTCAGGCCGGCATCGGACAGGCGTACGAACGCGCCGAACATGATCGTGCTCGCGGTCATGATCATGGCGAACCACGCCAGGCGGTGGAAATTGCGGTGCAGCGCCGGACGCGCGGAAAGGCTCATCAAACGGGACTCACTTCAGTTTCAGCAACGTGGCCATGTCCTTGCGCAGGCCACCGAGGTCGGAACCCGGGGCATGGCGCATGATCACGAAGCCGTTCGGATCGATCACGTAGACCGGCAGTCCCGCCGGATCATCGACGCCCGGCAACGCCGCACGCAGGGCTGGCGACGGAGCCAGCGGCCGCAGCGCGGGCAGCGAGGCGATCGACGCCGGTGGCGTACCCAGCCACAGGATCTCGACATTATCGGCGTTATGGCCGAACAGCTGCCACACCTTGCCCAGCCCCTGCGACAAAGTGACGCACTGCGCGTCGCAGGCACCGGCCGGCGCCACCAGCAGGCGCCAGGTGCGGGTTTCAGGGTTCCACGGATAGGCCTGGCCATTGGCCAGGGTCGGCGCCTGCTGGCGCAGATCGACCGGCGGCTTCAGCAGCTGTCCTGCATTGCGGTGGCCGGTCGGCTGCCAGCCAGAGAAGCGCAATACCGCGGCCAGCGCCATCGCCCCGAAGAACACGGCAAACAGCAGCACCAGGGTCCGGCGGCCGGAGCCGCGCGCCTGCGGGGACGTAGCAGTGTTCATGCGGGGCATTTTCTCATGGTTGGGTAAGGGATGCCGGTAGTGCCGGCCGCTGGCTGGCATCCGGGGATCCGGGAATTGCCGGCCAGCGGCCGGCACTACCCGGCGATGGGCCGTCTCCGGCGCCGCTCCAGCACCAGCGCCACCACCAGCACGGTCAGGGCCAGGCCGAACCACTGCACCGCGTAGCCCAGGTGGCGCCGCGGCGGCAGCGTGTTCGGCAGCAGGTCCAGGTCGCGCTCGTCGCCGAAGGGCAGCGCCGGGTCCAGTCGCAGGACCCGCTCGGGCAGCGTTGGCAGGCCCAGCGCTGCGGCGAGGCCCTCGGCCGGCAAGCGGCTGGCCAGCCAGCGCCCGGCTTCACCGGTGGCGGAGAACGGCGGACCCAGTACCAGCCCCGCCGAGGGCGGTGGCGCCAGCAACCCGCGCACCGCCACCGGCGAAGGCGGCGCCGGTATGTCCGGCAGCGTGCGATCCGGCGGCAGCGCGCGCCAGCCGAGATCGACCAGCAGCACGCTGCCGTCGTCACTGCGGAACGGGCGATAGATCTTTACGCCGGCACGGCCATGCCGGGTCTGGTTGTCCAGCAGCACCAGGCCAGGCAGGAAGCGACCGTGATCGGCCACACCGTGCAGCGCGCCGGGGGCTGCCAGGGCCCGCGCCAGCGGCAGCGCCTGTGCCACCGCTGGCCCCTGCGCATCCAACATTGACTGTTTGGCATGCATGCGCTGCAGCTGCCACAGCCCCAATGCAGTGAAACCGGCCATCGCCAGCACGGCCAGCAACCATCCGATCACGCGTGTGTGCTGGCGCATCATGACAAGTCCGCGCAAACGCGGTCAGATAGGCACATCCACCCTGCCGTCGAGCCGCGCATGAGTGATTCGCTGAAGACCCTGCTGGTAATCGCGTTTCTGATCGTCATCGTCTGGAACCTGGGCGCCGGCCTGTACTACCTGCTGGTCGACCGCGGCCAGACCAAGCGCACGGTCAACGCACTGACACGTCGCATCGCGGTGTCGGTGGCGTTGATCGTACTGGTGATCGTGAGCATCTACATGGGCTGGATCAAGCCGCACGGCGTCGGCGGCTGAGGCCACCGACGCGTGCGTGGTCAAAGCACGTAGACGAACAGGAACAGCATCAGCCACACCACGTCGACGAAGTGCCAATACCACGCGGCCGCTTCGAAACCGAAATGGTTGTCGCGGGTGAAGTGTCCCTTGGCCGAACGCAGCCACATCACGATCAACATGATCGTGCCCAGCAGCACGTGCGCACCGTGGAAGCCGGTCAGCATGAAGAACGTCGAACCGTAGATGCCCGAGCCCAGCGTCAGGTTCAGCTCCTTGTAGGCGTGGATGTACTCTTCCGCCTGCAGGGTCAGGAAACCGAGGCCGAGCACCACGGTCAGGCCCAGCCAGATCAGCAGCTGGCGGCGGTTGCCGGCCTTCAGCGCGTGATGGGCGATGGTCAGGGTCACGCCGGAGGTGAGCAGGATCAGCGTGTTGATCAGCGGCAGGCCCCACGCCGGGATCGTCTGGAAGGCACCACCGATCGCCGCCGGGCCATTGGTCGGCCATCCGGCGGAGTAGCCCTGCCAGAGCAGCTCGTTGGTCATCACCCCGCGGCCTTCGCCGCTGAGCCACGACAGGCCCAGGTTGCGGGTGTAGAACAGCGCACCGAAGAACGCACCGAAGAACATCACCTCGGAGAAGATGAACCAGATCATCCCCATCCGGAACGAGCCATCGACCTGGTGGTTGTAGTTGCCGGCCTGCGATTCGCGCACCACGTCGCTGAACCACCAGAACAGGGTCAGCACCAGCATCGCGATGCCGATGTAGAACGTCCAGCGCCCCCAGCTGGCATCGTTGAGCCAGCTGGCCACGCCCACCATGGTCACCATCATCGCGATGGACCCCACGAACGGCCATTTGCTCTGGGCCGGGACGAAGTACACGTTGGCGTCGGTCGGTGTCTGGGCCATGTCGGTATCCGGGTCAGGGTGCGGCGTGCGCGCCGTCCGAGGTGGCGGCCGGGGGCAGCCGATCGGACAACGCGTCGTTGCGGTAGAAGGTGTAGGACAAGGTGATCGTCTTGATTTCCGGCGGCAGGTCCGGATCGACGATGAAGCGCACCGGCATGTCGCGCTTCTCGCCGGCCTGCAGCGTCTGCGCGGTGAAACAGAAGCACTCGGTCTTGCTGAAGAAGCCCGATGCGCGTGCCGGCGCCACCGAAGGCACCGCGCTGCCAACGACTGCCTGCTGGCTGTCGTTGCGGGCGAAGTACAGCGCCTCGTTGAGTTCGCCGGGCACCACATCCATGGTCAGCTGCTCGGGATGGAACGACCACGGCAGGCGCGAATTGACGCCGCCATCGAACTCCACCCGCACGGTACGCTTGCCAGCTGCAGCACCCGTACTGGCTTCACCACCCGGGCCGCGTTCCAGGCGCACGCCGAATACCTTTTCGCAGGCAATGCGGTACAGCGGCACCAGCGAGAAGGTCAGCAGGAACACCGCCACTGCCACGCCGATCAGGCGCGGCAGCCCGGCACTGGGTGACGGCGTGCTGGCCGGTGCCTCGCTCATCGGCCGATCACCCCGCTGAGGATGAAGCCGACGTAGACCAGCACCGCGATGGCGCCGACCCACATCGCCGTGCGCCTGGCGCGCTGGCGTTGCTGCTCGATGCTTCCGCCCTGGTAGAGCCGACCGCTGGTCGGCTGCTTCTCATCCACCGAGCATGGCTCGGCTCTACAGGTCTGCAGTGGGCTCTCGTTATGCATGCCCCACCTCAATGCGTGATGTCGTCATGCGCCAGATCCCCCGGACGGATGGTCGGCGGCGTGGTGAAGGTGTGCGCCGGTGCCGGCGATGGCAGCGTCCACTCCAGCCCGCGCGCGCCTTCCCAGCTTCGCGCTTCGGCCTTCTCGCCGTTGCGCAGCGACGACAGCAGGATCACGGCCATCATGAACGGCGTGACGAACATGCCGAACGCACCGATCGAGCTGATCAGGTTCCAGTCGGCGAACGCCACGCTGTAATCCGGAATGCGGCGCGGCATGCCGGCCAGGCCGAGGAAGTGCTGCGGGAAGAACAGCAGGTTGACGAACACGATCGACCACCAGAAGTGCACCTTGGCCCACTTCTCGCTGTACATGCGTCCGGTCCACTTCGGCCACCAGTAGTACACCGCCGCGATCAGCGCGAACACTGCGCCGGTCACCAGCACGTAGTGGAAATGCGCAACCACGAAGTAGGTGTCGTGGTACTGGAAGTCGGCCGCCACGATGGCCAGCATCAGGCCGGAGAAGCCACCGATGGTGAACAGGATGACGAAGGCCACCGACCACAGCATTGGCGCCTCGAACGTCAGCGAGCCCCGCCACATGGTGCTGACCCAGTTGAACACCTTCACCCCGGTCGGGATCGAGATCAGCATGGTGGCGAACATGAAGTAGATCTCGCCGCCCAGCGGCATGCCCACGGTGAACATGTGGTGGGCCCAGACGATGAACGACAGGAACGCGATCGCGGCGGTGGCGTACACCATCGCCTGGTAGCCGAACAGCGGCTTGCGGCTGAAGGTCGGGATGATCTCGCTGACCACGCCGAAGGCGGGCAGGATCATGATGTAGACCTCGGGATGGCCGAAGAACCAGAAGATGTGCTGGTACATCACCGGGTCACCGCCACCGGCGGCATTGAAGAAGCTGGTGCCGAAGAACTTGTCGGTCAGCAGCATGGTCACCGCACCGGCCAGCACCGGCATCACCGCGATCAGCAGGAAGGCGGTGATCAGCCAGGCCCAGCAGAAGATCGGCATCTTCAGCAGGTCGATGCCCGGCGCGCGCATGTTGAGCACGGTGGCGATGATGTTGATCGCACCCATGATCGAGCTGATACCGGCCACGTGGATGGCGAACACGCTGAAGGCCACGTTGTAGCCGCCCTGCAGCGACAGCGGCGGGTACAGCGTCCAGCCGCCGGCCGGTGCACCACCGGGCAGGAACAGCGTCAGCAGCAGCAGGCTGAAGGCCACCGGCAGCAGCCAGAACGACCAGTTGTTCATGCGCGGCAGCGCCATGTCCGGCGCGCCGATCTGCAGCGGGATCATCCAGTTGGCAAGGCCGACGAACGCCGGCATCACGCCACCGAAGATCATCACCAGCGCATGCACGGTCGTCATCTGGTTGAAGAACTCGGGCTTGACGAACTGCAGGCCCGGCTGCGCCAGCTCGGCGCGGATCACCACGCTCATCGCCGCGCCGATGATGAACATGATGAAGCTGAAACCTAGGTACAGCGTGCCGATGTCCTTGTGGTTGGTCGAGAAGAACCAACGCTCGAAGAAACTCTGGTGGTGATGGTGATCGTCGTGCCCAACTGCCGAGTGCGCCATTGCAAAACACCTCTCAGAATCGGTTGTCACCACGGCCGCGAGCGGCCGCGGGCTTTACATCACGCGCCGCTGGCCGCAACCGCAGGTGCGCTGCCGGCTTCGGCAGCAGCAGGTGCCGCCGGTGCTTCGCCCGCAGGCGCAGCCGGTTCTGCAGGTGCCGCAGGGGGGGCGGGCTCGGCCGGCGGTGCAGGCTTGCGCTGCGCCAGCCACTGCTTGAAGTCCTCCTTGGACACCGCCTCGACCACGATCGGCATGAAGCCGTGGTCCTTGCCGCACAGCTCGGCGCACTGGCCGCGATACACCCCGGGCTGCTCGATGCTGGTCCAGGCTTCATTGATGAAGCCGGGGATCGCGTCCTGCTTCCAGCCCAGCGCCGGCACCCACCAGGCGTGGATCACATCATCGGAAGTGATGACGAAGCGGACCTTGGTATCGACCGGCAACACCAGCCGGTTGTCGACGTCCAGCAGGTAATGCGGATGGCTTTCGCGGGTCGGCACGATGCCACTCTGCCGCACGCGGTCGGACTCGCGATCCAGGCGGCTGGTGAAGGTGACGTTCTCGCCGAGGTATTCGTACTTCCACATCCACTGGTAGCCGGTGACCTTGACCGTCATCTCGGCATCGCGGGTGTCGTACATCTTGATCAGGTTGGCCGTGGCCGGCCATGCCATCACGACCAGGATGATCACCGGGATCACCGTCCAGATGATCTCGGCCTTGGTGTTGTGGCTGAAGGTGGCGGCGACTGCGCCCTTGGATTTGCGGAACTTGAAGATGGCGTAGGCCATCGCCCCGAACACGATGACGCCGATCACCGTGCAGATGATCAACGACAGGTTGTTCGATTCCCAGGCCAGGCGCGAGGTCTGGGTCACCCCCTTGCCCATGTTCAGCTGCCACGGCTTGGGATCGGCCGCCTGGGCCCAGGCCGACGCCGGAATCAGTCCCCCGGTCGCCAGCATCGCGGCGACCGCGTTCACGCACTTCGTGCCCCACCTGCTGCTTTGCTTCATTGCCTAGACCCTTAGCGTCGTCGGTTGCCGCCATCGCTGGCGGCGAGCAAGCTTTCAAGTGTCTCTGCGAGCGTCTGGCGTTCGGCCGGCGCGAGGAAACTCCCCACCTCCACCTGCCGGCCGCTGGATGCCAGCCGGACCCTCTCATCGTCGGTGAGCAGGCGCACCCAGTGCGGGTGGGCCCGGAACACCGGCGATCCACCGGGTACGGGGATGACCTCCACGTACGCCGGCACTACCCGGATCTCCTCCTGCCGTTCACCGCTGCGCCACAAGGCACGCAGCGCCGCCGCCAGCACCAGGCTGTACAGCAGCGCGAACAGGGGGGCGAATGCATTGCCGGCCCACCACCCGAGGGCGGACACCAGCCACATCGCACCCGACAACACGGTGAACAACAGGACGAACTGCCGGGCATCGAGCGCCCGTGGGGGACGCAGCCGCAGCTGCGTACCTGACCCATCCGGAGCTGGAAGCACCTCGATCATGTCGCAACCGCGTTCCTGCCGCGGGAAACGTCTCGATGGTAGCCCCGCCCTCTCGCCGGTAGCAAGGGTGCATTCACACTTTTTCCGATGCTGCAATACAGCATGAGGTCGGCGGCGCGAATGACGAATTCAGCACAAATCTTGCCGGGTTTGCTGAACACGCCGAATCCACCACCGTTAGTAGCTATCAGCCCTTCATGAAGGTGTCCGCAGGGCACTTCCGAAGGCCGCAAAAATGATTAAAATCGCCAAGTTTTCCACTGGCCGGACCGGCATGAACGCACCTTCCTCCTCCCCTGCCGCCCACGACGCCCCGCGTCCGGGCGCGCTGCTGTCGCCGGAACTGCCGGCGCCCCCCAACCCGTTCCGCCAGGCCATCACCGATGCCTGGTTGAAGGACGAGGCCAGCCACGTGCGTGAGCTGCTGGCGCAGGCGCGCCTGCCCGCCGAGGAACAGGCCAGGGTGCAGGCGCTGGCCGCCGACCTGGTCGGCCGCGTGCGCGTGCGTGCCAAGGACCAGGGCGCGATCGAAGCCTTCATGCGCCAGTACGACCTGGGCAGCGAGGAAGGCGTGCTGCTGATGTGCGTGGCCGAAGCGCTGCTGCGCATTCCGGACCAGGACACTGCCGACAAGCTGATCCGCGACAAGCTGGCCGATGCCGACTGGGAAAAGCATCTGGGCGGCAGCGACTCGGTGCTGGTCAATGCCTCCACCTGGGGCCTGATGCTGACCGGCAAGCTGGTGCAGATGAACGACGCCACGCGCGCCGATGCGCCCAGCGCATTCAAGCGCCTGGTCGGCCGCGTCGGTGAGCCGGTGGTGCGCCTGGCCGTGCGCCAGGCGATGAAGATCATGGGCCACCAGTTCGTCATGGGCCGCACCATCAGCGAAGCGCTGTCGCGCTCGCACAAGGGCGACAACGCCAGCTACCGCTACTCGTTCGACATGCTCGGCGAAGGCGCGCTGACCATGAAGGATGCACTTCGCTACCTGGAAGACTACCGTCGTGCGATCCACGCCATCGGCGGTGATCACAAGGCCCGCGGCGGCCGCCCGGACGGCGACGTCAACAACGCGCCGGGCATCTCGATCAAGCTGTCGGCGCTGTACCCGCGCTACGAGCACGCCAAGCGCGAGCGCGTGCTGAAGGACCTGGTGCCGGGCGTGCTGGAACTGGCACAGCTGGCCAAGAGCTACGGCATCGGCTGCACCGTCGACGCCGAAGAGTCCGATCGCCTGGAACTGTCGCTGGACATCATCGAGCAGGTGTTCTCCGACGCCTCGCTGGCCGGCTGGGACGGCTTCGGCGTGGTCGTGCAGGCCTACCAGAAGCGCACGCCGTACACGATCGACCACCTGGCCGACATGGCGCGCCGCGCCGGTCGCCGCCTGCAGGTGCGCCTGGTCAAGGGCGCCTACTGGGATGCCGAGATCAAGCGCGCGCAGATCGAAGGCTATCCGGGCTACCCGGTGTTCACCCGCAAGCAGAACACCGACGTGTCCTACCTGGCCTGCGCCAAGCGGCTGTTCACCCATGCCGATGCGATCTACCCGATGTTCGCCACGCACAACGCGCACACCATCGCGGCGGTGCGCAGCATCGCCAACGGCGGCGTGTACGAGCACCAGAAGCTGCATGGCATGGGCGACGACCTGTATGCCGAAGTGGTGCCGGCCGACCGCCTGGGCCTGCCCTGCCGCGTGTACGCCCCGGTCGGTTCGCATGAAGACCTGCTGCCGTACCTGGTGCGCCGCCTGCTGGAGAACGGCGCCAACTCCAGCTTCGTCAACCGCATCACCGACGAGCGCGTGCCGATCGCCGACCTGATCCGCGATCCGGTCGAGATGGTCGCCTCGTTCGAATCGATTCCGCATCCCAAGATCCCGCTGCCGGTTGACCTGCTGCGCAGCCAGAACCACGACAGGAAGAACTCCATGGGCGCCAACCTCGCCAACGACAACGAACTGCGCGCCCTGGCCGAGCAGATCAACGCGGCCGTCAAGCCGTGGCAGGCCGCTCCGCTGGTACCGGGTGCGAACCCGGCCGGCGCCTCGCTGCCGGTGACCAACCCGGCCGACACCCGCGAAGTGGTCGGCCAGTGGCTGGCCGCCGATGCCGCCACCGTGCAGAAGGCGCTGGCGAATGCCGTAGCCGCGCAGCCGGCCTGGAACCGCACCCCGGCCGCCAGCCGCGCCGCCATCCTCGAACACGCCGCCGACCAGCTGGAAGCGCGCATGCCGGAGTTCATGGCGCTGTGCGTGAAGGAAGCCGGCAAGAGCCTGCCCGACAGCATCGCCGAAGTGCGCGAAGCCGTGGATTTCCTGCGCTACTACGCCAAGCAGGCGCGCGAACAGTTCAGCCACGCCGAGAAGCTGCCCAGCCCGACCGGTGAATCCAACGAGCTGCAGCTGCACGGCCGCGGCGTGTTCGTCTGCATCAGCCCGTGGAACTTCCCGCTGGCGATCTTCCTGGGCCAGGTCGCCGCCGCACTGGCCGCCGGCAACAGCGTCATCGCCAAGCCGGCCGAGCAGACCAACCTGATCGGCTACTACGCGGTGAAGCTGCTGCACGATGCCGGCGTGCCGGCCGAGGTGGTGCAGTTCCTGCCGGGCGACGGCGCCACCGTGGGTGCGGCGCTGACCGCCGACCCGCGCGTGGCCGGTGTGGCCTTCACCGGCTCCACCGAGACCGCCCGTGCGATCAACCGTGCGATGGCCGCGCGTGACGCCGCCATCGGCGTGCTGATCGCCGAGACCGGTGGCCAGAACGCCTTCATCGCCGACTCCTCGGCACTGCCGGAACAGCTGGTCAAGGACGCGATCGGTTCGGCCTTCACCTCCGCCGGCCAGCGTTGCTCGGCCGCGCGCGTGCTGTTCGTGCAGGACGACATCGCTGACAAGGTGATGACCATGCTGGCCGGCGCGATGAAGGAGCTGAAGGTCGGCAACCCGGGCCTGCTGTCCACCGACGTCGGCCCGGTGATCGATGCCGACGCGCTGAAGATCCTGCAGGACCACGCCGAACGCATGGACCGTGAAGCGCGCCTGATCGCCGCCGCCGAGCTGTCCGCCGAAACCGCCAACGGCACCTTCTTCGCACCGCGCGCGTATGAACTGAAGGACCTGGGCCAGCTGCAGAAGGAAGTCTTCGGTCCGGTCCTGCACGTGATCCGCTGGAAGGGCGACCAGCTCGACGCGGTGATCGACCAGATCAACGCTACCGGCTACGGCCTGACCCTGGGCGTGCATTCGCGCATCGACGAAACCGTTGACCGCATCAGCAACGGCGTCCACGTCGGCAACGTGTACGTCAACCGCAACCAGATCGGTGCAGTGGTCGGCGTGCAGCCGTTCGGCGGCCAGGGCCTGTCCGGCACCGGCCCGAAGGCCGGCGGCCCGCACTACCTGCTGCGCTTTGCCACCGAAAAGACGGTGACGGTGAACACCACCGCCGCCGGCGGCAACGCCTCGCTGCTGACCCTGGGCGACTGATCGCCTGCTTGATGCAGTAAACAAAAAACCCCGCGAACGCGGGGTTTTTTATGCGTTGCTTCCTGTAGCGCCGGGCCCATGCTCGGCTTTTCTGGTGCTTTACAGAGGCTGGGCCACACTGAACCGATTGTCCGCCCGCTTCGCCAGCTCGCCCTGCACGCGTGCGATGCGCGTCTCCAGATCGCCTTCCAGCAGCACGTGCTCGACACCCTCTGCCTGCAGCTGCTCCAGGTACCACGCATGCTGCCGCGCCCGGAAGGCTTCGCCCACGCGCGTGCCATCCTGGTCAAACGGAATATCCGGCGCGCACAGGAACAGCAGGTCGTAGCGTCGTCTTGCCGCTTGCCGCAGCGGCTGCGGCGCCGTGCCAAACATCCAGCCGCTGTAGCCCAGCGTCACCAGCGGCGTGGTATCGCAGAACAGCCAGCGATGCGCACGCCGCACAGCTTCGTCTTCGTGCTGTGGCTGTGTCATTGCGATGCGCAGCAGATCGCCCGGCGTCAGCTCTCCGCCTCGCTGCTCCCACAGCGTGCGGCCATACTCCGGCACCCAGACAGTCTGCAGACGCTCGGCCATCACCCGTGCCAGCGTGGTCTTGCCACTGGACTCGCCACCAATGAAGGCCACGCGCTGCACGTATCCGGCGTACACCTCCGGTGCGAGACCATGGCGGTGCGCGTGCGGATCGGCGCGCAGCTCGGTGCCGCACGCCTGCCCGGCGTCCAATGCGCGTTCGAGCCGCTCATGGCGTACCGGCGCACCGAAGTGCGTGGCCAGCGCCTGCGCGAAGCCGTCACCGTAGTCCTCGCCGGTGAATACCGCCTGCACCGCGCCACCGAACAGGTGCTGGCACAGCCAGGCGGTGAACATGCGCTGCACTTGCTCGCTGTCGCTGTCGTGCGGCAACGCGCGTGGCGGCACGCCATGTTCGGCACACAGGGCTGCCAGCCGCGCATCATCCAGCACCGCCACCGTTGCCCGGGGGAAGCGCGCACGCAACCAGCGTTCGCGGCGAGCAGCGCTGTAGCCGGCAAAGCCCGGCTGCGACCAGCCGATCACCAGCAGCTGCTGGCAGCGCGTGGCGGCGAAGTCGATCAGTCGTTCATGGCCGAGATGCATCGGGCAGAACTTGCCCACCACCAGGCCGCGTGCAACGCGCTCAGGCAGCGGCATTGGCCGCCCTGGCCTCGTCCCGCATCAGGTGCCGCCAATGGCGCAGTGCCACCAGCGCGTTGATCCAGAAGCCCACGTACAGGATCGAGGTCAGATGCAGGCCACGGCTGTAGTACAGCGGCACCGCCACGGTGTTCACCAGCAGCCACACCCACCACGATTCCAGCTTGCGCCGCATCATCAGGATCTGCGCGATCACACTCAACACCAGCACCGCCGAATCGATATACGGCGCATAGGCATTGGTCAGGCGGGTCAGCATCCAGCCGTAGCCGAACGTGGCCACCACCGCCAGCGGCGCCAGCCAGGCCCAGGCACGCGGTCGCAGGGAAGTGATCGGCAACGGCGCGCCATGGTCACCACGCAGCCACTGCCACCAGCCCAGCACGCTGATGGCGATGAAGAAGAACTGCAGCACCATGTCCGCATACAGATGCGATCGTTCGAACACGGCAGCAAACAAGGCACAGCCGACGATGCCCAGCCACCAGGTGTGCACGTTGTTGCGGCCGGCCAGCAGGATCGAGCCGGCGACGGCGATGTTGGCAGCCAGCTCCAGCTGGAAGTTCGGGTCGGACAGGTTCATCGCGCCATTGTCGCGTAGATCCGCGCCCTGCGTCGTCGGACCAGTAGATCCACGCCATGCGTGGATACCCTCCGCAAAAAGAAAGCCCCGCTTGCGCGGGGCTCCCCTCGTACTGCTTCAGGCAATCGCCCGGATCAGAACTTGTACTGCATCGACGCCGCCAGCACGTCGCCGCTGACCTTGTACTTGCCGGTCACGGTGTTGGCAGTGGCCGAGGTCGAGGTGATGTTCGGATCCTTGGTGAACAGGTGGGTGTAGCCCACGCTGTATTCCATCTTGTCCGAAGCGGCGTAGGTCAGGCCCAGCGACAGCCACTTGCGGGTGGTGTCCGGCACGCGCACGTCGCGGTGGGCGTCGGTGGTCGGGGTCTGGTCGTAGGCCAGGCCGCCACGCAGGGTCAGCTTGTCGTTCACGCGGAAATCGGTACCGATCGACGCGAAGGTGGTGTCGCGGTAGTGGAACGGCAGCACGCTGTCCGGCTGGTTGGAGTCATAGTCGACCGTGACCTGGTCGAACTTGCTCCACGCCGTGCGCGTGACCTCGGCCATGATCTGCCACTGGTCGTTCACGCGGTGGGTGAAGCCCACGGTGGCGCTGGCCGGCAGGGTGATGGTGGCGCGGCCGTTGCTGTCGATGAAGGTACCCGGGGCGGCAGTGGCCAGGAAGGCGGCCGCGTTCTGCGGGATGGTGAAGTCGGCCTTGCCGTCGGTGATCTTGTGCTCGACCTTCGAGCGGTAGCTGAAGGCGATGTTGGTGCCTTCCACCGGGGTGACCGTCATGCCCAGGGTGTAGCCGACCGACACTTCGTCGCCCTTGATGCGCAGGTAGCCATCGGCGGTGCCCGGCGAGAAGCCGAGCTGGGCGGCCTGGCGTGCAGCGGCCTGCGAGGCCGCCGCAGCCTGGGCTGCGGTGCCGCCGGCAGCCAGCACACGCGCCGCAGCGGTGCGCTGGGCCGTGGCGTTGATCGCGGTGCCGGTGTCGACAGCGCTGGTCAGGTCGACGTTCAGGCGCTCGGCGAACACCGACGCACCGAACGACAGGTACGGGTTGACGTCATAGGAGAACGCCACGCCCAGGTCGATGGCCTGCAGCTCGGTCTTGACGCCGTTGTAGCGGCCAACCCAGTCGCGGTCGTATTCGGTCTTGAAGCCGAACGGCACGGTCAGCGAAGCGCCGAAGTGCATGTTGTCGTTCTCGCCGAACGGCACGTGGAAGTACGCGGCCGGAACCGGGGCGATCATGCCGGCGTCGCCGCCGTTGCCACCGGAAATCGGCGCGCCGTTGCCGTACTGGCCCTGGCCGCGGAACTTGGCGCCGAAGCTGATGGCGCTGACGTCGCCCTGGACCAGGGTGCCGTCGAGCAGGCGCATGGAGGCCGGGTTGGTGGCGATGACCGAGGCGTCACCTTCGGTCGAGGTGGAGCCGGCGAACGCGCGGCCCAGGCCCTTGGCGCTGTTTTCCTTCAGCTGGAAGGCGGCAGCATTGGCATCGGCGGCGGCCAGCGCACCGGCAACGCCGACGGCCAGCAGGGTCAGTCGGGCAATGGTGGAAGCGGTTTGCATCGTAGTTCTCTCTCCGGTAAGCGGTGATGGTGCTCTGAGTGCGCCTGCGCCCGCCGGGTCCTGGGACCCATCGGAGCGCGCCGGATTCCCCTCCCGACATACGACGCCGTATGCGAGTATTACCCAGAGCTGTTAATGAAACAATAACAGCGCAGGCGGTTTTTTCGTCTCAAAAGCTGAACAGGACCGTCCCCACCGAAAGTGGCCGCACGCTAGGCTATTGGCATGTTCGTCTCGCTCCCGTCCCGCAAGAAGGCGGCCCTGCGCTGGGCCACGCCCGTGCTGTTTGCGGCACTATGGCTGGCGTTCCTGTGGTCGATCTCGCGCCCGGACGATGCCCGCGGCAGCCTCTGGCTGGACTGGGGCGCCCTGTCCACCGGCCTGACCCACCCGCTGGACTGGTGGGCGACGCTGCAGGACGGCAGCGTGCTGCGCCTGTTCACCGCGCTGTTCCTGCACGCCGACTGGTCACATCTGCTGGGCAACCTGGTGTTCCTGCTGATCTTCGGCCTGCCCGCCGAGCGGGTGCTGGGGCCGTGGCGCCTGCTGCTGCTGTTCCTCGTCGGCGGCGCAGTGTCGAACCTGGTGGCGATCTACACCATGGGCAGCCCGGACCAGATCATCATCGGCGCCAGCGGCGCAGTGTCGGCCCTGATCGGCGCCTATCTGGCCCTGTTCCCGGGCGCCCGGCTGGGCGTGGTGATCCCGCTCGGCCTGTTCCTGGAGTTCGTGCGCGCCCCGGCGTACCTGCTGATCGGCGTCTGGGCGGCGCTGCAGGTGGTGTTCGCCCACATCGGCCCAAGCTTCGGCATGGTGGCCTGGTGGGCGCACATCGGTGGCTTCGTGTTCGGCGTCGTGTACGGGGTCTACGTGCGTGCGGCCATCGCCCGCCGACTGCGCAAGCGCCACGGCTTCTGACCGCCCAGGTAGTGCCGGCCGCTGGCCGGCTCCACGCTCCCCCGCTCGTTCGTAGATCAGTCGAGCATGGCTCGACTCTACAGAATCAAGGCTTGGCCGGGGCCGGCGCGGGCTTTGCTTCCGGCTTTGCTTCCGGCTTAGGTTCGACCTTCGCTTCCGGCTTCGCCGCAGCGGCCTTCGCGGCCTTGGTGGCATCCGCCTTCTCGGCTTCGGCCTTCAGCCGTGCGGCCACCGAACCTGGGTTCTTCAGCTCGGCCAGCGCGTCGTTGATCGGGCCGTCGCCCGGCAGCACCGCACCGGCGTGGTAGCCCTCGGTGCCTTCGTCGTCGCCGCGCAGATGGCCTGGCAGGGTGGCTTCGCTGTAATCGCTCAGGCTGGCCGGCAGGGCATCCTCCGCCGACGTAGCGGCGGGCTTCAACTCAACATCCGGCACGATGCCGGTGGCCTGGATCGACTTGCCGCTGGGCGTGTAATAGCGCGCGGTGGTCAGCTTCACCGAATCACCGTTGTCCAGCGGCAGCACGGTCTGCACCGAGCCCTTGCCGAAGGTGCGGCTGCCCACCACGCGGGCGCGCTTGTTGTCGCGCAGCGCGCCGGCGAGTACTTCCGAGGCACTGGCCGAACCGGCATCGGCCAGCACAACCACCGGTGCGCCCTTCAGCAGGTCGCCTGGGGTCGCGTCGAACCGGGCATCGCTGATACTGATGCGGCCACGGGTGCTGACGATGTTGCCCTTGTCGAGCAGATCGTCGGCTACCTGCACGGCGGCCGTCAGCAGGCCACCCGGGTTGCTGCGCAGATCCAGCACCAGGCCCTTGAGCTGGCCACCGGACTGCTTCTGCAGCTGCTGCACGTGCTTCTGGAAGTCCGAGCCGGTATCGGCCTGGAAGGTGCTCAGGCGGATATAGCCATAGCCCGGCTCGAGCAGGCGGCTGCGCACGCTGGTCACGCGGATGGTCTGGCGGGTCAGGCTGACATCGAACGGCTTCGGCTTGCCGTCACGCACGATGGTCAGCACCACCTTGCTGCCGGCCGGGCCGCGCAGCGGTTCACTCGCATCGATCGCACTGATCGGCTTGCCGTCGATGGCGATGATCAAATCGCCGGCAAGGATGCCGGCCTTGGCTGCCGGCGTGTCGTCGATCGGCGCGATCACCTTCATGCTGGCGTTGTCCGGCTGCTGCTGCAGCTCCACGCCGATGCCCTCGTAGGCACCGTTGGCCTGCTCGTCGAAGGCCTGCGCATCTTCCTTGTTGAAGTAGGTGCTGTGCGGATCAAGGTCGAGCAGCAGGCCACGCACGGCCGACTGCATCAGCTTCTTGTCATCGACCGGGTCGACATAGGCGGCGCGCACCGCGTTGTACACGGCCACGAAACGGCGGATGTCCTCCAGCGGCACCTTCGAGGTCACCGCCTCCTCGCTGTTCGCTGCCTGCCCGCTGGTTTCCTGGCTCGGGGCGGGCGCGGTCTGCTGCGCCCAGGACAGCGCTGGCAACAGGGCCAGCAAGAGGGTGGCGGTACGGGCTGCGCGCATGGATCACTCCTGTCGACGGTGGCATGGTGCCCAAGGCACATGCACCGATTATGCGCGAAGCACAGCTAAATTCCCGTTGAATCCAGCCCGCATCCGGCGGGCCGGGATTCAGCGCCGCTGCAGCCAGCTGTCCGGATTGACCGGCTGCCCGCCACGGCGCAGCTCGAAGTACAGCGCGGTGACGCCCTGGCCGCCGGAATTGCCGACCTTGGCCACCGCATCGCCGCGGCTGACCCGCGCGCCAGCATCCTTCAGCAGGGTGTCGTTATGCGCGTAAAGGCTCATGTAGCCGTTGCCGTGGTCGACGATCAGGATCATGCCGTAGCCGGTCATCCAGTCGGAGAACACCACGGTGCCATCGGCCACGGCCGTGACCGTGCTGCCGGCCGGCGCGCCGATCAGCACACCGCTGCTGGTGCGCCCATCGGGCAGCTTGCCGCCATAGCGGGCCAGCAGGTTGCCGGACAACGGCCAGCCCAGGCCGCCGACCTTCGGCGCCGGTGCCGACGCCACCGCAGGTGGAACCTTGGTGGGCGGCGGTGGACGGCCCTGCGCGGCGGCCTGGCGTGCGGCGCGCTCGGCAGCGGCTTTCTCGGCGGCGGCCCGGCGTGCAGCGGCGCGCCGCTCGGCTTCGGCCCGCGCGGCAGCGGCACGCAGGTTGGCCAGCAGCGTTTCCAGTGCCTTGGCGTCCTGGCCCAGTGCCTGTTCCTTCTCGCGCTGGTCCTTGAAGCGCTCTTCCAGCGAGGCAACGGTCTTTGCGCGATCGCGGCGGTCCGCTTCCAGGGCGGCTGCCTGCTGTTTCTGGTCCTGCTGCGTCCCCTGCAGCTTCTGCTTGCGCTCGGCGATCTGCGCCTGCAGCGCTTCCAGTTCCTTCAGGTCGGCGGTCAGCGTGGTGATCCGCTGCGCACGCTCGCGCTGCAGGTAGCGATGGTAGGCCAGGGCGCGGTTGGCATCAGCCACCGTGTCCTGCGACAGCAGCAGCTTCAGCGGTGCGTGGTTGCCCAGCTGATACGCCGCGCGCAACAGCCCGGCCAGTTCGCGGTGCTGCTGGGCCAGGTTGCCCTGCAGCGTGCTGCGGCGCTGCTCGGCTTCGGCCAGGGCGCGGCCCTGCTCGCGCAGCGCGGCTTCCGTCTGCGCAAGGGCACGGCCGGTGCGGGCGACCTTCTCGTCGGCCTCGCGCAGCTGTTGCGATGCCTGCCCGCGCTGGCCCTCGATCTGCCGTCGCTCCTGCGCCACGCCCTTCAGTTCGGTACGCAGTTTCTGCAGCTTGCGCTCGGTCTCGCGGGTGGTCTGCGCACCGCTGGGCAGCGGCAGGGCCAGCGCCAACGCCAGCCCCAGCAGCAGGCAGCGACCGCCGCGGGCAGCAGCGATGTGATGTCGGCGTGATGGGAAGGCATTGTCGCGCAAGGGCTTTCCAGTGACTTCAGGCAGTTGCGAGGGCTACCGGGGAATGGTGACATCTCCGCACGCGGCCTGCCAGCCGCACATCCATCGAGGTCGCCATGAAAACTCGTTCCATTCCGCTGCTGTTGGGCGTACTGCTGGCCACCGGGCCGGTCTGTGCGCAGGAGAACATCAGCAAGGTCAACGGCAGCATCAGCGCCGAACCCGGTCAACGCTACGGCAAGCTGGACACCGTCAACGGCGGCATCCGCGTCGGCGAAGGCGTCGAGACCGGCAGCATCGACACCGTCAACGGCGGGGTGAAGGTCGCCGACCGCGCGCGCACCGGCAAGATCGAAACGGTCAACGGCGGTGTGCGCCTGGGTCGTGAAGTGATCGCCAGTGGCGGCGTCAGCACCGTCAACGGCAGCATCTTCACTGATCGCGGCAGCCAGATCGAAGGCGGCGTCGAGACCGTGAACGGCGGCATCGGCCTGGTCGAGAGCCGCGTCGGCAAGGACGTCGAGACCGTCAACGGTGACATCACCGTCGGCATCGGTTCGCAGGTCAACGGCGGTGTGCATGTGCGCAAGCCGAACTTCAGTGTCTCGCTGACCGCCAGCCGCAAGCCGCGCGTGATCATCGGCCCGAATGCGGTAGTCAACGGCCCCCTGCAGTTCGAACGCGAAGTGGTGCTGTACGTGCATCGCTCCGCGCGCATCGGCCCGGTGACCGGCGCCGAGCCAATCCCGTTCGACACCGAAACCGCCCCGGCGGACTGAACCCGCCGGACCTGCCGGTTCGGTGATACTCACTGTTACTGGTCGCGCATCAGGTGCGGCCGCCCTTTGTTCTCCAGGAATCGACGATGCCCCGCAAACTCCTCCTGTGCCTGGCCGCCGCGGCCGCGCTCAGTGCCTGCAAAGGCGAAAACACGCCCGCCGCCGCGCCGGCCACCGACACCGCTGCGGCGAAGCCGGCCACCCATTCGTTCTCCCCGGAGATCAATGCCGGCGACTTCGCCGAGATGGTCAAGACGCTGGCCTCGGATGAGTTCCAAGGCCGCGCTCCGGGCAGCAAGGGCGAAGAGCTGACGGTCAACTACATCCGCGACCAGATGCAGCGCATCGGCCTGCAGCCCGGCAACGGCGACAGCTGGTTCCAGGATGTGCCGATGACCGAGACCACGGCCGACGAATCGACCGTGCTGAAGATCACCCAGGGCGGCAAGACCACCGAGCTGAAGTTCGGCACCGACATGGTGGTGGGTACCCGCACCGGCCAGGCCGAGGTAAAGGTCGATGCCAGCGACCTGGTGTTCGTTGGCTATGGCGTCGACGCACCGGAACAGAAGTGGAACGACTACGCCGGCCAGGACTGGAAGGGCAAGACGGTCGTGATGTTCGTCAACGACCCGGGCTTCCACGTCGAGGACGAGAAGCTGTTCGACGGCAAGCGCATGACCTACTACGGCCGCTGGACCTACAAGTTCGAGGAAGCCGCCCGCAAGGGCGCCGCCGCCGCGCTGATCGTGCACGATACCGCCGGCGCCTCCTACGGCTGGGACGTGGTGAAGAATTCCTGGGCTGGCCCGCAGTACGACCTGCCGGCGAAGGACGATCCGGAAGCGCGTATCCCGGTGCAGGGCTGGCTGAGCGCCGACGCAGCCAAGGCACTGTTCGCCGGTGCCGGCCTGGATCTGGCGCAGGCCTACAAGGACGCCAGCAAGCGCGGTTTCAAGCCGGTGCCGCTGAAGGCCACCGCAGCGGTCGACCTGAAGAGCCAGATCGCCCAGAAGCAGTCGCGCAACGTGGTCGGCGTGCTGCCGGGCAGCAAGCGTGCCGACGAGGCCGTGCTGTACATGGCGCACTGGGACCACCTGGGCAAGCATGAGGGTGAAACCGGCGACAACATCTACAACGGCGCCGTCGACAACGCGACCGGCGTGGCCGGCATTCTCGAAGTGGCCGAAGCCATGGCCCACCAGGACCCGAAGCCGGAGCGTTCGGTGGTGTTCCTGGCCGTGACCCTGGAAGAATCCGGCCTGCTGGGTTCGAAGTACTACGTCGCCCATCCGACCTTCCCGCTGGACAAGATCGCCGGTGTGATCAACATCGATGCGATGTCGGTGGCCGGCCGTGCCAAGGACGTGACCGTCACCGGCTTCGGCAGCTCGGAGCTGGAGGACATCCTCAAGCCGTTGGCCGCCGCCCAGGACCGTACGCTGCACGGTGAGACAGCGGTGCAAAGCGGCTTCTACTTCCGCTCGGATCACTTCAACTTCGCCAAGGCCGGTGTGCCGGCCCTGTACGCCGATGGCGGCGAGGACCTGCGCGAGGGTGGCGTGGAGGCGGGCCGCAAGGCCGCAGCGGACTACGGCGCCAACCGCTACCATGGCCCGAAGGACGAGTTCGACGCGGCCACCTGGAAACTGGACGGCACCGTTGAAGACCTGCAGCTGATGTACGGCGTGGGCAGGGAATTGGCCGGTGGTGATCGTTGGCCGAACTGGTATGCAGGCAACCCGTTCAAGGCCGCCCGCGACGCGATGATGAAGGACAAGGCCCCGGCCAAGTAAAGTCGGGCCATGCCCGACTGAGCACTGTTGAGAGCAGAGCGGCGCCCCCACGGGGCGCCGCTTTTCTTTTGCGTACCGTCGGCGGCTCATCCACGGCTGGTGTGGATCTGCCGGTAGTGCCGGCCGCTGGCCGGCAATCGATTGGTAGCGGCCAACCTTTGTTGGCGCCATGCTTCCTCGCGGAGGGCATCCACGCATGGCGTGGATCAACCGGGCGATGTAACGCCATCGGGTTGCCGGCCAGCGGCCGGCACTACCTGTATTACTGCGCCCAAAGAAAAACCCCGCTGCGCGGGCAGCGGGGCTTTGGGTGTAAACCCTGGCGATGACCTACTCTCGCATGGCTTGAGCCACACTACCATCGGCGCAGCTGCGTTTCACTTCCGAGTTCGGGATGGGATCGGGTGGTTCCACAGCGCTAATTTCACCAGGGAGACGGTTGCAGCAGCGCTTGCAGCGCCAGCTTCGCGATCTTGCCCTTGGGCGGAAGATATCCAGAAAAGCAATGCCTTCACTTAATAAGGAAAACCCCGCTGCGCGAGCAGCGGGGTTTTGGGTATAAACCCTGGCGATGACCTACTCTCGCATGGCTTGAGCCACACTACCATCGGCGCAGCTGCGTTTCACTTCCGAGTTCGGGATGGGATCGGGTGGTTCCACAGCGCTAATTTCACCAGGGAGGCTTTTGGAGAGTCGCACTCGTCCCGGGGGACAAGGCGCCAGCCTCGCATAGTTCTTGTGACGTAGCGTGCACTTGGATGCTCTTACGACGCTGTCGTAAAGCCAAGGCAACTTGAGGTTATATGGTCAAGCCGCACGGATCATTAGTATCAGTTAGCTCAATACATTGCTGTACTTACACACCTGACCTATCAACCACGTAGTCTACATGGTTCCTTCAGGGGGCTTGTGCCCCGGGAGATCTCATCTTGAGGCGCGCTTCCCGCTTAGATGCTTTCAGCGGTTATCGCTTCCGAACATAGCTACCCGGCAATGCCACTGGCGTGACAACCGGAACACCAGAGGTTCGTCCACTCCGGTCCTCTCGTACTAGGAGCAGCCCCTCTCAAATCTCCAACGCCCATGGCAGATAGGGACCGAACTGTCTCACGACGTTCTGAACCCAGCTCGCGTACCACTTTAAATGGCGAACAGCCATACCCTTGGGACCGACTACAGCCCCAGGATGTGATGAGCCGACATCGAGGTGCCAAACACCGCCGTCGATATGAACTCTTGGGCGGTATCAGCCTGTTATCCCCGGAGTACCTTTTATCCGTTGAGCGATGGCCCTTCCATACAGAACCACCGGATCACTAAGTCCTAGTTTCCTACCTGCTTGATCCGTCGATCTTGCAGTCAAGCACGCTTATGCCTTTGCACACAGTGCGCGATGTCCGACCGCGCTGAGCGTACCTTCGAGCTCCTCCGTTACTCTTTAGGAGGAGACCGCCCCAGTCAAACTACCCACCATACACGGTCCCCGACCCAGATAATGGGCCCAGGTTAGAACGTCAAGCACGACAGGGTGGTATTTCAAGGATGGCTCCGCCACAGCTAGCGCCATGGTTTCATAGCCTCCCACCTATCCTACACAGACGAACTCAACGTTCAGTGTAAAGCTATAGTAAAGGTTCACGGGGTCTTTCCGTCTTGCCACGGGAACGCTGCATCTTCACAGCGATTTCAATTTCACTGAGTCTCGGGTGGAGACAGCGCCGCTGTCGTTACGCCATTCGTGCAGGTCGGAACTTACCCGACAAGGAATTTCGCTACCTTAGGACCGTTATAGTTACGGCCGCCGTTTACTGGGGCTTCGATCAAGAGCTTCGCCTTGCGGCTGACCCCATCAATTAACCTTCCAGCACCGGGCAGGCGTCACACCCTATACGTCCACTTTCGTGTTTGCAGAGTGCTGTGTTTTTGATAAACAGTCGCAGCGGCCTGGTTACTGCGACCCTCTTCAGCTATAGCTCGCATGAGCCACCAAAAAGGGTGCACCTTCTCCCGAAGTTACGGTGCCATGTTGCCTAGTTCCTTCACCCGAGTTCTCTCAAGCGCCTGAGAATTCTCATCCTACCCACCTGTGTCGGTTTACGGTACGGTCTGCGTAAGCTGAAGCTTAGGAGCTTTTCCTGGAAGCGTGGTATCAGTGACTTTGCCATAAAGGCTCGTCTCGGTGCTCGGTCTTAAAGGATCCCGGATTTGCCAAAGATCCAAACCTACCGCCTTTCCCCAGGACAACCAACGCCTGGTACACCTAACCTTCTCCGTCCCTCCATCGCACTTACGCGAGGTGCAGGAATATTAACCTGCTTCCCATCGACTACGACTTTCGTCCTCGCCTTAGGGGCCGACTCACCCTGCGCCGATTAACGTTGCGCAAGGAAACCTTGGGCTTTCGGCGTGCGGGTTTTTCACCCGCATTATCGTTACTCATGTCAGCATTCGCACTTCCGATACCTCCAGCAGACTTCTCAATCCACCTTCAACGGCTTACGGAACGCTCCTCTACCGCGCATAA
>NZ_CP179923.1:3977500-4377500 GCF_047495535.1 Stenotrophomonas sp. EMP41 | reverse complement strand
AGCAGGTTGAACTTCTGGTCGGTACCGCCCAGCTCGACGTCGGCCTCCAGGGCCACCGAGTCGTAGCCCTGCACCAGCGGGTACAGGAACTCATGGATGGCGATCGACTGCTGGGCGGCATAACGCTTGGCGAAGTCGTCGCGCTCGAGCATGCGTGCCACGGTGTGCTGCCCGGCCAGGCGGATCATGTCGGCCGCGCCCATCTTGCCGAACCACTCCGAGTTGAAGCGGACTTCGGTACGGCTGCGGTCCAGCACCTTGAACACCTGTTCCTCATAGGTACGGGCGTTGGCCAGCACGTCATCGCGGCTGAGCGGCTTGCGGGTCAGGCTCTTGCCCGACGGATCGCCGATCATGCCGGTGAAGTCGCCGATCAGGAAAATGACCTGGTGGCCGAGGTCCTGGAACTGGCGCATCTTGTTCAGCAGCACTGTGTGGCCCAGGTGCAGGTCGGGCGCAGTGGGGTCGAAGCCGGCCTTGATCCGCAGCGGGCGGCCTTCCTGCAGGCGCGCGCGCAGATCCTCAAGCTTGAGGATCTCGTCGGCACCGCGGCCGATCAGGGCAAGGGCTTCTTCAATCGAGGACACGTGACTACTCCCGGCAACGCCGATTCTTGTGTGGGGGTGTTAAAGCAAAGTTAACCCGATTGGCTTCACAAAAGCCAATGGGCACAAGGGTTTGACGCGGTTTTCTCAGGTGTCTATGGTAACCGCCGATCAGGCCCGCGCTCCCGGGCCGCCAGGAAAAGACCGCCGATGCACAATTCCGAACAAGGGCGCGCACGCAAGCAGCGCTTCCAGGAACGCCTTCACGTCCTGCACGACAACGCCCTGCATCGGAAGCTCAGGCAACACCTTCCCGCCGCCTTCAATGAGCGCTGGACCCGCCGCCATTGGATGCACGCGAGCCTGTTTGCGACCATCGGCGCCCTGGTGGCGACGATCGTCCCCGGTTTCTCGCACACCATTGACGCGCCTTACGCGGACAGCCACACCAGCCTGGCACTGCCGCTGCCGCCGTTGACCATGGCCCGCCAGCAGCAGGTACCGGGCGACAGCTGGCAGGTGCTGCGCATCCAGCGCGGCCAGACCCTGAGCGACCTGTTCGACAAGGCCGGCATTCCGGCCACTACCCTGCACCGGGTGCTGGAGCACCCCGGTGCGCGCGAGGCGCTGACCAAGCTGCGCCCGGGCGCCGAGATCGCCTTCGACATGCCGCTGTCCGGCGACCTGCGCAGCATCCGCTTCGATCGCGACGCCGACAACCGGGTGGAACTGAGCCTGGCCGGCGATGACATCAAGGAGAAGGTGACGCGGCGCGAGACTTCCACGCGTACCGTGGTCACCAGCGGCGAGATCACCAGTTCGCTGTATGCCGCGGCCCGCCGGGCCGGGCTGTCGCCGTCGGCGATCGCGACGATGACCGACGACATCTTCAAGTACGACATCGACTTCTCCAAGGACCTGCAGCCGGGCGACCGCTTCAGCGTGGTGATGGACGAGACCTGGCGCGAAGGCGAGAAGGTGGACGCCAGCAAGATCCTGGCGGCGACCTTCACCACCGGCGGCAAGACCTATTCCGGCTTCCGCTTCGACCGCAACGGCAAGTCCGAGTACTACGACATCAACGGCCGTTCGTTGAAGAAGAGCTTCATCCGCATGCCGATCCCGTTCGCGCGGCTGAGCTCGACCTTCGGCGCGCGCAAGCACCCGGTGCTGGGCAAGATGCGCATGCACAAGGGTGTGGACTACGCCGCGCGCACCGGCACGCCGATCATGGCCGCCGGCGATGCCCGCGTGCAGTTCGCGGGCGTGCAGCGCGGCTACGGCAACGTGGTGATCCTCGACCACGGTCGCGGCCACACCACCCTGTACGGCCACATGTCGCGCTTTGCGAACATCAGGACCGGCCAGCGCGTGGCCCAGGGCACGGTGATCGGCTACGTCGGCTCGACCGGCCTGGCCACCGGCCCGCACCTGCACTACGAATTCCGCGTCAACGGCGAGCACCGCAACCCGCTGACCGTGACCATGCCGCCGCCGGAGCCGCTGAAGGGCGCCGAGCTGGTCGCCTTCCGCGCGCAGACCGCGCCGGCGATGGCCCGCATCCAGGGCATGGAGAAGCTGATCTACGCCGATGCCAGCCCGGCACCGACCAGCCGCGACGAGGCCGCCACCGAGGTTGCCAGCGCCAAGGACAAGCAGGCAACCGGCCGCAAGCGCGGCTGAGCCCCTTCGTTGACGAAGAAGGACGCGGCAGCACAAGCTTGCCGCGTCCTTTTTTTATGCCTGCCATGAACACCACTGCCGACGCTGACGCCCCCCTGTACCTTGGCCTGATGTCGGGCACCAGCGCCGACGGCATCGATGCCGCGCTGGTGCAGTTTCCCGCCGACGGTGGCTGCCGCTTCGTCCACGGGTTGACCGCCCGCTGGGAGCCGGTGCTGCGTGCGCGGCTGGTGGCGCTGGGTGAAGGCGGCCCGCTGGACTCGCTGGAGGAGCTCGGCGAGCTGGATGCGCGCATCGCGATCAACTTCGCCGAGGCTGCCAACCAGCTGCTGGCCGAAGCCGGCGTGGATCGCAGCCAGGTGCGCGCGATCGGCTCGCACGGCCAGACCGTGCGCCACCGCCCGCTGGCCGATCCGGCGTTCACCGTGCAGCTGGGCGACGGCAACCGCATCGCCGAGCTGACCGGAATCACCACGGTGTCCGACTTCCGCCGCCGCGACGTGGCGGCCGGGGGCCATGGCGCGCCGCTGATGCCGGCTTTCCACCTGGGCATGCTGGGTGCCGCCGATGAAGACCGCGCAGTGCTCAACCTGGGCGGCATCGCCAACCTGACCCTGATCCCGCGCGAAGGCGCAGTGCGCGGCTTCGATACGGGCCCTGCCAACGCGCTGATGGATGCCTGGTGCCAGCGCCACACCGGCCGCACCTTCGATGCGGACGGCGCGTATGCCGCCAGTGGCGCGGTGGACGAGGGCCTGCTGGCCGGCTGGCGTTCGGACCCGTGGTTCGCGCTGCCGCCGCCGAAGAGCACCGGGCGCGAGCAGTTCCACCTGGCCTGGGCCGAGGCCCACATGGAGGAAGGCGAATATGCCGCTGCCGATGTGCAGGCCACCCTGCTGGAGCTGACCGTGACGACCGTGGCCGACGCGCTGCTGGCGCAGCAGCCGCAGACCCGGCGCCTGCTGGTCTGTGGCGGCGGGGTGCGCAACCGGCAGCTGATGAAACGGCTGGCGGCGCGGCTGCCGGAGGTGCAGGTGGAGTCCAGCGCGGTGCATGGGCTGGACCCGGAGTATGTGGAGGCGATGGGCTTTGCCTGGCTGGCGCAGCGCACGATGGACGGACTGGCCGGCAACCTGCCAAGCGTGACCGGAGCGAAGGGGCCGCGGATCCTGGGGGCAATCCACCTGGCGTGAGGTGGCGCCATCCACGCATGACGTGGATTCACCGGGCAGCCGAGCGTGGGCTCGGCTCTACAAAGCCGCTAATCGAAGCCCTGCCCTGCGGGCAAGGCCTGCAGGGCGGCGATCGCATCGGAGAGGGCGTCCACTTCGGGATCGCCGAAGCCGGAGCGGACCTCCAGTTCACTGCTGAACAGGCCCTGCTCCAACAGGGCGGCGCAGGTCTGTTCGTGGGTCCAGCCGCGGGCGACCGCGACACGTCGGATACGTTCCAGCAGCAGCGGGTCCAGGTCCCGCAGCACAACATCGGCCATGCTCACTTCCCCGTTCGCAAGGCACCGCCCCCTCGGCGCGTCGGGGGCGATGATCCCGCAGACCGGACGGGCAGGCAATCAGGTCGAGCTGGCGGCCTGGCGACGACGCTGCTGCAGGATCAGCAGGGCGCACAGGATCACCACCGGGATCGCCACCAGCGCGGTACCGACGAAGAACAGCGCGTAGCCTTCCAGCAGCGTCCGGCCTTGTGCGAGCGCCTGTACCGACCACCCCGAGAGCCCCTTGAGCGCCTTGCCGGGCATCGCGTAGAACGAGCTCAGCAGCGCGTACTGGGTTGCCGTGTATCCGATGCTGGTCAGGCTGGACATATAGGCGATCAGCGCCGTACCGGCGAAACCGCTGGCGAAGTTGTCGATGGCCATGGCCACGGCGAAATGGGTTGTGTCCGGGCCGGAATAGGCCAGCCAGGCAAACGCCAGGTTGGAGGCCGGCCCCAGCACGGCGCCCACCATCAGCGCCGCCAGCACGCCCCAGCGCACCGAAACCAGGCCCGCCGCAGCAATGCCGACGAAGGTCGCGACCAGGCCCACCGAGCCACGCACGGCGCCCACGGTGTCCTCGTCCAGGCCGAGATCGACATAGAAGGGGTTGGCCATCGGCCCCATGACGAAGTCGGCCATGCGATAGATGCTGATGGCCACCAGGATCAGGATCGCGCCGCTGCGGTGTTCGCGGACGAAGGCGATGAACGGCCCGGCCACGGCGTCGAACAGACCGCGTGGCGTCCACAGCGAGGTCGCCTGTGCCTGCACGGCAGCCACTTCCCGCGCGGGCTCGCGGGCCATGAGCACGGCCACCACGCCAAGCGCCATCAGCACGCCCATGATCTCGTAGGAGACCTGCCAGCCGACACGGGCCGCGATGATCAGGATCAGCGCATCGGTGACCAGCAAGGCAGTGCGGTAGCCCAGCGCCGAGGATGAGGTCAGCAGGCCGAGCTGCTCGCTGTTGTCAGCGCTTTCGATGCGCCAGGCATCGATGACGATGTCCTGGGTGGCCGAAGCAAACGCCACGATCACGGCCATCACGCCGAATACGACGATGTGCTGCCAGTCGACACCCAGGAACTGGATCTGGCCGCCCTTGGGCTGGACCAGTGCCATGCCGACCAGCCCCACCACCACGACCAGCTGCGACAGCAGCATCCAGCCGCGGCGGCGGCCGAAACGATCGAACAGAGGCACGTCGGTCTTGTCGACGATCGGCGCCCACAGGAACTTCATGGTGTAGGCCAACCCGACCCATGACAGGAAACCGATCGTGCTCAGCTCGATGCCTTCCTTGCGCATCCAGAAGCCGAGCGTGTTGCCCACCAGATAGATGGGCAGGCCCGAACTGAAACCGAGCAGCAGCATCGCCAGCACCTTGCGCTGGCTCAGGTTGGACAACACCTGCTGCCACGGTCGGCGCGGCTTGGCGGCCTCGGTCACAGGTCGTAGTCCACGGTGAACGGGGCGTGGTCGGAGAAGCGCTCGTCGCGGTAGATCGAACAGCTACGCAGTTTGTCGCGCAGGCCCGGGGTGATGAACTGGTAGTCGATGCGCCAACCGACGTTGTTGGCACGGGCGGCGCCGCGGTTGCTCCACCAGGTGTAGTCCTCGCCGGCGGGGTTGAGCAGGCGGTAGGCATCGGCCCAACCGCGGCCGGAGGCGACATCGGTGGCCTGGCCGTGGTCGGCGCAGAGGGCGTTGAGCCAGTCGCGTTCCTCCGGCAGGCAGCCGGAATTCTTCTGGTTGGACTTCCAGTTCTTGATGTCCAGCGCCGAACGCACGATGTTCCAGTCGCCGCACAGCACGTAGTCGCGGCCGCTGCGCGCCCACTCCTCCAGGATCGGGCGCAGCCATTCCATCACTTCGAACTTGAAGCCCTGGCGCAGGTCACCCGAGCTGCCGGAGGGAATATAGAACGAGACCACGCTGAGATTGCCGTAGCGCGCCTCGATGTAGCGGCCTTCGTCGTCGAACGGGGCCCAGCCCAGCGAGGTGATGACCTGGTCCGGCTCGCGCTTGCTGTAGATCGCCACGCCGCTGTAGCCCTTCTTGGTGATGGCGTCGCGGTAGAAGCAGTGATGGCCATCCGGACGGAACATCGGGTCGGTCAGCTGGTCTTCCTGGGCCTTGGTTTCCTGGATGCACAGGACGTCGGCGTCCTGGGCACGGAACCAGTCGAGGAAGCCCTTGGTCGCGGCGGAACGGATGCCATTGGCGTTGAAACTGATGATGCGCATGCGGGGACCTGCGGCGGGAAACCGGGCAAGCATACCGGTTGCCCGTGGGGCTGCGCAGTCCGCCAGGCAGTGCCGCGACAGGCTTCAGGCGGGGCCGGACGAGCGCGAAACGCCCAGCTGGATTAGGATTTATGCTCCAAATGAAGATGAATCGAGTTTTGATGAGCGACCACCGCCACCGTTTCCTGCAGCTGGCCCTGACCGCCGACGCCCTGCGCTTCGGCCAGTTCACCCTCAAGTCTGGCCGGCTGAGCCCCTATTTCTTCAACGCCGGCCGTTTCGACTCCGGTTCGCTGCTGTCCCAGCTCGGCGCCTGCTATGCCGATGCCATCGATGCCAGCGGGATCAAGTACGACGTGGTGTTCGGCCCGGCCTACAAGGGCATTCCGCTGGCCACCGCGATGGCCTGCGAGCTGGCCCAGCGCGGCCGCGACCTGCCGCTGTCGTTCAACCGCAAGGAAGCCAAGGACCACGGCGAAGGTGGCCAGCTGATCGGCGCCGACATGAATGGCAAGCGCGTGCTGATCGTCGACGACGTGATCACCGCCGGCACCGCGATCCGCGAAGCGCTGGGCATCATCCGCGCTGCCGGCGGCACCCCGGCCGGCATCGTGGTAGCCCTCGACCGCCAGGAGATCGCCTCGGAAACCGACCGCCGCTCGGCGGCGCAGTCGGTGGCCGAAGAGGCCGGGATTCCGGTGATCGCCGTGGCGTCGCTGGCCGATCTGCTTGATTTCGCCTCCGGCAACCCGGAACTTGTGGGTTACCGCCAGCCGCTGGAAGCCTACCGGGCCCAGTACGGCGTCCGTTCGATCCGCTGACCGACCCAGGGGAAAGGTCATGTCCCGAGTTCCTGCCGTTCTCTTTGCTGGCCTGCTGCTGGCCGTGCCGTGCACCGTGCCGGCGCAGTCGCGCGACGGCGGCAAAGTGGAAAAGAAACTGTACTGCTGGAACGAGGGCAAGGAGCGGATCTGCAGCGATTCACTGCCAGCCGATGCGGTCAATCACGCCCGCGAGGAGTTCAACGCGAAGAGCGGCCTGCGCAATGCGCAGGTCCAGCGCGCGTTGACCGACGAAGAGCGCGCCGCCGCCAGCACGGTGGCCGCGCAGCAGCAGCTGGACCTGATGGCCGAGCAGACCCGCCAGCGCACCGAGCAGGCGATGCTGACGACCTATGGCAGCGAGGACGACCTGCGCCGGGTGTTCGCCGAGCGCCAGGAAGTGCTGGACAACAACCTGAAGACCGCCGAGTACAACGTCACCAGCCTGCGCGAATCGCTGGTGGCGCTGTTGTCGGCCGCTGGCGACCGTGAACTGGCCGGCGGCAAGGTCGCCGACAAGCAGGCCGAGGCGATCCGTCAGCGGCACGTGCAGTTGCGGGCGCAGCAGCGCCTGCAGGCGGGGTTCCTGCAGCAGCAGCAGGCGCTGAAGGCCGAGATCGACAGCACGCTGCAGCGCTACCGCGAGCTGAAGGGCGTGGCGCCGGCTACCCCGGCGGGCTGACGACGCTCCTGCCGCCGGGCATGACCCAGCGCTACCCGTGGCCCGGTTACGGCTTGAACCACCGAATTTATGCACTCTTTACGCGTCGGCACGGTCCGGCGCGTAGTGCGTTTATGGGCGGCAGGACGACGATGACGACCTGAGGTGGAGGGGTTCCACCAGGACGCTATTGCAATGTCCCCCTGGCTGTCGTTGTTGTGTGGCGTGCTGGTGCTGGTCGCCGCCGCCTATCTTCTTTATGTCGTGCTGCGGCCCGAGTCGTTCTGAGCGGAGCCTGCCATGACCGAGATGCTTGTGATTATTGCCGCCAGCCTGCTGCTGGCGTGGCCGCTGGGCCTGTACCTGGCCCGCGTGATGCGTGGCACGCCGATGAAGGTCGACGTGCTGTTCCACTGGATCGAGAAGCCGCTGTACAGGGTGTTCGGCGTCGATCCCTCGCGCGCGATGTCCTGGCGCGGCTACGTGCTGGCCTTCGTACTGAGTAACGTGGTGGTCGCCGTACTGACCCAGGCGGTGTTCATGACCCAGGCCTGGCTGCCGCTGAACCCGGACCAGATCCCGAACATGCGCTGGGACACCGCGCTGCACACGATGATCTCGTTCCTGACCAACACCAACCAGCAGCACTATTCGGGCCAGGCGCAGCTGTCCTACCTCTCGCAGATGACCGGCATCACCGGCCTGCAGGTGGTGACACCGATGATGGGCCTGGCGCTGGCGGTGGCCACGCTGCGCGCGTTGTTCTCGCGTGCGCCGCAGGCTGCCGCGGCCACCGGTGCCGGCGACGACCGACAGGTAGCGGTGGGCAACTACTACGTGGACGTGGTGCGCCTGTGCGTGCGCTTCCTGTTGCCGCTGTGCCTGGTGTGGACCCTGCTGCTGACCAGCCAGGGCGTGCCGTCGACGATGGCCGGTGGCCCGCAGGCCACGCCGATCGATGCCAGCGCCGGCATGGCCGCACAGAAGCTGCCGCTGGGCCCGGTGGCGGCGATGGTCGCGGCCAAGCAGCTGGGCGCCAACGGTGGCGGCTGGTACGGCCCGAACAGCAGCTTCCCGCTGGAAAACCCGACCCCGCTGTCGAACGCGCTGGAGATCGTCGGCATCCTGCTGGTGCCGATGGCGGTGATCTTCATGATCGGTGCGTTCACCGGCCGGCGCCGGTTCGGCGCCCTGGTGTTCAGCTGCATGCTGGGCATGTCGCTGCTGTCCACCGGCGCAATGATGTGGAGTGAAGGGCACAGTGCCAGCGCCGCCACGCCGCTGCTGATGGAAGGCAAGGAGGTGCGCTTCGGCGCCGACGGCACTGCGCTGTGGGCGGCGGTGACCACGCAGGTCTCCAACGGCTCGGTCGACGGCATGCATGACTCGCTGGCGCCGCTGAGTGGCGGCATCGCGATGGTCAACATGCTGGTCAGCGCGATCTGGGGCGGCATCGGCTGTGGCCTGCAGCAGTTCATCGTGTACCTGCTGCTGGGCGTGTTCCTGGCCGGGTTGATGACTGGGCGTACGCCGGAACTGTTCGGCCGCAAGCTGGAGACGCCACAGGTACGCCTGCTGGCCCTGCTGGTGCTGCTGCAGCCGATCACCCTGCTGGTGTTCACCGCGATCACCCTGGCCGTGCCCGGGCTGGCCGGTACCTCCAACCCTGGCTTCCATGGCATCAGCCAGGTGTTCTACGAGTACGTCTCGGCCTACGCCAACAACGGCTCGGGCTTCGAGGGGCTGGGCGACGCCACGCTGTGGTGGAACCTGAGCTGCTCGCTGGTGCTGCTGCTGGGCCGCTTCCCGCTGCTGATCATCCCGCTGGTGGTGGCCGCCCAGCTGGCCGCCAAGCGCCAGGCGCCGGAGTCTGCCGGCAGCCTGCAGATCGAAACCCCGACCTTCGCCCTGACCCTGGTCTCGGTGATCGTCATCCTGACCGTGCTGCAGTTCATGCCGGCGCTGGTACTCGGCCCGATCGCCGACCACCTCAGCCTGGGACTGCACTAAGGACACCCCGATGAGTACCCACGCAAGTTCCACCCGTAGTTCCCTTGCCCCGCGCCCTGCGCTGCTTGATGGCGCCGGCCTGCGCCGTGCGCTGGTCGAAGCAGTACGCAAGCTCTCGCCGATGCACCTGGTGCGCAGCCCGGTGATGGCGGTGGTGATGGCCGGCACGATCGTCGCCGCCATCGTCACACTGACCGGCAATGCGCCGCTGGGCTTCGGCCTGGCGGTGACCGCGATCCTGCTGGTGACTGTGTTGTTCGGCAATTTCGCCGAAGCAGTGGCCGAGGCGCGTGGCCGTGGCCAGGCCGCGTCCTTGCGCCGCGCGCGCCAGGATCTGGTGGCGCGGCGCCTGGCCGCACCGCAGCCGGGGGCTGCGGAAGCCCAGGTACCTGCCGCCGAGCTGCGCCCGGGCGACCATGTGATCGTCAGTGCCGGTGAGCTGGTGCCGGCCGATGGCGAGATCGTGCAGGGCCTGGCCACCATCAACGAGGCGGCGGTGACCGGCGAATCCGCCCCGGTGCTGCGCGAGGCCGGTACCGACCGTTCCGGCGTGATCGGCGGCACCAAAGTACTGTCCGACCAGATCATCGTGCGGGTGACCGCCGAGCCGGGGCACAGCTTCCTGGACCGGATGATCGCGCTGGTGGAGGGTGCCAACCGTCAGAAGACGCCGAACGAGATCGCGCTGACCCTGTTGCTGGCAGCGATGACGCTGACCTTCCTGGTGGTGGTGGCGACGCTGCCGGCGATCGGTGCGGCGGTAGGCGTGCAGGTCGATCCGCTGCTGCTGATCGCGCTGCTGGTATGCCTGATCCCGACCACCATCGGCGGGCTGCTGCCGGCCATCGGCATCGCCGGCATGAACCGTGCGCTGGCCGCCAACGTGCTGGCCAAGTCGGGCAAGGCGGTGGAAGTGGCCGGCGACGTCGACGTGCTGCTGCTGGACAAGACCGGCACCATCACCTACGGCGACCGCCAGGCCAGCCACTTCCATCCGTTGGCCGGCATCGACGCCAGCCAGCTGCGTGAAGCGGCGCTGCTGTCCTCGCTGGCCGACCCGACCCCGGAAGGCAAGTCGATCGTGCGCCTGGCGCGCGAGCAGGGCTGCGCCACCGCCGAGCCGGACCATGCCGAGTACCTGGCGTTCAGTGCGCAGACCCGCATGTCCGGCGTCGATCTGGAACATGGCCGGCAGATCCGCAAGGGTGCCGCCGATGCGATCCGCGCCCATGTGCAGGCGCTGGGCGGCAACGTGCCGGCGGAACTGGCCGGTCGCGTCGAGCAGGTGGCGCGCAATGGCGCCACCCCGCTGGTGGTGGCCGAGGGTCGCCACGTGCTGGGCGTGATCGAACTGTCGGACGTGGTCAAGCACGGCATGCGCGAGAAGTTCGCGCAGCTGCGGGCGATGGGCATCCGTACGGTGATGATCACCGGCGACAACCCGCTGACGGCTGCAGCCATTGCCGCCGAGGCTGGCGTCGACGACTACATCGCCGAGGCCCGCCCGGAGGACAAGCTGGCGCGCATCCGCCAGGAACAGGCCGGTGGCCGGCTGGTGGCAATGGTCGGTGACGGCACCAACGACGCCCCGGCACTGGCCCAGGCCGACATCGGCCTGGCGATGAACTCCGGCACGCAGGCGGCGAAGGAGGCCGGCAACATGGTCGACCTCGATTCAGACCCGGCCAAGCTGCTGGCGGTGGTGGAAGTGGGCAAGCAGCAGCTGATCACCCGCGGCGCGCTGACCACCTTCTCACTGGCCAACGACGTCTCCAAGTACTTCGCGATCCTGCCGGCGCTGTTCGCCGCGGCCGTTCCGACCATGGCCGCACTGAATGTGATGCAGCTGTCGAGTCCGCGCAACGCGGTGCTGGCGGCGCTGATCTTCAACGCCCTGGTGATTCCCGCGCTGATCCCGCTCGCCCTGCGCGGCGTGCGCTTCCGCCCGGCCACCGCGACCGCGCTGCTGCGCCGGAACATGCTGGTGTACGGCCTCGGCGGCGTGCTGCTGCCGTTCGCGGCAATCAAGCTGATCGACCTCCTCCTTGTCCTGGTATTCGGCGCATGAACCGTTCTGTTTCCACCTCCACCTCCCTGCCCCGCGAAGCGAACGCCGAGGCCCGCGTGGCCAGCCTGCAGGACGACGCCCGCTGGCGCCCGGCGATCGGCCTGGGCCTGGCCACCCTGCTGCTGGCCGGCGCGGTCTATGCCGGCATCGCCACCGGCTTTGCCGGCCTGGCCTACCCGACCCAGGCCGAAGGCAGCCTGCTGCGCGATGGCAGCGGCCAGGTGCGTGGCTCGGCCTGGCTGGCGCAGCCGTTCACCGGTGACGGCTACTTCCAGGCGCGTCCGTCGGCGGCCAACTACGACCCGATGGCCGCGGCCGGTTCCAACCTGGCGCGCAGCAACCCCGCACTGGCCGAGCGCGTCGCCGCCAGCACCGCTGCGGTGGCCGCACGCGAAGGCATCGCCCCGGCGCAGGTGCCTGCGGACCTGGTCACCCAGTCCGCCGGTGGCCTGGATCCGCAGCTGTCGCCGGCGGCGGCGCAGCTGCAGGTGGTACGCGTGGCGCGTGCCCGTGGCCTGCCGGTGGAGCGCGTGCAGGCACTGGTGCAGGCGCATACCGAAGGGCGCCAGTGGGGCCTGTTCGGCCAGCCACGGGTGAACGTGGTGACGCTGAACTTCGCGCTGGACCATGCGGCCAAGACGCCGTGATGCCGGGCTGTACCCGCTGCGCGCACAATGGTGGCCATGACAGCGGCCCCCATGACTGATGCACGTACCCGCCAGGCCGATGCCCTGGTTGAAGGCCTGCAACGCGAAGCCGGCGGCAAGCTGACCGTGTTCCTCGGTGCGGCGCCGGGCGTGGGCAAGACCTACACCATGCTGACCCGTGCGCAGGAACAGCTGCGCCGCGGCGTCGACCTGGTGGTGGGCCTGGTGGAAACCCATGGACGCACCGATACCCAGGCCCTGCTGGAGGGCCTGCCGCAGCTGCCGCTGAAGGACGTGGCCTATCACGGCCATGTCCTGCAGGAGATGGACCTGGATGCCGTGCTGGCACGGCATCCTGCGCTGGTGCTGGTGGATGAACTGGCCCACCGCAATGCACCGGGCAGCCGCCATGAGCGGCGCTGGCAGGATGTGATGGAGCTGCTGGATGCCGGCATCGACGTCTGGACCACGGTCAACATCCAGCATCTGGAAAGCCTCAACGACGTGGTGATGCGGATCACCGGCGTGCGCGTCAGCGAGACCGTGCCCGACGGCGTGCTCGACCGCCTGCACGACATCGTGCTGGTCGATCTGCCGCCGCGCGAACTGATCGCTCGCCTGCAGCAGGGCAAGGTCTATGTGCCCGAACAGGCGGCACAGGCACTGCAGGCGTTCTTCTCACCGGCCAACCTGACCGCGCTGCGCGAACTGGCGATGCAGGAAGCCGCCGACCGCGTCGACAGCAGCCTGCGCGAAACCCGTGCCGCGCGCGGCGAAAGCAATCTGCCCCTGCGTCGCGGCGTTCTGGTGGCCATCGACGGGGGCGGCCAGAGCGAATACCTGGTGCGCGTGGCGCGGCGCATCGCAGAGCGCCGCGACGCACCGTGGACGGTAGTGACCGTGCAGGGCCGGCGCCAGGACGAGGCGACCCGGCGCGAGATCGATGCGGCCTTCGCGCTGGCACGGCGGTTGGGCGGCGACGCCGAACTGCTGCACGGATCGAGCATTGCCGATGCCCTGCTCGACCATGCCGCACACAACGGCGTGTCGACCCTGGTGCTGGGCCGGACCCGCGAACGGCCGCTGGCGCGGATGTTCAACCGCACCCTGACCCAGCAGCTGATCCAGCGTGGCGCGCATTACGAGATCACCATCATCAGCACGCCGCAGGCACGCGCACGCTCGCGCCGCGAGAGCCTGCTGCCGCCAATGCGCGGTATCAGTCATGAACCGGCACAAGCCCTGATCGCCACCGCGCTGGCCTGTGCGGTGGCGTGGCTGGCCGAACACTGGGTGGGCATGGCCGACCTGTCGATGGTGTTCATCGTCGCGGTGGTGCTGGTGGCTGCACGCACGCGCGCCAGCGTGGCGGTGATGGCCGCGATCCTGTGCTTCCTGGCCTACAACTTCCTGTTCATCGCGCCGCGCTTCACCTTCGCCATCGGTGCGCGCCAGGGCGTGATCACCGTGTTCCTGTTCCTGGCTGCGGCACTGGTGGCCGGGCGCCTGGCCTCGCGCCTGCGCATGCAGGTGATTGCGCTGCGTGCGGCCAACCGCCATGCGCGTGCGCGCCAGCAGCTGGGCCGTCAGCTGGCCAGCGCGGCCGGCAACGGCGAAGTGGCACAGGCGGGCCGGCATGCGCTGGAGCAGGCCCTGGACGTGCCGGCGTGGCTGCGGATCGGCACCGATACCGCCGCCGGTGGCCGCAGCCAGCCTGGCGATACCGACCTGGCGGCCGCCGACTGGGCACTGCGCCACGGCCAGCCCAGTGGGCGTTTCACCGATACCCTGGCCGGCGCGCAATGGTGGTTCCTGCCGCTGCTGGACGGCGAAGACCGTGCGATCGGCGTGGCCGGCCTGTACCTGCCCGGCGCACAGGCGCGCCTGCTGCCCGAACAGCGGCAGCTGGCCGAAGCGATGGTCGATGACATCGCACAGGCCGCGCTGCGTACGCGGCTGGTGGCGGAACTGGAGCAGGCACACGTCAGCAACGAGACCGAGCGGCTGCGTTCGGCGCTGCTCTCCTCGGTGTCGCACGACCTGCGCTCGCCACTGGCGGCGATGATCGGTTCGGCCGACAGCCTGGCCAGCTACGGTGCAGCGATGGATACGGCTGATCGCCGCGCCCTGCTGGACACCATCCTGGTCGAGGGCGAGCGCCTGGACCGCTACATCCAGAACCTGCTGGACATGACCCGGCTGGGTCATGAAGGGCTGAAGATCAACCGCGACTGGATCGGCGTGGACGAACTGATCGGCTCGGCGGCACGGCGCCTGCAGCGCTACCAGCCAAAGGTGCGGCTGGAGCTGGACATCCCAGCCACGCTGGCACCGATCTGGGTGCATCCGGCGCTGGTCGAACAGGCCGTGTTCAACGTGATGGAGAACGCGGCCAAGTTCTCGCCGCCCGACGCCGCCGTGCAGGTACAGGCGCGCGAGCTGGACGGCCAGCTGCGCATCGACGTGATCGATGCCGGCCCCGGCATTCCCGATGACGAGCGCGCGCGCATCTTCGACATGTTCTACAGCGTCGAGCGTGGCGACCGAGGCCGCCACGGCACCGGCCTGGGCCTGACCATCTGCCAGGGCATGATCGGCGCACATGGCGGCAGCGTGCAGGCGCTGCCCGGACGCGACGGTCGCGGTACCCTGATCCGCATCACCCTGCCCCTGCTCAAGCCAGCCTCCCACGATGAGCCCGACCCCGATTGATGCCAGCGTGCCGGCCGCGCGCGTGCTGGTGATCGATGATGAAACCCAGATCCGCCGGTTCCTGGACATCAGCCTGCGCGCGCAGGGCTATCAGGTGCGGCAGGCCGCCACCGGCCAGGAAGGCCTGCAGCTGGCCGCCAGCGAGGACATGGACCTGGTGATCCTGGATATCGGCCTGCCGGACATGGAAGGCCACGAAGTACTGGAACAGCTGCGCCAGTGGAGCCAGGTGCCGGTGATCATGCTGACCGTGCGCGCCGGCGAAGCCGAGAAGGTGCGCGCACTGGATACCGGCGCCAACGACTACGTGACCAAGCCATTCGGCACGCAGGAGCTGATGGCGCGGGTGCGGGCGCTGCTGCGCACGCGCAGCGTGCCGACCGATGGCACGCCGCCGGTGTTCGACGATGGCCACCTGCACGTGGACCTGGTGCGTCGCGAAGTCGCCCTGCAGGGTGAACCGGTGGCGTTGACCCGCAAGGAATACGCGCTGCTGTCGCTGCTGCTGCGCAATGCCGGGCGGGTGGTGACCCAGCCGCAGATCCTGCAGGAGATCTGGGGGCCGACCCACCAGCACGACACCCACTACCTGCGCATCCTGGTCGGCAAGCTGCGGCACAAGCTGGGCGATTCGGCGCTGGATTCGCGCTACCTGTTCACCGAGCCGGGCGTGGGGTTGCGGTTCAAGGGGTAGTGCCGGCCGCTGGCCGGCAAGCCCAATTGCCGGCCAGCGGCCGGCACTACCCATTCTGCTGCAGCGTCCAAAGGGGTCAGAACCCCAGCGGGGTATCGCCCAGCACTGGTTGCAGCTGGCTGCGGAACAGGGCCTGGATGCGTTCCAGTGCGGCCTCGTCGTTGCCTTCGAAGCGCAGCACCAGCACCGGCGTGGTGTTGGAGGCACGCACCAGGCCCCAGCCATCGGCGAAGTCCACGCGCAGCCCGTCGATGGTCGACAGGCGGCCACCCACATACGGGTTGTCCGGCGATTGCGCCGCCGCCACCAGCATCGCCACCAGGGCATGCGGCGTCCCGTCGGCCACCGGTACCTTCAGCTCCGGCGTGGCGACCATTTCCGGCAGTTCGCCCAGCACCTCGTCCGGGGTTTCCTCGCGCTGGGCCAGGATCTCCAGCAGGCGCGCAGCGGCGTACAGACCGTCGTCGAAACCGAACCAGCGTTCCTTGAAGAAGAAGTGGCCGCTCATCTCGCCGGCCAGCTCGGCATCGGTCTCGCGCATCTTCGCCTTCATCAGCGAATGCCCGGTCTTCCACATCAGCGGGCTGCCACCGTTGCGCAGCACGTGGTCGGACAGCTTGCCGGTGCACTTCACGTCGTAGATCACCATCGCGCCCGGATTGCGCATCAACACATCGGCAGCGAACAGCATCAGCAGGCGATCGGCGTAGATGATCCGGCCTTCGCCGGTCACCACGCCCAGCCGGTCGCCGTCGCCATCGAAGGCCACGCCGAGATCGGCGCCAAAGCGCTTGACCGTCTGCACCAGGTCTTCCAGGTTGGCCGGTTCGCTCGGGTCGGGATGATGGTTGGGGAAGGTACCGTCGACATCGCAGTACAGCGGAATGACGTCGGCGCCGATCGCTTCCAGCAGCTGCGGCGCCAGTGCGCCGGCCACGCCATTGCCGGCATCGGCCACGACCTTCAGCGGGCGGTCCAGCTGCACGTCATCGGCGATGCGCTGGATGTAGTCGGCACTGACATCGCGCTGCTGGTAGTCACCGGGCTCGGCGGCCTGCACCAGGCGGCCCTCGACGATGCGCTGGTAGAGATCGGTGATGGCATCGCCGGACAGCGTCTCGCCGCCAATGACCACCTTGAAGCCGTTGTACTCGGGCGGATTGTGGCTGCCGGTGACTGCCACGCAGGTGCCGGTACGCAGATGGAAGGCGGCGTAGTACACGAGCGGGGTCGGCGCCAGGCCGATGTCGATCACCGCGCAGCCGGCACGGCGCAGGCCCTCGGCCAGCCCGGCCGTCAGCTCGGGTCCGGACAGGCGGCCATCGCGACCGATCACCACCTCGCGCAGGCCCTGCTCCAGTGCCACGGTGCCGATGGCCTGGCCGATCAGCGCCGCGGTCTTCGGTGTCAGTTCACTGCCCACCACGCCGCGGATGTCATAAGCGCGGAAGATGCCGGCGGCCAGCTCCTCGGCCGGCACCGGCGGGGGCGGCGGTGGCGTGGCATCGCCACTGCCGGTCACAGCGGCCACGGGTGGCGGCGCCTGCTGCAGGCTCTCGCTCAGGGTCGGGCCATGGTCGGCCTCGGACGCTGCGGCGCGGCGCGGCAAGGGCAGCGACTTCGGCAGTCGGTCACGTCCCACCACCAGCAACACGGCAATGAACGCCAGCAGCAACGCCACAATGGCGCTGGCCAGCGCGCCCAGGCCCAACGGACCGGCGTCGACATTCGGCACCGACGCGACCAGCCGCAGCGGCGTGCCTGCAACCGGGCGCGCCAGCGCTTCGGCACTTTCGGACAGGCCCGCGTCGCCCTGGGTGACCAGATCGAACCCACCCTGGCGCAGGCCAAGGAAGCCTGCGGACGGCGCACGCACCTGGTCCAGCGGCGAGGTCAGCCGCAGCAGCGGCTGGCGGACATAGATCACGGCCGGCCCCAGGCTGCCCAGCTGCACCGGCGCGGCCAGGCCCAGGCGATTGCCGCCACCATCGCGGACGACGCGCAGGCTGGGTTTGCCCTCAGCCACCGCCGCTTCCAGCAGAGCCAGGCGTGCATACCCGAAGGTGGCCGGATCGGCATAGGCGTTGGCCAGATCGGCCGTCAGCACCTCGACCTGCTCAACCCCGGTCCAGCTCTCGCGCACGGCCAGCGCCGCTGCAGCAGCATCGCCGGCCTGCAGCGCCTGCTGCACGCGATCGTTCTTCAACTGCTGCTGCAGCTGCTGCAACTGGCCTGCAGCGGCCTGCTGCAGGCCCTGCACGGCCTGGTCGCGCGCTTCTTCCAGCGCCTGGCCGTTGGCCTCCTGCCGCCATTGCTGCACCGCGCTCCATCCGAACCAGCCGGCCAGCAGGATCAGCAGCACCCCCAGTAGTGGTGCACTGCGACCCAACGACCGTCCCCGCTGTCCTTCCCCGATGCCGCTCATCGATGTCCCCTGTCAACGCACCCCGGTATGGCCGAATCCACCCGTGCCCCGCACGCTGTCGGTGAAAGTATCCACCACCTGCAGGCTGACGCGGGCAATCGGAACCACCACCAGCTGCGCGATGCGATCGCCGGGCTCGATGGTGAAGGCCTCGCGGCCACGGTTCCAGACGCTGATCAGCAGCGGCCCCTGGTAGTCGGCATCGATCAGGCCGGTGCCGTTGCCCAGCACGATGCCATGCCGATGGCCCAGCCCCGAACGCGGCAGGATCACCGCGCACAGGTTCGGGTCGGCAATGTGGATGGCCAGGCCGCTGGGCACCAGCGCGGTGTCGCCCGGCTGCAGGGTCAGCGCGGTATCCAGCGCGGCGCGCAGGTCCATGCCGGCGCTGGCTTCGGTGGCGTAGGCCGGCAGCGGCCAGCTGTCGCCGAAGCGCGGATCGAGCAGCTTGACCTGCAGCGGTTGGGAAAGGGATGCCTGGGTCATGCCTGGAGTCTCCGCGCGATCAGCGCCAGCAGTTGTTCGGCCAGTTCGCGCTTGGAGGTGGCCGGGAATACCTGTTCACCGTCCTGCCAGAAGGCCGTGGCGGCATTGTTGTCGCTCTCGAAACCACCGCCACTGATGCCGACCTGGTTGGCAATCACCAGGTCCAGGCGCTTGTCGATCAGCTTGCCGCGTGCATATTTCTCCACGTCGTGGGTCTCGGCGGCGAAGCCGACCACCAGCTTCAGCGACTGCGTCTGCGCGGCGACTTCGGCCAGGATGTCCGGCGTGCGCACCAGCTCGATCACCAGCGACTGGCTGTCGGCGGTCTTCTTCAGCTTCTGCGCGGCGACCTGGCGCGGGGTGTAGTCGGACACCGCGGCGGCACCGATATAGATGTCGGCGGGCAGCGACTTCAGTACGGCATCGCGCATCTGCGCGGCCGAGCGCACGTCGATGCGCTGCACGCCCGGTGGCGTCGGCAGCTGGACCGGGCCGCTGACCAGAACCACGTGCGCGCCCAGCGCGGCGGCGGCAGCGGCCAGGGCAAAGCCCATCTTGCCGCTGCTGCGGTTGCCGACGTAGCGCACCGGATCGATGTCTTCGTAGGTCGGGCCGGCACTGATCAGCAGGCGCAACCCCTGCAGGGCATGGGTTTCCGGCGCGGCAACCGTCGCAGCGGTACCGCCATTGGCCACCAGCGCGGCCACGATGTCGCCCGGTTCGGCCAGCCGGCCGGGACCGGATTCACCTTCGGCCAGCGGGCCATCGACCGGGCCGATCACCTGCGCACCGCGCTGGCGCAGCAGGGCGATGTTGGCCTGGGTAGCCGGATGCAGCCACATCCGGTGGTTCATTGCCGGGCAGATCGTCAGCGGTGCGGTGCTGGCCAGGCACAGGGTGCTGACCAGGTCATCGGCATGGCCTTGGGCCAGCCGCGCCAGCAGATCGGCGGTACCCGGCGCGACCACGATGCGGTCGGCCCAGCGCGCCAGCTCGATGTGGCCCATGGCCTGCTCGGCGGCGCTGTCCCACAGCGTGGTGCGGGTCGGCTGCCCGGACAGGGCCTGGAAGCTGAGCGGAGTGACGAACTGCTGGGCACCGGCGGTCATCGCCACCTGCACCTGGGCACCGGCATCGCGCAGGCGCCGCACCAGCTCCAGGGCCTTGTAGGCCGCGATCCCGCCTCCGACGCACAACAGCAGTTTCTGGCCTTCCAGCGCGCGGGCCGGCGCGGGGGAAGCGTTGGGGGAGTCAGCCACCTGGAATTCCTGTGCAAACGAGGGCATTAGCTTACCCGATGGTCAGTAATGTCCCGGTACACGGCACACATAGCGGGCGGCTATCAGCAGATGGGACTTGCGCCACAACGCTTCCGGGGTTCAAGACACTGCGATTCGGAACTTTCCTATACCTGTTGCCCGGCCACGTTTGCAGAATCGTCGGTGGCCACCGCAGGTGTGCCGCTTCGCTTTTCGAGGATTCCGCGTGCACCCGCGCATCATCATCGCCGACGACCATCCCGTCGTCCTGCACGGCATCCGCATCGTGCTGCAGACCCATCTGATGGAGGTCGTCGGCAGCGCGCGTGACGGCGCCCAGCTGCTGCAGCTGGTCGAGCACCACGGCTGCGACGCGGTGCTGACCGACCTCTCCATGCCGGGCACCGGCCCGGATGGCCCGGAACTGATCGCTGAGCTGCGCGCACGCCACCCGGGCATGCCCGTGGTGGTGCTTACCGGCGCCCGTCACCCCGGCCTGCTCGATGGCCTGCTGCGTGAAGGTGTCAGTGGCCTGGTGGACAAGTGCGCCGATTTCGGCGAGTTGCCGCAGGCCCTGAACGCGGCCATGGCCGGGCAGGTGTTCGTCTCGCAGCAGCTGCGCCACCACCTGCAGGCGCGCGACCTGATGTTCGCGCGTGAGCCGGCGGCGCTGTCGGCCCGCGAACAGGAAGTGCTGGACCTGTTGGCCGCCGGACTGAAAGTGAACGCCATCGCCGTCCACTGCGGCCGCAGCCCGAAAACGATCAGCCGGCAGAAGGCCGAAGCCAAGCGCAAGCTGGGGCTGCAGAACAATCAGGAGCTGTTCGCCTATCTGCAGTCGCGACGCGACTGAGGCAACAGCCTACCCGGGCGTGCGCCCTGCCCTGATGGGACGCATCACCCGCGCTGGCGATGATGCAGGCATGCCCATCCATGACTGGCCCGAGCAGGAACGTCCCCGCGAGAAGTTGATCGCCCGCGGCCCCGCCACGTTGTCCGACGCAGAACTGCTGGCGCTGTTCCTCGGCTCTGGCTTCGGTGGACGCGACGCGGTGCAGACCGCCCGCGACCTGCTGCAGGCGCATGGCCCCCTGCGTGTGCTGCTGGACCGCCCGGCCCGCGAGCTGGCCCGGTTGCCGGGGCTGGGGCCGGCACGAAGCTGTGCACTGGCCGCCGGCCTGGAACTGGCCCATCGCTACCTGGCCGCCGAGCTTCAGCAGGGCGAGGCGGTCGGCAACAATCCGGCCGCAGTCGGCCGCTACCTGCAGCACCGCCTGCGCGGCCAGGCCCGCGAGATCTTCATGGCGCTGTTCCTGGACAACCGCCACCGGCTGATCGCCTGCGAGGAACTGTTCCAGGGCACCATCAATGCCGCCCCGGTCTACCCCCGCGAGGTGGTGCGGCGAGCCCTGCTGCACAATGCCGCAGCGGTGATCCTCAGCCACAACCACCCCTCCGGCGACCCGGAACCCTCCGGCGCCGATACCCGGATCACCGATGAACTGCAGCAGGCGCTGGCACTGGTGGACGTACGCCTGCTGGACCACTTCGTGGTCGGCGAAGGCCGCCCCGTTTCGTTTGCTGAACGGGGCCTGCTGTCCCCGCCCCAGCCACGCCTGTTCGGCTGAGCGCGGCCCCTTCAGGCGCCATCGGCCGCCCCCACACGCATGTTCTGGTCAGCGTGGGCGCGGGTATCTGCGCTAAAATGGGCGATTCCGCCGCTCATTCTCACAGCAGGCCTCGTGAAAAATCTCCTCCGCGCCCTGATCAGCCAAGGCATCGAAGCCTTGCGCGCCAATGGCACCCTGCCCGCCGACTCCCTGCCGCCGGACTTCGTGGTCGAGCGCCCGAAGACCCGTGACCATGGCGACTTCGCCACCAACGCCGCGATGCTGCTGGCCAAGGCCGCGCGCAGCAATCCGCGCGCACTGGCTCAGGCGCTGGTCGAGGCGCTGCCGCGCAGCGAGGACGTCAGCAAGGTCGAGATCGCCGGCCCCGGCTTCATCAACTTCCACCTGGCTCCGGCTGCGTACCAGCGCGAAGCCGCGTCGGTCATCAAGGAAGCCCACGACTACGGCCGCAACCTGTCCGGCAATGGCCGCACGGTGGGCGTGGAGTACGTGTCGGCCAACCCGACCGGCCCGCTGCATGTCGGCCATGGCCGCGCGGCGGCGATCGGCGACTGCGTGGCCCGCGTGCTCGATGCCAACGGCTGGAACGCCAAGCGCGAGTTCTACTACAACGACGCCGGCGTGCAGATCGAGAACCTGGCACTGTCGGTGCAGGCCCGCGTGAAGGGCATTGCGCCGGACCAGGAAGGCTGGCCGGAAGGCGGCTACCGCGGTGAGTACATCGCCGATGTTGCCCGCGCCTACATGGCCGGCGCCAGCGTTGACCTGGAAGGCACGCTGGTGGTCGGCGCCAAGGACCCGGACGACATGCAGGCGATCCGTCGCTTTGCCGTGGCCTACCTGCGCAACGAGCAGAACCTGGACCTGGCCGCCTTCGGCGTCGACTTCGACATCTACTTCCTGGAAAGCTCGCTGTACGCCGATGGCAAGGTCGCCGAGGCCGTGGCCAAGCTGCAGGCCTCCGGGCACACCTACGAGGAAGGCGGCGCGCTGTGGCTGCGCAGCACCGATTTCGGTGACGACAAGGACCGCGTGATGCGCAAGTCCGACGGCACCTTCACCTACTTCGTGCCGGACGTGGCCTACCACCTGTCCAAGTGGCAGCGCGGCTACGAGCGCGCGATCACCGAACTGGGCGCCGACCACCACGGCTCGCTGGCGCGCGTGCGCGCCGGCCTGCAGGCGCTGGAAGTGGGCATCCCGCAGGGCTGGCCGGAATACGTGCTGCACCAGATGGTCACCGTCATGCGCGGCGGCGAGGAAGTGAAGCTGTCCAAGCGTGCCGGCAGCTACTTCACCCTGCGCGACCTGATCGAGGAGGCCGGCCGCGATGCGACCCGCTGGTTCCTGATCGCGCGCAAGCCCGATTCGCAGCTGACCTTCGACATCGACCTGGCCCGCCAGCAGAGCAACGACAATCCGGTGTTCTACGTGCAGTACGCGCACGCCCGCGTCTGCAGCCTGCTGCGCCAGGCCCAGGAAAAGGGCCTGGTGTACGAGCAGGGCAATGGCCTGGCCAATCTGGGCCGCCTGGCCGACGATGCCTCGCTGGGGTTGATGAACGAGATCTCGCGGTATCCGGAAGTGGTGGAAGCGGCTGGCGTGGCGCTGGAGCCGCACCTGGTGGCGCAGTACCTGCGTGAATTGGCGCATGCCTTCCACACGTGGTATCACGGGACGCCGGTGCTGGTGGACGACGCCACCGATCGCAACGCCAAGCTGACCCTGGCCTGCGCGGCGCGCCAGGTGCTGGCCAACGGCCTCGAACTCCTGGGCGTGAGTGCCCCGGAAAAAATGTAAGCATCAGGAGACGCAGTACACATGGCAGCACGACGCGGCAAAACCCAGGCACGACGCAACAGCAGCAGCCAGGGCACCCCCGGATGGGTGTGGCTGGTGGCCGGTGTGGCGATCGCCGCCGTGGTGTTCCTGGCGGCGCCGAACCTGTTCAAGGGCGAAGGCGATGGCTTCCTGCGTGCCGGTCCGCAGCCGAACCCGAACGCGCAGCCGGCCCCGGTCGCTGATGCCGACAGCGATGTCGGCAGCCAGCCGGCCGCGCAGCCGGCCACGCCGAAGCCGGCCGAACCGGAGAAGCCCGCCGCGACGCAGTACGACTTCTACACCCTGCTGCCGGGCAAGGAAGTGGAAATGTCCGACGCCGAACTGGCCGCCAGCGCGCGCGCCGAGGATCAGCGCCGGGCCAAGGCCGAAGCGTCGCGCGCGCAGGCCGCGCTGGAGGGCAGGCCGGTACCTCCGGCAAGCACGGCCACGCCGGCACCGACCGCAACGGCCAGCGTCGCAAGCACCGCGCCGGTAACCGCGACCAACCGTCCGCTGCCGGCACCGCTGAGCGAGCACCCGGCCGCGGCAACCCCGTCGGCCAGCACGGCGGCCGCCACTCCAGCGCCGCGCGCGGAAAGCGCGCCCGCCACGTCGGCACCGCCGGCGTCCGCAGCTGCACCGGCGGCCGCCGACAACGCCCGCTACATCCTGCAGGCAGGAGCCTTCGGTGCTTCCGGTGACGCCGAAGCCACCAAGGCCAAGCTGGCCATGATGGGCCTGGCGGCACGCGTGGAGTCGGCGCAGATCAACGGCAAGACCGTGTACCGCGTGCGCATGGGCCCGTACGGCAGTGCCGGCGAGTTGTCCGAAGCCAAGCAGAAGCTGGATGGCACCGGCCTGCAGGCGATGGCGATCAAGGCGCAGTAAGCCTGCCGATGTGAATGAAAAAGCCGGGCAGTGCCCGGCTTTCTTGTTTCTGCAGAGTCGAGCCATGCTCGACTGCCGTTGAATGCAGTCGAGCATGGCTCGACTCCACAAAAAGCGATACGACTCCGGTCAGCCCTCGCGGGCGACCTGGAATCCGGCGAACGACTGGCTGACCGGCATCAGCTCCAGCCGGTTGATGTTCAGGTGCGGCGGCAGGCTGGCCACCCAGAAGATCTGCTCGGCGATGTCTTCGGCGGTCATCGGGTTGGCGCCGCTGTACAGCTTGTCCGAGGCGTTCTGGTCGCCATGGGTACGTACCACGGTGAATTCGGTTTCGGCCATGCCCGGCTCGATCGTGGTCACACGCACGCCGGTGCCGTGCAGGTCCGAACGCAGGCCCAGCGAGAACTGGCTGACGAAGGCCTTGGTGCCACCGTAGGCGTTGCCACCCGGGTACGGGTAGACGCCGGCCACCGACGAGATGTTGATGATCGCGCCCTTGCGCTCCACCAGCTGCGGCAGCAGGCGGTGGGTCAGGGTCACCAGCGCGGTGATGTTGGTGTCGATCATCGTGGTCCAGTCCGACAGCGTGGCGCTCTGTGCCGGCGCGGTGCCCTGCGCCAGGCCGGCGTTGTTGACCAGCAGGTCGATCTCGCCAAAGGCCGGCGGCAGCGCCAGCAGGGCCGCCTCCATCGCCACCGCATCGCGGATGTCGAAGGCGGCGGCATGCACCACGTCCTTGCCGTAGCGCTCTACCAGCGGCTGCAGGCGTTCGCCGCGGCGGCCGGTGGCGATCACTTTCCAGCCGGCCTGGGCGAAGCGGTGGACGGCGGCGGCGCCGAAGCCGGACGTGGCGCCGGTAATCAGGACAGTGCGGGTCATCAGGCAACTCCAGGGGGAAAAACCGGACGCCCATTCTGGCATTCCCGGCCCGTCCTGAGTTGCCCGCCGTCCTGCCGTCCCCCCGGCTCAACGCACGCGAAACACTCTGGCCTTGGGCAGGTCTTCGTCGACCTGCAGGAACCAGCGCCCGGCAATTCCGGGAACAACGGCGATCTGCGGCGACTGCAACACCCTGCGCAGCTTCATCTGTCCCTTCATCACCTGCCATTGCTGGCCGTTATCAAGGGTGAACAGCGTGCCGGGCTGCCAGCCTGCGACCTCTCCGACCACACGGGCGCTGACCGGTTCGTCTTCCAGGCCCAGATGCATTGCTGCCGGTGCCGGCACATTGGCAGGCAGCGGCGCAGCGACCGGGGCCACCGCTGCCGTCGACGCGGCCGTGCTCTCTGCCTCGCGCAGTACCCGGTTCAACGCCTGCAACTGCGCTGGGCTGAGCCCGACCTCGGCCAGTTGGGATGCACTGAGGCGCCGCTCGACGGGTACGAAGCGGTCCTGGGCGAAGGCAGCGAAGCTGCCGGCGAGCAGTAGTGCGGAAAACAGATACCGGCGCATGCGAGGGTCCCAGCGAACGAGTGCTCACGATGCTGCAGTTCGATGACAGTCCGGTGACACACCAGGGGCCGGTACAATTGGGCCATGATCAACAATGATGTCCTGCGCAGCGTGCGCTACTCCCTGGACCTGGGTGACCAGCACGTGGTCACCCTGTGCCAGATGGCCGACCCGGCCTTTGCCGTGGATACCGGGCAGGTGAAGGCCTGGCTGCGCCGCGAGGACGAAGCCGGTTTCGAGGCGATGAACGACAGCGCGCTGGCGCACTTCCTCGACGGCCTGATCGTGCACCTGCGTGGCCGCGACGAGAGCCAGCCGCAGCGCGCAGTGGAAACCCGCATCGACAACAACCTGGTGCTGAAGAAGCTGCGCGTGGCGTTCCAGCTGCGCGACGTGGACCTGATGGAGATCTTTGCCAGCGCAGGTTTCAATGTCTCCAAGTCGGAAGTGGGCGCGCTGTTCCGCCAACCCGGGCACGCCAACTACCGGCGTTGCCTGGACCAGATGCTGCGCAACTTCCTCAAGGGCCTGAGCCTGCGCCTGCGCGGCTGAGCACGGCGTCGACGAACGCCCGCGCCGCTGGTCGGCAGGCGCTGCCAGACCAGGTGCACGCGCCGGGTCGGGGTCGGCTGCAGCGGAATCTGCACCACGCCCTGGAACCCATCGGCGATCAATGCCGGCACGATGCCGACCGCCAACCCATGGCGGACGAAGCGCTCGACCAGTTCCATCAGGTTGACCTCGAAACGGACCGTGTGCGGCAGTCCGGCTGCGGCAAAAGCATCATCGGTCTGCCGGCGTGCGCCGGTGCCGCGCGGGAAGTCGACCAGTGCTTCATCCTGCAGTGCGGTCAATGGCAGCCGCTTGCGCCCGGCCAGCCGGTGCGATGGCGCCAGTACCGCTACCAGATCCTCCTCCTGCAGCACCTGGTGGCAGACACCGTCCAGCGCTGCCGAAGGCGCCAGGCCGACCAGTGCCACATCCAGCGCGCGCGACTGTACCTGCGCGATCAGGTCCTCGCTCTTGTCTACGCGCAACTGGAACTCCACCTGCGGGTGCACGCGCTGGAAGGCCGCCAGCATCGCCACAACGTCGATGTCGGTCAGCGAGGAAATCTGCCCGATGGCCAGCAACCCACGCACTTCGCCACTGACGGCGGCCACGTCGGCGCGCAGGTGGCGCAGGCTGGCCAGCACCTGGCGTGCGTGCACCAGCAACGCCTCGCCGGCGGCGGTGGCCCGCACCTGGCGCGGCAGGCGCTCGAACAGCGTGGCACCCAGTTCCTGTTCCAGGTAGGCGATCTGGTGGCTGAGCGCGGATTGCACCACGTGGCAGCGCTCGGCGGCACGGGTGAAATTGCCCTCTTCGGCCAGCGCCACGGCGAATTCGAGCTGCTTGAGGTTCATACAACTATCTTGTTTTCAGATGGCTCGGATGATGATGATTCATTTCCATCATGCTCGCAGCAGGCGGACACTGTGCCCCCCGTTTCCTGGAACATCGCGTGAACCCGTCCCTTCCCCCTCTGCAGCGCTGGCAGGTGCTGCTGATGTCGGTCGCCACCGGCGTGGCCGTGGCCAGCAACTACTATGCGCAACCGCTGCTGCACACCATCGCCGACGCCTTCGGCGTGCCGTTCGGCCAGGTCGGCATGGTGGTTACCGCCGCGCAGCTGAGCTATGCCGCCGGCTTGATCCTGCTGGTGCCACTGGGTGACCTGTTCGAACGCCGCCGCCTGATCGTGGTGATGAGCCTGCTGTCGGCGGGTGGACTGGTGATCAGTGCCTGCGCACCGTCGCTGACCTGGCTGCTGGTGGGCACCGCGATCACCGGCCTGTTTTCGGTGGTGGCCCAGGTGCTGGTGCCGTTCGCCGCCACGCTGGCCGCGCCGGAACACCGTGGCCGCGTGGTCGGAACATTGATGAGTGGCCTGCTGCTGGGCATCCTGCTGGCGCGCACCGTGGCCGGCCTGCTTTCCAGCCTGGGCGACTGGCGCCTGGTGTATGCGATCGCCGCTGCCACCCTGGTGCTGACCGCACTGGCATTGCAGCGCGGCCTGCCGCGCTTCCACCACAGCGCCGGCCTGGGCTATTTCGCATTGCTGCGCTCCATTGGCGAACTGTTCGTGCAGGAACCGGTGCTGCGCCAGCGCACGCTGCTGGGGGCCTGCAGCTTCGCCATGTTCGCGATCTTCTGGACCCCGCTCGCGTTCCTGCTGGCACAGCCGCCGTACGCCTACAGCGACGCCACCATCGGCCTGTTCGGGCTGGTCGGTGCGGCCGGCACGCTGGCGGCGGGGCTGGCTGGCCGCATGTCCGACCGTGGCCAGACCGGACGTGCCACCGCCATTGCACTGGCGCTGTTGCTGCTGTCGTGGCTGCCACTGGGGCTGTCGGCCCACTCGCTGCTGGCGCTGCTGGTCGGCGTGGTGGTGCTGGACCTGGCCGCGCAGCTGCTGCATGTCAGCAACCAGAACCTGATCTATGCGCTGCAGCCTGCGGCACGCAACCGCCTCAATGCCGGCTACATGACCGGCTATTTCATCGGCGGCTCGCTGGGCTCGCTGCTGTCTGCACAGGTCTACCAGCGCTTCGGCTGGACCGGCGTCTGCGTGGCCGGTGCCGCCGTGGCCGTGCTGGCCCTGCTGCTGTGGCTGCCCGGCGCGCTGCGTGCGCGCCAGGCGGCATCGTCGAATTAGAAACTGCCCTGCAGCGCCAGCTCCCAGCGCCCACCGGCGTTACCCGGGAACAGGCGCTTGGCCGCGTTGTCGGTGTCGTGCACGGTGGCACGCAGCTCCCATGCCGGGGCCAGCGTGGCAATGGCACTGAGCTGGCCATGCAGGTAGTCCGGGCCCTGCGCGGTGGCCAGCCAGTACTGGCCCACCGCCGCTTCCAGGCGGACGCGTTCGTGCAGCGGCACACGCACTCCCAGCTGGGCATAGGTGCCGCGATGGCCACCGGCCAGTGCATCGCTGGAATGGGCGACCTGCAGCCAGGCACGCTGCTTCCAGGTCAACGTGGTGTTGAGTTCGGTCCAGTCCAGCGTGCGGCCGGTGCCCGGGTACACGTAGCGGGTCAGGTTCGCATCCAGGTTCCAGGCCGGCGCCAGTGCGCCGGACCAGCCGGCCACCAGGTCGAACTCGCTGCGCGCGCCATTGTCCGGTTTGAACGAAACGTTCGACCCCCACACGCTGGCGTACCATCCCGACGGGATCGAGGCCTTCGCGCCGGCCTGCACCGCCGGGTCGCCATCGCTCTGCGAGCTGCCACGCCACACGTAGTCGCTGGTCAATGCAGCACTGCCACTGGCCTGCACCTGTGCCTGCGCGCTGCCGATCCCGAGCAGCCCTGCCAGGGCGGCCACCAGCGCCGCCATCATCCCCTTGCTGTTCACTGCACTGTGTTCCTTGTCGAAGGCGGTCGCGCCGCCGGGACGGCAGTGTCGGGCGCGCCGCCGTAACGGATCGAGGGTGCTGCCCGGCCAGCGGCGCAAATTCGGCGTAAATCCCGTGGATGGAGGCTGCGCGCCAGCCGCGCGGTATCATGGCGCCTTGTTTCCAGGAACCAATCACGTGGACGCCATCCTGACCCCGGTATCGATCGGCGAGCTGATCGACAAGATCACCATTCTCGAGATCAAGGCCGAGCGCATCGATGATGCTGCCAAGCTGGCCAACGTGCGCACCGAACTGGATGGCCTGTTGCCCTTGCTGCAGCAGCAGCTGCAGGCGCAGCCGGCATTGGACGCGCTGAAGCAGCAGCTGAAGGCGATCAACGAGCGCATGTGGGACATCCAGGACCAGCTGCGCGACAAGGAAGCGGCCCAGGTATTCGACGATGCGTTCATCCAGCTGGCACGCGGTGTCTATGGCACCAATGGCGAGCGGGTGCAGGTGAAGAACGAGATCAACCGCGTGGCCGGTTCAGCGCTGGTGGAAGAGAAGCAGTACCAGGGCGAGTAAGGCCGCTCAGCCGCATTCCAGCAGGTGGCGGAAGCGGAACAGGTCGCCGTCGCCACGAATGCCGAGCTTGCGGTAGGCCGACGTCTTCTGCGAGCTGATGGTGCTGGCCGAGCGCCCTGAGCGCAGGGCCATTTCACTGGTGCTCACGCCCTTCAGCACCAAGCCGAGCACTTCACGCTCGCGCTGGCTCAGCGGCGCGAGCACCGGTGCAGATACCCGGCGTGTGCGTGGCAGCTTCAGCTCCTCACGCAGTTCCGGTGGCACGAAGCGGCCGCCACGGGCGATCACGTCAATGGCGCGCAGCAACGTCTCCGGTGGCATCGACTTGGACAGGAAGCCGCGCGCGCCGGCTCGCATCGCGGTGGTCACCGTGCTGGCGTTGCAGTGCGCCGAGAGCACCAGCACCGGCAGCGCCGGCCAGCGCTGCGACAGCACGCGCAGCAGGGCCAATCCATCGCCCAGGTCGCCCATCGGCAGCGCATCGATCAGCAGCAGGTCGACACACCTCGGGCTGCGCTCCAGCAGCTGCAGCAGGTGCGCCTCGCTGGACAGGCTCACGCGCACCTGCACACCACTGTGTTGGCGGAGCAGCACTTCCACGCCCAACCGCAGCACAGGATGCGGGTCCAGCAGCGCCAGGCGGCATGGCCGATCAGGCAGCAGGGGCGGGCGAGTGGGCGGCATCGCGGCATGTCCAGGCAACATGGGGCATCCACCGTAGGCCGGTGCCCGCAGCGGCGGAATCCAATTCCTTGCAATGCTCGGCCCGCGTGCGCCACCAGTCAGACGGCATTTTGTTTCGCGCGGCCACAAACGCAACAGGCCCGGCAAGAGCCGGGCCTGTCGAGACTTCTCCAGCGCGCAGGCGCGCCGGAACAGCAATTACCAGCTGAAGCGCGGGCCGACGGTGTATTCCTTGTCGCCGTCGCGGTTCATCTTCAGTTCGCCGTTCAGGCCCCAGTTCTGGTTCAGCTTGACCTGGCCACCCAGGCGGCCGTACCACTGGCCTTCCGGGTTGATGCCGTGCTTCTTCGAGAAATCTTCGTAGCCGACCATGCCGTAGACCTCGGCGTGGGCACCGAAGGCGGTGCGGATACCGGCTTCAGCGCTGTAGCCGTTGAAGTCCAGGCCGTGCTTCGGGTCGAACTTCTGGTAGGCGACGCGGGCAACGAAGTCGGTGGTCGGGGCGATTTCGACGTTGTAGCCGGCACCGACCTTCCACTGGTCAACCTTCAGGTTGGTGTGGTCGATTTCCTGGCGGCTGTACTCGCCGAAGGCGTGGAAGTTCGGCAGGAAGCCGTACGAACCCTTCACGCCCCAGCCGTCGGCCTTGATGCCTTCAACGTCGGTCTTGGCGTAGTCGGCTTCGGCGTAGTTGTAGGACAGGTTCTCAGCAGCCGAGGCGGTGAACGGCAGGGCAGCGGCCAGGGCCAGAGCAATCAGCGAATTCTTCATGGGGGTACACCTTTACTTTCTTATGGTGTGCAGCAGCGCCAAGGCGCCATCGCATCGGGAATGTAAATTCTCCGTTATTCGCCACAACGCTCCCTGAAAACAGCGGTCTTCGCATTGCTGAATTTTCTGGCTTGATTCAGGCTGGCTCTGGCATACGCGCGCGGCGCGCGTGCATTCTGCTTCCAGCTTTCACCCACCTTTCCCCAGATGTCGATCCGCGATGCCCGGGTTCGTCGGTTACTTGAAGGCCGTGCATGTGGCACGGTCCATCCGGAGGCAGGCAATGAGCTACATCGATGGTTTCGTCCTGGCGGTGCCCACCGCCAACAAGGAGAAGTTCCTCGCCCATGCACGCACAGGAGATCCGGTCTTCATCGAGTACGGCGCACTGCGCGTGGTCGAGTGCTGGGGCGATGACGTGCCGCACGGCAAGACCACCGACTTCTTCGGCGCGGTGAAAGCCACGCCGGACGAGACGGTGGTGTTTTCCTGGATCGAATGGCCCGACAAACCGACCCGCGACGCCGGGATGAAGAAGATGATGGAAGACCCGCGGTTTGATCCAACGAAGAATCCGATGCCGTTTGACGGCGCGCGGATGATCTACGGCGGCTTCGTGCCGATCTACGAGCTGACCCGCTGAACCCGGCGGACGTGCTCAGCGCGCGTCCATTTCATCGCTGGCAGTGGCATGGCCGGCGCCCAGTGCGGCGCCGGCTCCGAGGCCCATGCCGCCCATGCCAGCGCCCATTCCGCCGCCCCCACCTCCGCCACCACCCGCACGGCCGCCCTTGGCATCGCCATCGTTGCGCCCCTTGCCGCCACCACTGGCCGCGGGGCGGGTCGGCCCCTGCGGCGGAATCCGCAGGTCGGCAGGAATCGGCGCCAGATCCAGCGCTTCGCGCACGAAGTCGCGCAGCGAGACCACCAGTTCGTGGATATGCACCGGCCGCCCCTGTGCCAGTTCGTTGGCGGCACGCGCCGCCAGTCGCACCTGTTCGTCGGTGCCCAGCAACAGGATGTCCGAGAGCGCGGCCTCGACCGCATCGCGGATGCGGCGCGTTCGATCCGAACGCGGTTCGGCGATGCCTTCGGCCGCTTCGCGCTGGCGCAGATCGCGGCGATGGCTGGGATCCACGCCCAGTTCACCAGTGAATGAACCGCCCAGGGTCTTGTAGGCCGCCATCAGCGTGCGCAGCCGCTCGTTGATCTGCCGGTTCTCGCGCTCGCGACGCTGCTGCAGGGTCTGCATCACCAGCAGGCGGATGCCCACGCCCAGCAGGGTGATCAGGACCAGGCCGGCCAACGTGGACAGCACGCCCTGCCAGGAACTGAAATCGATACCGCGCATGGTGGGGCTCCGGCGGGAAGAATCTGCATCTTGCCCCAGACCGCGCCCCGAAAACGCGAAAGGCCCCACCACCCGGTGGGCGGCAGGGCCTTCGGTCACGGCGCGATTACTTGCGCTTGGCGACCTTGCGCACGGCCTTGGCCGGGGCCTTCTTGGCAACAGCCTTCTTGGCCGGAGCCTTCTTGGCGGCGACCTTCTTCAGCGGTGCAGCCTTCCTGGCCACGGTCTTGCGGGTCGCGGCGACCTTCTTGCCGACAGCCTTCTTGGCAGCAGTGGTCTTCTTGGCAACGGCCTTCTTGGCGACGGCAGCCTTCTTGCCGACAACCTTCTTGGCGGCGGCGGTCTTCCTGGTGGCGACCTTCCTGGTGGCGGCAGCCTTCTTGCCGACAACCTTCTTCGCAGCCACTGCCTTCTTGGCGGCGACGGTCTTCTTGGCCACAGCCTTCTTGGCGGTGGCGACCTTCTTGCCAACCACCTTCTTGGCGGCCGCGGTCTTCTTGGCAACGGTCTTCTTCGCGACAGCAGCCTTCTTGGTGGCGGCCTTCTTCACGGTGGCGACCTTCTTGCCGGCAGCCTTGGTGGCGGCCTTGGTGGTCTTCTTGGCAGCGGCGGCCTTCTTGGTCACGGCCTTGCCCGCAGCCGCCCTCTTCTTCGCCACTTCCTTCTTCAGGGCAGCAGCTTCGGCCTTGGCGTTCTTCTTGGCCGCTTCCAGCTTCTTCTTGGCGTTGGCAACCGTCTTGCCGACCGACTTGGCAGCCTTCTCGGCCTTCTTGGCAACGGTCTTCTCGACCTTGGCCACGGCCTTCTTGGCCTTGGCAACGCGGGTACCGGCAGCCTTGCTCGCGCGCTTGACGGTCTTCTTGACCGACTTCACTGCGTCTTCGGCGGCGTGGGCGATGGTCTCGCCGACGTTGGTGGCGGTTTCTTTCACGTTCTCGACAGCGTCGGTCACGACCGACACACCATTACCGTTGCTCATGTTGCCCTCCTGCGGGCCTTAAGTATCAAAACGGGGCGATGCTATACCGACATTGACGATCGTGGAACGGGGCATATGCCAGCAATCGCATCTGTTGCGACGCCGATGGTGTACGCAGCAGTGCCCGTTGCCGCCTGCGGTTCGCAGCAAACCCCTTTTTTTCAGTGCTGCGCCACGCGAACCCAGCATTGTCTGGCCGTCGTCGCGCGCACGTGCACGGATGCCGCCTCCGGCATCCATCGTGGCGCATTGCGGCACCCGCCTGCGCGGAACTGCGCAAGTATCCGCCTGTGCCAGTGCGGCGCGCGTTGGCGTTGAGTGGCGCACCCATCACCTGCCCGGGTGTCGCCACAAGCGCGTTCCTGGCCCCTGCGCTCCCCCCTTCGAGGCACCCGTTTTCATGGCGCATTTATCCAGATCGCGACACACTCATTCAGCTTGTTTTACCGTAGGCCCGAACGGCCCCACCCACGCCAGCGAACCGACTCCCATGCGACCGCTTCCCACCCTGCTCACGCTCGCAATCGCCGCCGCCTTCGGTGGCTTCGTTGCCACCGGCATCAATGCCCACCTGGACAACCGTGCCGACGCCGCGCCGCTGCCGGCGGTCCTACCGACCACCGCAGCGTTGCCGGCCTCGGTGGCCGGACAGGCGGCGGTACCGTCACTGGCACCAATGCTGGAGAAGGCGATGCCGGCGGTGGTCAGCGTCAACACCAAGCAGGTGGTTCGCGTACGCAATCCCTTCTTCAACGACCCGTTCTTCCGCCGCCTGTTCCCGGACATCCCGCAGGAACGCATCAACGAATCGCTCGGCTCCGGCGTGATCATCGACGCCAAGGAAGGCCTGGTACTGACCAACCACCATGTGATCGAGAACGCCGATGACGTGCAGGTGACACTGGCCGACGGGCGCACGGTCAAGGCCCAGTTCCTGGGTTCGGACCGCGATACCGACATCGCCCTGATCCGCATTCCGGCGCAGAACCTCACCGACATCAAGCTCGGCAACAGCGACCAGCTGCGGGTCGGCGACTTCGTCGTGGCCATCGGCAACCCGTTCGGCTTCAGCCAGACAGTCACCTCGGGCATCGTCTCGGCCGTAGGCCGCAGCGGCATCCGCGGGCTGGGCTACCAGAACTTCATCCAGACCGATGCGTCGATCAACCCGGGCAACTCCGGTGGCGCGCTGGTCGACCTGCAGGGCCAGCTGGTCGGTATCAACACCGCCAGCTTCAACCCGCAGGGCAGCATGGCCGGCAACATCGGCCTGGGCCTGGCGATTCCATCGAACCTGGCGCGCAGCGTGGTCGACCAGCTGGTCAAGCACGGCGTGGTGGTGCGTGGCACGCTGGGGGTGGAAAGCCAGAACCTGACCGCGCAGATCGCGCAGGGTCTGGGCCTGGGCGAAACACGTGGTGCGCTGATCACCCGCGTGCTGGCCGGTTCGGCCGCCGCCGCAGCCGGGCTGAAGCCAGGCGACGTGGTGGTCTCGGCCAACGGCCAACGCGTGGACAGCGCCGAAGCCCTGCACAACGTGGAGGGCCTGGCCGCCGTCGGCAGCCCGATGACGCTGGACGTCCGCCGCGAAGGCAAGCCCGTGCAGATCAAGGCAACGCTGAAGGAACAGGCACGTGCGGTCAGCGGCGAGAGCCTGGACCCGCGGCTGACCGGCGCCACCTTCGTCGACCTGCCCGAGTCGCTGCGGCAGTCGGGGGTCGGCGGCGTGCTGGTCAGCGAGGTCAAGCGCGGCAGCCGCGCGGCCAGCAACGGCCTGCAGCAGGGTGACATCATCACCGACGCCACCGTGGGTGAATTCGCCGACCTGGCCAGCTGGCGTGCCAATTTCCAGCAACGCCCGCCGACCTTGGTCGTGCGCGTGCTGCGCAACAATGGCCAGCAGCAGGGCCAGCTCGTGATGCGCTGATCGCCCTGCCGTAACACCCCCTATACCCCGGCAATGCTATTGCTGTCAGTCCAGGTCGGCACCGCCGACGCCCGTTCCCCCATCGCAACAGGAGTGATTCGATGAGCCCCACCAATACCGAGAACCTGAAGGAACACCTGGGTGAAGCCGGTTCCCACCTGAAGCAGGCCGCCACGGCCGCCGGCGGTGCGATCAAGGGCGCAACCGGTGCCGCGACCGACGAACTGCGGATCGGCAAGGCCAACGTCAAGGCTGAACTGTCCGACAGCGCGCTGTCCGGCCTGGCCGCCGCCGAGTTCGGCGGGGCCGCTGCCAAGGAACAGGTCGATGCACTGATGGACAAGGGCAAGGACCTGATCGACAGCGCCGCCGAGCTGATCCGCGAACGTCCGCTGGCTTCGTTCGGTGTTGCCTTCGCTGCCGGCTGGATCATCGCCAAGCTGGCCCGCGGCAGCAGCGACAAGTAAGCTGCGGCGTGAGCGAAGACAACGCGCAAGCCCCTGATCCGGCGGCCACCCCGCCGCTGGATGAGAGCATCCGCCAGGTCGGCGCGGCCGGTCGTGCCGCTGCCGATTCGGCCAAGCACTCGCTGCGTTCGCTGCGCCGGCTGGCCTCGGCCGACTTCGCGCTGGCTCGCAGCGCATTCGGCCGTGCACTGGCCTGGGCCGGGGTAGCGATCGTATTCGGTGCGTCGGCCTGGCTGCTGATGGCCGCCACCCTCATCGCCCTGCTGCAAAGCTGGGGCCTGAGCTGGCTGCAGGCCCTGCTGATCACCTCGCTGCTGAGCCTGGCCGTCACCGGTTATGCGATCTGGCGGGTGTCCTACTTCTTCCACCACACCGGCATGCACGCCACCCGGCGCCAGCTGTCCCGCCTGGGCCTGTTCGACGAGCCCAGCGAAGACGACCCCGATGCCGATGTGCAGCTGCCAGAGGGCAAGCCATGAAGTTCGGCGCGCTGCAGCGGCGGGTGAAGCGCTGCGAACAGGTGGTGACCGTGCGTCTGGTCGAGACCCAGGACCACTGGTCCACGCTCAGCCAGGTCTGGCGCCAGGGCTGGTCGCCACTGCGCATCGTGGTGGTGGGCCTGGCCGGTGGCTTCATTGCCGGCAAGCTGGAAATGCCGGGCAAGGTCAACGGTGCGCGCTGGCTGCAGATGGTGGGATCGGTCTCGAACCTGTTCGCCAGTGCGCAGGCGGCGTTCGCCACGGCGATGGCGGCGCAGGCTGCGGCCACCGCCGACGATGCGGCCGAAGAAGCCGACAACGCCAGCGAACAGGCACAGGCGGCCGCATCGGCATCAACCGCACGGCCCGCGCCAGCGGCGGCGCCACGGCCCGCGGCAGAACCGGAGCCGCGCGAACCGCGCCCGGCCGAAGCCGCCACCGAACTGTCCGAACGTTGATCCATGGAATCCGCCGCGCCGATCGCGGCCGGCGGATAATGCGCTCCCCTTTCCGGCTGATGCGTCGATGAGCGAGTCCTCCCTGTTCCCGTCACCAGCCGATCCGCAGGACCCGGAGGCACCGCTGCCGCCTCCGTCTCGCCCACGCGGGCCGATGTCGCTGGTGGTGCTGGCGACCCTGGCGGTGGGCTACACGCTATGGGCTGCACAGGACATCATCCTGCCGGTGCTGCTGGCGATGTTCTTCGCACTGGTCGGCAACCCGATCCTGCGCCTGCTGCAGAAACTATGGATTCCGCGCGCGCTGGGCGCGCTGCTGATTCTCGGCGCCGGCCTGGGCGTGACCGGTTCGCTGGCGGTGCAGTTGATCGGCCCGGCGATGGAATGGGCGCAGGAAGCCCCGCAGCAGCTGCGCAAGGTCGCCCGCCAGGTGCAGGACCTGACCAAGCCGGTGCAGCAGGCCAACCAGGCGGCGGAGAACTTCGCGCGCGTCGCCGGCGGCGACAGCAACCACAAGGTGCAGGTGATCCGCACCCAGCTCGACGACCCGTACCGCATGCTGACCCGCGCGCCACGGCTTGCTGCCTCGGTGCTGGCCGTGGTGCTGCTGACCCTGTTCTTCATGATCTATGGGCAGAGCCTGCAGCGCGCGGCGATCGCGCTGTTCCCGAACCGCCAGCAGCAGCGCTTCACCGCCGACATCCTGCGGTCGATCGAACGCGAGGTCTCGCGCTATGTGCTGACCATCAGCGTGATCAACACCCTGGTCGGGCTGGTGTTCGCCGGCGTGCTGATGCTGCTCGGCATTGGCCTGCAGGAGGCGTTGCTGTGGGGCACGGTGGCCGCGCTGCTGAATTTTGCCCCGTACGTCGGCCCGCTGATCGGCGTGGCACTGATGCTGCTGATGGGCTTCGTGGAATTCCGCGACCCACTGCAGGCGCTGCTGCCGGCGGCCGCGTACCTGGCCCTGCACACTCTGGAAGGGCAGATGGTGACCCCGATCGTGCTGGGCCGGCGCATGAAGCTGTCGCCGCTGGTGCTGATCCTGGCACTGATGGTGTTCGGCTGGGCCTGGGGCATGATCGGCCTGCTGCTGGCGGTGCCGCTGCTGGTCTGCATCAAGCTGGTGCTGGCACGGCTGGACGGCATGCAGGGCTGGGCACGGCTGCTGGAATGAAAGCCCGCGCGGGCAGGCGTAGAATGGAGGGGTGAATTTCCCCGTCCAAGCCATCACTCTCGACCTTGACGACACGCTGTGGCCGTTCGCTCCGATCGGCGCCCGCATCGACCTGGTCCTGCACGAATGGATGCGTGAACACAGCCCCGCCACCGCCGCGATGTATCCGGTGGCGGCGATGCGCGAACTGCGCGAGCGCCTGTACCACGCTCATCCGCACCTCCACCACGACCTGAGCGCGCTGCGTCGGCTGACCCTTCACGAAGCGCTGCACGCCAGCGGCGCCAGCCTCGATCTGCTGGAGCCAGCGTACGAAGTGTTCTACGCCGCGCGCAACCAGGTCGAGTGCTATCCCGATGCGATCGATGCGCTGGCGCGGATTGCCGCGCGGGTGCCGGTGGCAGCGCTGAGCAATGGCAATGCCGATCTGGAGCGGATCGGCCTGGCCCATCATTTCGCCTTCCAGCTGGGCGCGCGCGAACACGGCGCGGCCAAGCCGGAGGCAAGCATCTTCCACGCCGCCTGCACCCGCCTGGGTGTGGCGCCGGCACAGGTACTGCACGTGGGCGACCACGCCGAGATGGACGTGGCCGGGGCGATCGCCGCCGGCCTGCGCGGCTGCTGGATCAACCGCGAAGCAGCCACCTGGACCCATCCGCACCTGCAGCCGGACCTGCAGTTCGACACCCTCACCGGCCTGGCCGACTGGTTGGACGCCAACCTCGACACCGCCGCATCCCGGAGTAACTGACGCATGAGCGAGATCACTGGTTTCACCGCCGACAGCGCCGCGGCGCTGCCTCTGTACGTGCTGGACCGCGAGCAGTTCGCCGCCTGGAAGCAAGGCCAACCGGCCGCGATCCAGGCCTGGCTGGCCTCGCAGGGCTTCAGCGCCGGCGCGCACAGCGTGGCCCTGCTGCCCGGAAGCGATGGCCTGGCCGGTGCGGTGATGGGCGTGGGTGATCGCGCCGATGCCTACAGCTATGCACATGCGCCGCACGCCCTGCCGGAAGGCAGTGTCTGGCAGCTGGCCAATGAACTGCCTGCCGCCGAACAGGCGCTGCTGCAGCTGGGCTGGGGTTTGGGCAGCTACCGCTTCGACCGTTACCGCAAGCGCAACCGCGCCCCGGCGCAGCTGGTGGCCGCACCGTCCGGCGAAGTGGCCGACCTGATCGCCGCCAGCCTGCGCGTGCGCGACTGGGTCAACACCCCGACCGAAGACATGGGGCCGCAGCAGCTGGAAGACGCCGCGCGTGCACTGGCCGCTGCGCATGGTGCGCAGGTCGAGGCGATCACCGGCGATGAACTGCTGAAGCAGAACTTCCCGGCCATCCACGCCGTGGGCCGCGCTTCGCACCGCGCGCCGCGCCTGGTGGTGCTGCGCTGGGGCAAGGAAACCGACCCGGCACTGGTGCTGGTCGGCAAGGGCGTGTGCTTCGATACCGGCGGCCTGGACATCAAGCCGGCCGACGGCATGCGCAACATGAAGAAGGACATGGGCGGCGCCGCGCATGCGCTGGCCCTGGCCGGCCTGGTGATGGCGCGCGGACTGCCGGTGCGCCTGACCCTGCTGGTGCCGGCGGTGGAAAATGCGATCGGTCCGGATGCGTTCCGCCCGGGCGAAGTGATCGCCACCCGCAAGGGCCTGAGCGTGGAGATCGACAACACCGATGCCGAAGGCCGAGTGATCCTGTGCGACGCGCTGACCTTTGCCGGTGAGCAGAAGCCGGACCTGGTGCTGGACTTCGCCACCCTCACCGGTGCCGCGCGCATCGCGCTGGGTCCGGATCTGCCGGCGCTCTTCAGCAACGACGACACGGTGGCGCAGCAGTGGCTGCAGGCCGGCGACGCAACCCGTGACCCGGTCTGGCGCATGCCGCTGTGGCGCCCCTACCTGCGCTATCTGAGCAGCGGCATCGCCGACCTGGCCAATGCCGGTTCGCGCATGGCCGGCTCGGTGACCGCCGCGCTGTACCTGGAGCGCTTCCTGGAAGACGGCCAGCGCTGGGCGCACCTGGACGTGTACGCCTGGAATGATGGAGAACGCCCGGGCCGTCCGGCCGGTGGCGAAGCGCTGGCGCTGCGCTCGGCCTGGGCGATGTTGAAGCAGCGCTACAGCTGATCGAGTGGGTGCCGACCGTTGGTCGGCACGCCGTCCCCGGCAAATCTGACGAAAAATTGAATTTCGGCCCCGGCCGGGTTCTGCGAGGATGTGTGGGTCGACCACCCACACGCTCCGTGAAGGCAGGACTCCGACCATGTCGCTCTTCGGCTACACCCGTGCCGGCCAGACGCCGGGCGCACCGCGCAAGCATTCCCCCCTGCTCTGGATCGCGCTGATCGCGCTCATCCTGGGTACCGTGGCGCTGGCCTTCGCCTGGCTGGCCGGCTGGATGGGCGACCGCCTCACCGCGCAGCGCTTCACCGACACCATCGAGGCCACCGGCCCGGCCCATCCGGGCTTCCGCCGTGCACACAGCAAGGGCATCTGCGTAAGCGGCTGGTTCGAACCCAGCGCGCAGGCCCCTACCCTGTCCAGTGCCCGGGTGTTCTCGCAGACGCGCGTCCCGGTGATGGGCCGCCTGTCGATCGGTGGCGGCGACCCCTACGGCGCCGACAACACCGCACGCGTGCGCAGCCTGGCGGTGCAGATGGTCAGCGATGATGGCCAGGAATGGCGCATGGCGATGAACAGCTTCCCGTTCTTCGCGGTACCCACGGCCGAGGCGTTCTATGAGCAGACGCGCGCCTCGATTCCCGATCCAGCCACCGGCAAGCCGGACCCGCAGAAGATGGCGGTAGTGCTGGCGAAGTACCCCAGTGCGCAGGCGTTCCAGCAGTGGGCGAAGACGGCACCGTGGACCAGCAGTTGGGCCGACACTACCTTCAACAGCGTCAACAGTTTCTGGTTCACCAACGCGCAGGGCCAGAAGCGTGCGGTGCGCTGGCGCTGGCAGCCGCAGGCGCCGGTGGTGGAGATGGATGCGGAAGCGCGCAAGCAGGCCAGCGTCGATTTCCTCAGCCAGGAACTGCAGCAGCGCCTGGCCCGCGGCCCGGTGCGCTGGAACCTGGTCGTGACCACCGCCGAGCCCGGCGACGCCATCGATGATCCGTCGGTGCCGTGGCCCGAATCGCGTGACCAGGTAGTGGCGGGCGTACTCAGCCTGGACCGCATGCAGTCACAGGAACAGGGTGCCTGCGGCCAGATCAACTTCGATCCGCTGATCCTGCCCAGTGGGGTGCGCGGCAGTAATGATCCGATCCTGGCGGCCCGCTCGGCGGTGTACTCGCAGTCCTTCAACCGCCGTGAACGCGAGCGCGCCACCGGCAACGTCGAACAACCGAAGGAGGCCGCACGATGAGCACCGGCAACGGCCACTTCAACCTGCTGGCGCGGGTGCTGCACTGGTCCATGGCGCTGATGATCGTCGCCATGCTGTTCATCGGCGTGACCATGGTCGCCTCGCTGCACCTGCGTCCCGTGCTGATCGACCTGCACCGCCCGCTGGGCATCGCCATCGGCGTACTGGTGCTGCTGCGCCTGTACAACCGGCTGCGCCATCGTCCACCGCCGCTGCCGGCGGACCTGCCCGTGTGGCAGGTGATGGCAGCCAAGGCCTCGCACTGGATGCTGTACGCGCTGATGCTGGCGATGCCGTTGATCGGCTGGGCGATGCTGTCGGCCGGCGGATACCCGATCGTGCTGTGGGAAGGGCTGCACCTGCCGCCGATCGTGCCGCACACCCCGGCGTTGTATGCCGCGTTGCGCAATGCGCACAGCCTGTTGGCCTATGTGTTGTTTGCCACGGTGCTGATGCATGTGGGTGCGGCGTTGTTCCACCTGTGGGTGCGGCGGGATGGGGTGTTCCAGGCGATGGCGCGCGGGAAGGAGTGAGCGGGTTCGCCGGGCGTTCCCGGCGGATCGTTTCCGCGACCACGGAGGGGTGTCACTTTCTTTGCGCGCAAAGAAAGTAACCAAAGAAACGCCCCGCCGGCCGCGAGCCGGCGTGCTTCGCACGCCGGTGCCCTGCGCTCCTCGGTCCGTCGAGGGACGGCGCGGGAACTCGCTGCGCTCAGACACCCGCACCTCTTCGCCCTCGCCGGACCTCCGGTGCTCGGCTCGCTTGAAGGCGGACTGGAAGGTCAAGATCAAGAGCAACAGCATCCACGCATGGCGTGGATCTACTGGGTGCAGCTGTGGCTTTTGACGTTGGGTCCGCCTTCTAGCGAGCCGAGCATCGCAGGGGAATCAGGGGCGTAGAGGCGCCGGTGTTTGAGCGAAGCGAGTTCGGCGCCGTCCCCTGATTCCCCGAGAAGCGCAGGGCACCGGTGCGTAGCACCGGCTCGCGCTCTGGCGGCGTGTTTCTTTGGTTACTTTCTTTGCACGAGCAAAGAAAGTGACACCTCTCCACAGGCGCGGAAATGATCCGCCGGGCAGCGCCCGGCGCTACCAGTGCGTCGGCGCACGCCGCTACAACCACCCCTTCTGCCGCGCCAGCCGGTACGCCTCGATCCGGTTGGCCACGCCCAGCTTGCCGATGCACTCGGACAGGTAGTTGCGCACTGTGCCGTGCGACAACCCCAGCTGCTCGGCGATCTCGCTGGCGGTGCGGCCCTCGCCCGCCAGCCGCAGCACGCGGCGCTCGCGGTCGGTCAGCGGGTCGGCCTGCGACCACGCATCCAGTGCCAGCTGCGGGTCGATCGCGCGGATGCCCTGCTTCACCTTGCGCAGTGCATCGGCCAGGTTCTCGGCCGGTGCGTCCTTCAGCAGGTAGCCCAGCACGCCGGCTTCCAGCGCGCGTCGCAGGAAACCTGCGCGGGCGAAGGTGGTCACGATCACCACCTTGATCGGCAGTTCATGGCGGGCAATGCGCTGGGCCAGTTCCAGCCCGGACAGGCCCGGCATCTCGATGTCGGTCACCAGGATGTCCGGCTGCAGCTGCTGCAGCATGCGCCACGCGGTTTCGCCGTCGGCGGCACTGCCCAGCACCTCGATATCCGGCTCCAGGCCCAGCAGCGCCGACAGTGCGCCGCGTACCATCGCCTGGTCCTCGGCCAGCAGGATGCGGATCATGCGGCACCGTCCTGTGCCAGCGACGGCGGCGTTCCCGGCGGCAACGGTGTGGTCGCGGCAGCCAGCGGCACGCGCACGGTCAGTAGCGTGCCCTCGCCCCTTGCGGACTGTACCTGCAGGCTGCCCCCCAGAGCGGCCACGCGTTCGCGCATGCCGCTCAGCCCGTTGCCCTCCGCCTGCACGCCGCCACGACCATCGTCGCGGATCTGCATCGCCAGCATGCGTCCCTCCAGCATGAACTCCACCCGTGCCTGCGTCGCTTGTGCATGGCGCACGATATTGGTCGCGGCCTCGCGCAGCACCAGCGCCAGCCCGCGTTCGACATCCACCGGCATCGCCGGCGGTGGTGCGTACTGAAGGTGGACCTGCTGGCACTCCAGCAGCAGCCGCGCCGATGCCAGCTCGCCGGCCAGGTCGCTGGCGCGGATACCGGTGACCGCGCTGCGGACCTGCGCCAGCGCCTCGCGGGCGATGGCCTCGGCCTCGCCGATCTCCTGCCGCGCGCGTGCATCACCGCGGTCGTGCAGCTTGCGCGCCAGTTCCAGCTTCAACGTGATCAGCGACAGGGTGTGGCCGAGCAGGTCGTGCAGGTCGCGGCCGATGCGTTCGCGCTCTGCAGTGGCGGCGAGCCGCCGCACCTCGTCCTGCGAAAGCTGCAGTGCCGCATCCTTCTGCTGGTTGAGTGCCTCCACGTTCACGACCAGGCCGACGATATAGGACACGGCGGGGATCCAGACCAGGCTCTGCCACGGGTACTGGAACAGCAGGGCGAGGCTGCAGAACAGGAGGTTCAGACCAGTGAGCTGCAGCAGATACTGCCACCAGCCTCCGCGACCGCTCACCCGCAGCAGCACGCAGCCGAACACGAAGTAGGTCAGCCCGGACGGGTACCAGGGCAGCAGCACCAGCGACATCGCGATCAGGCCCAGGGCATAGCGCGGGGCGTGATGGCGCGGCGCCACCATCACCTTGGCGTACAGCAGCAGGAACACCGGATAGCTGGTCAGCGTCAGCAGCAGCCAGCGCAGGGTGAAGCCATGGCCAAGCAAGGGCGTCAGGAAGATCCACACTGACCACAGCAGGTGGATTGCCTCGCCCCAGGGGGACTTTCCCCGGCGCAGCGTATCGGCCACCGCCGAGTCCGGCGCGGGGCGCAGCAGCGAGGCAAGCCATGTCGACGGCACGGGCGGTTCCAGGCGGGGACGATCGCCGCCGATCATGCCAGTTCAGCCGCCTGCGCGCAGGCGCCACCACCGGCCGGGCGGCACCGGCGCAACCGAGCGCGGATCACGGTACGCTTGGCGGCGCGGCTGTGGCGGGCCAGCGACGGGGTGATCGGATCCATGGGCGGTACCGGTAGCGGGGACGTTGCCATCCTGTGCCGCCGTGGTCACGTTTCGCAGTTGCCGCCGTCAGTGTCATCGGGTGACAGCTGTCACTGCCGTCATCGCTGTGTCTGCCTTCATGCTGTGCCGCACGCTCCACCGCCGGAACCGCCGCCGCCCGCCCTTCCGGCCACACCCGCCCAAACGCCTGTGATGGAACGAATGAACGCTTCTGCCGAGCTGTTGAAGGAACTCCGTATCGACCGCAAATCGCCGCCGCCCGCCTCCGGCAGCAGTGGCGGTGGCCGCCGCTGGCTGTGGATCGCGATCATCGTGGTCGTGCTGCTGGTCGCCGCGGCCGTGGCCTTCCTGTTCGGTCGCGCACCGGCCGAAGAGGTGGAAACGGCTCCCGCCGTGGCCATCCAGCAGGGCAGCGCCAGCAGTTCGGTGCTCGACGCCAGTGGCTACGTGGTTGCCCGTCGCATGGCCACGGTGTCGGCCAAGATCACCGGCAAGGTGCGCGAGGTGATGATCGAGGAAGGCATGCGGGTCGAAGCCGGCCAGGTGATGGCCACGCTCGACCCGATCGATGCCGACGCGCAGCGCAGCCTGTACGCCTCGCAGCTGCAGGCTGCGCGCAGCCAGGTGGCCGGGCTGGAGGCACAGCAGAGGCAGGCCGCCGCCGAAGCCAGCCGCCTGCAGGCGCTGGTTGGCCAGCAGCTGGTCTCGCGCTCGCAGTACGACCAGGCCGTGGCCCAGCGCGACAGCCTGCGTGCGCAGCTGGATACCGCGCAGCGCAACGTCAAGGTTGCCAACGACCAGCTGGCCATCGCCGACCTGGGCGTAGACAACAACATCGTGCGCGCGCCGTTCTCCGGCGTGGTCACCGCCAAGGCGGCGCAGCCCGGCGAGATCGTTTCGCCGCTGTCGGCGGGTGGTGGGTTCACCCGTACCGGCATCGGCACCATCGTGGACATGGACTCGCTGGAGATCGAAGTCGAGGTCGGCGAGGCCTTCATCGGCCGCGTGCAGCCGAAGATGCCGGTGGAAGCCACGCTCAACGCCTACCCGGAATGGAAGATTCCCGGCGAGGTGATCGCCATCATCCCCACCGCCGACCGCGGCAAGGCCACGGTGAAGGTGCGCGTGGCGCTGAAGGTGAAGGACCCGCGCATCGTGCCGGAGATGGGCGTGCGGGTCAGCTTCCTGGAACAGGCGCAGCCGCAGGCGGCCGCCAAGCCGCAGGGTGTGCGCGTGCCGGGCGGCGCCGTGGTCCAGCGCGAGGGTGCCTCGGTGGCCTTCGTGCTGGGTGACGGGAACCGCGTGCAGCAGCGCACGGTCGAGGCCGGCCAGGCGATGGGCAAGGACCGCCAGATCCTCAAGGGCGTGAGCGCAGGTGAGACGGTGGTGGTGAACCCGCCGGACACCCTGCGCGATGGCGCCAAGGTGCAACAGAAACAAGCGCAGTAACGGCCTGGCGCCCATGGGCGCCGCCGGCAACACCGCTCGACGCACGCCTGCGGCCACCGCAGGTGCGCTTCCCCGTTTCCCGCCTTCCGTGGAGAACCACCCATGTCGACCCTGGTTTCACTGCGCAACATCACCAAGACCTACCAGCGTGGCCCCGAGAAAGTGCAGGTGCTGCACGGCATCGACCTGGACATCGCCAGCGGCGACTTCGTCGCGCTGATGGGCCCGTCCGGCTCGGGCAAGACCACCCTGCTCAACCTGATCGGCGGCCTGGACAATCCCAGTGGCGGCGAAATCAGCATTGAAGGCGAGCGCATCGACCAGATGAGCGGCGGCCAGCTGTCGACCTGGCGCAGCCACCACGTCGGCTTCGTGTTCCAGTTCTACAACCTGATGCCGATGCTGACCGCGCAGAAGAACGTGGAACTGCCGCTGCTGCTGACCCACCTCAATGCGGCGCAGCGCCGCCGCAATGCCGAGATCGCGCTCACCCTGGTCGGCCTGGCCGACCGCCGCAGCCACCGCCCGAATGAACTGTCCGGCGGCCAGCAGCAGCGCGTGGCGATCGCCCGGGCGATCGTCTCCGACCCGACCTTCCTGATCTGCGACGAACCGACCGGCGACCTCGACCGCCAGTCCGCCGAGGAGATCCTCGGCCTGCTGCAGCAGCTCAACCGCGAGCATGGCAAGACCATCATCATGGTCACCCATGACCCGAAGGCCGCCGAGTACGCCACGCACACGGTGCACCTGGACAAGGGCGAGCTGGCCGACGCGCCGCTGGCCCACTGACGGAGGCCACGGCGATGAAATACTTCTCGTTGGTGTGGGCGCAGCTGTTCCGCAGCCGTACCCGCACGTTGCTGACCCTGCTCTCGGTGGTGGCCGCGTTCCTGCTGTTCGGCATGCTCGATTCGGTGCGCGTGGCGTTCTCGTCGGGTGGCAGCGTGGAAGGCGCCAACCGCCTGGTGGTGGCCTCGCGGCTGTCGATCACCCAGTCGCTGCCGATCCGCCTGGAAGCACAGGTCCGCCAGGTGGCCGGCGTGCGTGACGTGGCCTACGGCATGTGGTTCGGTGGCATCTACCAGGACCCGAAGAACTTCTTCCCGAACTTCTCGGTCTCGCCCAACTACTTCGACGTGTACCGCGAACTGCAGATCGACCCGGCGCAGCTGGAAGACTGGAAGCAGACCCGCACCGGCGCCATCGTCGGCGAGACCCTGGCCAAGCAGTTCGGCTGGAAGATCGGCGATACCATCCCGCTGCAGGCGACGATCTTTCCGCGTGGCGGCAGCAACGACTGGCCACTGGTGCTCAAGGGCATCTACCGCTCCAAGGACCGCGCGCTGGCCGCCAACGAAGAGCGCCAGCTGATGATGAACTGGAAGTACTTCGATGAATCCAACGACTACATCAAGAACCAGGTGAGCTGGTACACGGTGACGCTGGACAACCCGGACCACTCTTCGCGGGTGGCACAGGCGATCGATGCGATCTCGGCCAACTCCGACCACGAGACCAAGACCCAGACCGAATCCGCCTTCCAGCAGGCCTTCGTCAAGCAGTTCGCGGACATCGGCATGATCGTCACCTCGATCATGGGCGCGGTGTTCTTCACCCTGCTGCTGTTGACCGGCAACACCATGGCGCAGGCCGTGCGTGAGCGCGTGCCGGAGCTGGCCACGCTGAAAACGCTGGGCTTCAAGGACAGCACCGTGCTGACCCTGGTGATGGTGGAATCGGTGCTGCTGATCGGCCTCGGTGGCCTGATCGGCATGGGCCTGGCCGCCCTGATCCTGCCGGCGATCGGCCCGAAGAGCATGGGCATGCTGCCGCCACACGTACCAACGCCGACCTGGCTGATGGGGCTGGGCCTGATCGTGGTGATCGGCATCATCGTCGGGCTGCTGCCCGCGCTGCGTGCCAAGCGCCTGAAGATCGTCGATGCACTGGCCGGCCGCTGAGGAGGATTGCAGATGAACAAGCTCAAGAAGTGGCTGGGCAACGGCGTAACGGTGCTGCTGCTTGCGATCGGCCTGGTGTTGTGGATCGGGCTGCCGTGGTTTGGCGTGCTGGCCGTGGCCGTGCTGGTAGCGCTGTGGCTGCTGCTGACCCGCGGCGGACGGCTGGCGTTGGCCGCCACCCGCATCGGCGTGGCCAGCCTGCCGCAGCGCTGGGGCGCGTCCTCGGTGATCGTGGTCGGCATTGCCGGCGTGGTCGGCGTGCTGGTGGCGATGCTGGCGATGGGCGAAGGCTTCCAGGCCACGCTCAACAACACCGGCGATGACACCACCGCCATCGTGCTGCGCGGTGGCTCGCAGGCCGAGACCAACTCGGTGATCACCCGCGAGCAGGTACCGATGCTGTCCACCCTGCCCGGCATCAGCCGCGATGCGCAGGGCCGACCGTTGCTGTCACCGGAACTGTCGCAGGTGGTCAATCTGGTGTCCAAGTCCGATGGCACCGACGTCAACGCGCAGTTCCGCGGCGTCGGCCCGCAGGCATGGGCCGTGCATGACAAGGTCAAGATCGTTGAGGGCCGCAAGTTCGCCACCGGGCTGCGCGAGATCGTGGTCGGCCAGGGCGCCAAGGGCCAGTTCCGCGACATGGAGGTCGGCAGGACGCTGACCCTGGGCAACCAGGCCTGGACCGTTGTGGGCGTGTTCGCCACTGGCGATGCGCATGATTCGGAACTGTGGACCGACGCCGATACGCTGGCCACCACCTACCAGCGCAGCGCCTGGCAGTCGATCAGCGTGCGCACCGAGGGCAAGGCTGGCTTCGATCAGTTCAAGGCGGCCGTCGCTGCCGACCCGCGCCTGAAGCTGGACGTGGAAACCACCCGCGTCTACTACAGCAAGCAGGGCGGCGGGCTGACCAAGCTGATCGACATCCTGGGCAAGGTGATCGGCACGATCATGGCGGTCGGTGCGGTGTTCGGCGCGCTCAACACCATGTATGCGGCCGTGGCCACGCGCGCCCGCGAAATCGCCACCATGCGTGCGATCGGCTTCCGCGGCCTGCCGGTGGTGACCGCCGTGATGCTGGAAACGATGCTGCTGGCGCTGCTCGGTGGCCTGCTCGGCTGTGCGGTTGCATGGCTGCTGTTCAATGGCTACAGCGTGTCCACCATCGGCAGCAACTTCAGTGCGGTGGTGTTCAAGTTCCACGTATCGCCGGAACTGCTGTGGACCGGCCTGAAATGGGCACTGGGCATCGGCCTGGTCGGCGGCCTGTTCCCGGCGCTGCGCGCGGCACGTTTGCCGATCACCACGGCGCTGCGCGAAACCTGAGCCCCGGCTTCGCAGCGGCACACCCGCAAGGACGGAGCGAAGGCTCCGTCCTTTTTTCCGTCATGCGTCTGTGGATTGTTGGACACGATTCATCTTGGCGGCACGCTGCCGGACCTTTGCCAATGGAAACCCTCTAGAATCGCGCGCCCATCATCTGTATCCGCGTTCCCACCACGGCCATCTCTCTCCTGGCCATGGCTGGAAGCAGAACGGCGCCTCTCGGGGCGCCGTTCTTTTTGCGCGAAGGCGGGGTCAGAGCCCTCCGCGTTGCGGAGGGATCCGACCCCGTAGCCCCGCCTGCGCTACTGCTTGGCGCGCATCGTGCGGATGTTGTCGCCGACGAACAGGATCAGGCCGGCCCAGATCGCGGCAAAGCCGATCGCCTTGGCGGTATCGAACGCTTCGTGAAAGAAGAACACGCCCAGCAGCAGCTGCAGGCTCGGTGCGATGTACTGCAGGATGCCGACCAGCGACAGCGGAATGCGCTTCACACCGTAGGCAAAGCCGATCAGTGGCACAGCAGTCACTACGCCGCCGAAGATCAGCAGCAGGTCGTTGCGCCAGCCCCAACCATGGAAGAACGCACCGCCGTGGCCGTTCTCGGCCCAGATCGCAAACGCCAGCGCCGGCAGGAACAGGTACATGCTCTCCACCCCGAGGCCGGCCACCGGGTCGACCGAGACCAGCTTGCGCAGCAGGCCATACAGGCCGAACGAACAGGCCAGGCCCAGCGCGATCCACGGTGGCGTACCTGCATCGATGGTCAGCCAGGCCACGCCCACCGCCGCCATCGCCACCGCGACCCACTGCAGCCGGCGCAGCCGTTCCTTCAGCACCAGCACGCCCAGCAGCACGTTCACCAGCGGGTTGATGAAGTAGCCCAGGCTGGTCTCGATGACATGACCGGCGTTGACCGCCCAGATGTACAGGCCCCAGTTGAACGCGATGGTCAGGCTCGACACCAGCAGGATCGGCAGCGCGCGCGGCTGCGCGGCGATCTTCTGCCACCAGCCCAGGCGCGCACTGATCAACAGCCAACCCAGCACCAGCACCGTGCTCCAGATGATGCGGTGGGCGATGATCTGAAACGAGGGCACCTCGTTGAGCAGGTGCCAATAGACCGGCACCAGGCCCCAGATCACGAAGGTGGATGCGGTGACCAGCAGGCCCCGGCGTTGTTCTTTCTCGTCCATGCTCACTTCTTTCTCGTCCTTGCCATTGTCAGCACCACCACACCCAGAAGAATCACCGCCATCGCCAGCAGATCGCGCCAACCGAAGCGCTCACCGTTGAGCAGCGCGCCCAGCAGCACCGCGATCACCGGATTGACATACGCGTAGCTGCCTGCGAGCGCGGGGCGCACGTTCTGCAGCAGCCACACGTAGGCAGTGAACGCGACGATGGAGCCGAACACGCACAGATAGGCCATCGCCAGCAGGCCACCGGTATCGGGCAGCGTGGTCGGGCGCTCGCCCACCGCCAGGCCGATCAGCACCAGCAGCACGCCGCCGCAGATCATCTGCCCGGCCGCGGTCATGAACGGACCCGGCAGGTCCAGGCCGCGTGCCCACACAGAACCGAACGCCCAGCCGATCGGCGCGATCAGCAGCAATACCAGCCCGGTCGGCGAGCCGGTCAGGCTGCTGCCGGCATTGAGCCAGACCACACCGAGGAAGCCGATGGCGATGCCCAGCCACTCACCACGGCTGGCATGTTGCCCGCGCAGCGCCGAGAACAGCGCCATCCACAGCGGCACCGAGGCCACCGCCGTGGCGGCCAGGCCCGAAGACACCTCACGCTCGGCCAGCACCACCATGCCATTGCCCAGCACCAGCATGGTCACGCCCATCACCACCAGGTTGCGCCACTGCCGCAGCGTCGGGTTCGGCAGCTTCCAGAACAGGCGCAGCGCAAGGAACATCAGGCCGCCGGCAATGATGAAGCGGCTGCCGGAGACCATCGTCAGCGGCAGTGCGCCGCCGTGCAGGGCCTTGGCGATGCCCAGGTAGGTCGAACCCCAGACCACGTAGACCAGCAGCAGTGCCAGCGCGACAAGGCCACCCCGGGGGGCAGCCGCAGACGAAGAGGGGGGAGCCGACATGACACACCAGGGAGCCGGGGGAAGGCGGATTCTAGGACGTTTTGAGTATGGTCCGGGACCCCATACGGTGGCACGCTGTCATCCATCCATGCACCCTGCTCTGGTCTGCTACCCCGTGTTGACGGCCGATGCAGTACCAAGAGGGCTGCCCGGTCGCGCCGTCCCAAGGCCGGACGCCGTTTTCCCTGCGCACGGACGCGCCGCATCGAGGATTTCCACCCAGATGAGCACCACGTCCCAACCTGTTGTCCCCGCGAACGACCGTGCCGCCCTGCGGCGGTCGATCTCCAACACCCTCAAAGGCTCCGCCGGCAACCTGGTGGAGTGGTACGACGTCTACGTGTACTCGGTGTTCGCCGTGTACTTCGAATCGCAGTTCTTCTCGCCCGACGACAAGAACTCCACCCTGTACGTGTGGGCGATCTTCGCGGCGACCTTCCTGATGCGCCCGATCGGCGCCTGGTTCTTCGGCCGCTTCGCCGACCGCCACGGCCGCCGCCTGGCGCTGACCGTCTCGGTCACGTTGATGGCGCTGTGCTCGTTCCTCATCGCCATCACCCCCACCGCCGCCAGCATCGGCATCTGGGCCGCCGTGATTCTGTTGTTCGCACGCCTGCTGCAGGGCTTCGCCACTGGCGGCGAGTATGGTGCCAGCGCCACTTACATGTCCGAGGCCGCCATTCCGGGCCGTCGCGGCTTCCTGTCCTCGTTCCACTACGTCACCCTGGTCGGCGGCCACGTGCTGGCCCAGCTGACCCTGCTGCTGATGCTGACCTTCTGGGGCAAGCCGGAGATCTCCGAGTGGGGCTGGCGCATCGCCTTCGGTATCGGTGGCATCGCCGCGGTGGTGGTGTTCTGGCTGCGCCGGGGCATGGACGAGTCGCTGTCAGAGTCGTCGATCGAGGCCGCGCGCGAGGGCAAGGCAAAGAAGTCCGGTTCGATGTACGAGCTGTTCGTGCACCAGTGGCGGCCGCTGCTGCTGTGCTTCCTGATCACCGCTGGCGGCACCGTGGCCTTCTACACCTACTCGGTGAACGGCCCGAAGATGATCCAGAGCGCCTTCGCCGGCAACGACCCGATGACCGGCACCCTGATCAACCTGGGCGTGCTGGCCTTCCTGATGGTGCTGCAGCCGGTCGGCGGCTGGCTGTCGGACATCATCGGCCGCAAGACCCTGCTGGTGTTCTTCGGCGTCGGCGGCGTGCTGTACAGCTGGTACCTGATCACCCAGCTGCCGCACCAGCATGACGCCACCCTGGCCTTCCTGACCCTGGCGCTGGCGTTCGTCATCCTCACCGGCTACACCTCGATCAACGCGGTGGTGAAGGCTGAGCTGTTCCCCACCCACGTGCGCGCACTGGGCGTGGGCCTGGGCTATGCGCTGGCCAACTCGCTGTTCGGCGGCACCGCCCCGCTGCTGTACCAGGGCGCGCTGAAGACCGGCCACGTTGATTGGTTCGCCATCTACGTGACCGCAACGATCGCGGTATCGTTGGTGGTCTATGTGTTCTTCCTTACCAACAAGGGCCCGAACTGGCTCGACGGCACCCGCAAGTAAGCGCGTTGCCCTGATCGCGGCCACTGGTGCAATGCCGGTGGCCGCTACCTCTCCCGCCACCGCGCTGATGTGGATCGCGGTGACGCTGGCCGCAGCCACGGCAGTGGCCTGGGTGCTGCGCCGCCCCAACGCGCAGGCCACGTGGCCGCGCACGGGGTTCGGGGTCGCCCTGCTGGTGGTCTGCGCCGCGCTGGCGCTGCAGCTGGCGGTGGACCTGGGCAGTGGCCACAGCTCGCTGCAGCTGCGGCTGCATCGCGGCGTCAACGCCGGGTCGCTGGTCGGCCTGCGCACGATGGTGGCGTGCTATCTGGCCGCGCTCGCTGCCGGCGGCTGGGGCGCATGGAAGCTGCTGCGCCGGCGCCGGTAGTACCGGCCGCTGGCCGGCAAAGCCACCTTCTTTCGGTAGTGCCGGCCGCTGGCCGGCAAAGCCAGTTCTTTCGGTAGTGCCGGCCGCTGGCCGGCAACCTCATGAACCTCCGGGAAGAGCAGGGAGTTGCCGGCCAGCGGCCGGCACTACCTCAGCGGCGGGCCGCTTCGCTCTTGTCGCGCGCGCCGCGGAACTCCGATTCCTTTTCCCACGTCGGCCAGCGGCGGCTGTTGGCCAGCTCCGCACCCAGGTCGTAGACCAGCAGGGTGTCGGCAGCGTGGCCGCTCGGGTCCCAGCTCGGCGTCCAGGCATCACAGGCCTGGTGGTAGCAGTCGGCGAAGTACTTCTCGCGCAGCGCGCGGCCGGCTTCAACGCCACCGTCCAGCTTGTCCAGGCCCGGGCCGATGGTGATCGCCGGCACGCCCAGGCGGGCAAAGGCGAAGTGGTCGGCGCGGTAGAAGAAACCGGCTTCCAGGTTCGGATCCGGGCTGTAGCTGCGGCCGCGGGCCTTGGCCACGCGTTCCAGGTCGCGTTCCAGCGAGACCCGGCCCTTGCCCCACGAGGCGATGTCGCGGGTCGGGCCATCCGGGCTGAACATTTCGATGTTCAGCACCGCAGCGGTCTTGTCCAGCGGCGCCAGCGGATGCGCGGCGTAGTAGCTGGCGCCCAGCAGGCCCTTCTCTTCGGCGGTCAGTGCCACGAAGTACAGCGTGCGCTGCGGCTGCGGGCCAGCGGCGAACACACGGCCCAGTTCCAGCACCGTGGCCACGCCGGTGGCGTTGTCGATTGCACCACGGCGGATGCGGTCACCCTTGGCGTCGGGCTGGCCGATACCGAACGCATCCCAGTGCGCGGAGAAGATCACCGCCTCGTCGCCATGCTCGCCACCGGGCAGCTTGGCCACCACGTTGCGGGTCACCACCTGCTCGCGCTTGAGCGCGAAATCCACGCTCAGCTTGGCGTTGCCCAGTGCAACCGGGCGGAAGTCGGCACGCATCGCCTTGCGCTTCTCAGCATCGAAGTCGAGGCCGGCGTCGGCGAAGATCGCCTCGGCCAGCTCGCGCTGCATCCAGCCGCGCAGCGGCGTGTGCTGCGCCATCGCTTCTGCCTGGCTGCGCTCGATGTCGAACAGCGGCGAGGTGCCCGAGCTCTTCACCGTGGCCCAGCCATAGGCGGCCGGCGCGGTCTCGTGCACGATCAGCACGCCCTCGGCACCCCGGCGTGCGGCTTCCTCGAACTTGTAGGTCCAGCGGCCGTAGTAGGTCACCGCCTTGCCATCGAACGCGCCCGGCGCATCGGCCTCGAAGTCGGCGTCGTTGATCAGCACCACGGCGATCTTGCCGTGCAGGTCCACGTCCTTGTAGTCGTTCCAGTGGCGTTCCGGCGCATCAATGCCGTAGCCGACGAACACCAGCGGCGCGTCCTTGATCTGCACGCGCTTGCGCGGCTGCAGGCTCTGCAGGGTCACGTCCACGCCGTTGGCCAGCGCACGCTTGCCCTGCTTCAGCGACAGGCTGGCCCTGGCCGGGCCGTCCAGCTGCGCGCGCACCAACGGGACCGGCTGCACCCAGCTGCCATCCACGCCGCCCGGCTGCAGGCCATAGCTGCGGAACTGCTCGATCAGGTACTGCACCGTGCGCTCTTCGCCCTCGGTGGCCGGTGCGCGGCCCTCGAACTCATCCGACGCCAGCACGCGCACGTGCCGCGACAGTGCCTGCGGATCGATGCCGCCACCCGGCAGGTCGTTGGCCGCATGGGCCAGGCCCCCGACGAACAGGCAGGACGACAGCAGCAACACGCGCATCGGATTCACGGCAGTACCACGGCTAGCTTGGAAGTCACCAGAGTGTAACGTGGTCGTGACATCACGGCGCAGGCTTGGGCCTGCGTCATCCACGCAGGGCGTGGATCTACCTGCTGATACGGTCCAGCCAGCAGGCCAGGCCCTGTGCGTTGAGCTCGATGTCCATCGCCAGCACGGCGGTCACTGCCGCATCGTCCAGCGCACAACCGTGCAGCTGTGCGCGTTCCAGGTACAGCGCCTGCAGTGCGGCCAGCAGGCAGCGGTGGCGGTCCGGCCGGCCATCGCACTGGCGGCCGATGGCGGCCATCGCATCGATCTGCTCGAACAGGTCCCCTGCCAGTTTTTCCACCTGCTCCACGCGCCCATAGTGGGTCAGGTACATCGCCTGCGGCGCGTAATCGAGCATGCGCCGGATCGAGGCCTTCATCGCCTCCGGGTCGAACTGCACCGGCGAGGAGGTCGGGAAGATGAAAGCGCCCTGCGCGCTGTCCAGCTCGCGGTAGGAGATGCCGAACGTATCGCCGGTGAACCAGCTGCGGCTGCGTGCATCCCACACGCAATAGTGGTGCAGGGCGTGGCCCGGCGTGTGCAGCAGCACCAGCTCGCGGCCAGCGAGATCGATGCGGTGGCCGTCTTCGGCCACCACCACGCGGTGTTCGGGAATCGGCTCGATGCGGCCGTAGCTGCGCGCGATCTCCTCGGCGCCGTACACCGCCGTCGCACCCGCAATCAGCCGGGTCGGGTCGATCATGTGCGGCGCACCGCGCGGATGCAGCACCGCCTTTGCGTTGGGCAGCTGCTGCATCAGCAGTCCGGCGCCGCCGGCGTGGTCCAGGTGCACGTGCGTGAGCAGCAGCCAGTCCACCGCGTCCACGCCCAGGCCAGCGTCCACCAGCGCCTGCAGCATGGCCGGCACTGACAGCCCGGTGCCGCAGTCGACGAAGGCCGCGCGGCCGTTTTCAACGATCAGGTAGGCCGCGTCGAAATCGGGACGCTGGAAGCCGGTATCAATGGTGTGGATGCTGGGGTCGGCGATCATCGGCACGCACCTGGCAGTCTCGGAAACAGACGCCCATGGTAGGCGCGCAGGCGGTCCAGGTTCGATGCGGCTTTGGTCGGGTAGTGCCGGACGCTGGCCGGCAACCTCGGGGCAGCCCGTTGAATGCCGTTGCCGGCCAGTGGCCGGCACTACCGGTGCAGCCAGCGCGGCCGCAGCAGCAGGGCCAGCACCAGCACCGCCAGGAATGCGCCATAGGCATACAGCACCGCCAGCACCTGCGGCCAGATCGGGCCGGCGCCGGGTTGCACCACGCCAAGGCGGTAGCCCCACAGCATCGACACGATGCTCAGCGCGAATGCCACGACCAGGGTGGTGCCATCGAACAGGCGCCGCCGCGCGCTGCGCGGCTGGCGCGGAAACAGCCAGTACAGGCTGCCCAGCAGCAGGAACCAGGGCAGGAACAGCAGCAGCGACAACCAGGCCATCGCAGACTCCATGTCATCGCGCCGGAGGCGCGCGGACATCATGCCATGACCTTGGGCGGCGGGTAGTGCCGGCCGCTGGCCGGCGTTTCCCATGCAGTTGCCGGCCAGCGGCCGGCACTACCTTTACGCTTCGCGCAGCGCGGCCAGGGCGGCCAGCACCGCGTCCACCTCGGCGTCCAGCTTGAACAGCTCGCTCTGCAGCTGGTCGCCCTGCTCGGCCTGCTTGATCACGGCAATCAGCTGGCCGGCATCACGTGGCGAATCGAAGCCTTCGCTCTGGATCAACAGCGTGCCGTCACCAGCAGTCAGCTTGAAGTAGAAACGCCCATCCTTCTCGCGGTACTGCTTGAACTGCGGCGGTGCCACACGGGCCACGCCCGCGTCCTCACTGGCGATGTCGCCGGCGCTGGACAGGTCACGCAGGCCCACCGCATGGCGCAGCTCGTCCAGCAGCGGCGCCGCCAGCTGCTCGCGCAGCTGCTGGCCACGGCGCTTGAGCAGCGCTTCGATCTTCTCCGGCTCGGCCATCAGCGCGTTGTAGCGCTCGCGCAGCGGCGACAGTTCGCTGTCGATGCGCTCGAACAGCTGCTGCTTGGCGTCACCCCAGCTGATGCCCGCAGCGAACGCCCTGGCGAATTCGGCGGTCTGTTCCGGGGTGGCGAACGCCTGGTACATCTGGAACAGCGCCGAGCCCTCGGTGTCCTTTGGCTCGCCCGGCGCGCGCGAGTCGGTCAGGATCGAGAACACCAGCTTCTTCAGCTCCTCGCGCGGCACGAACAGCGGGATGGTGTTGTGGTAGCTCTTGCTCATCTTGCGGCCATCCAGGCCCGCCAGCGTCGCCACCTGCTCGTCGATCACCACGTCCGGCAGCGGGAAATACTCCTTGCCGTACACGTGGTTGAAGCGCTGGGCGAAATCGCGCGCCATCTCGATGTGCTGGATCTGGTCACGGCCCACCGGCACCTGGTTGGCCTTGAAGATCAGGATGTCGGCCGCCATCAGCACCGGGTACATGAATAGGCCGGCGCTGACGCCTGCGTCCTCGTCCACGCCTTCCTCGCGGTTCTTGTCCACCGCTGCCTTGTAGGCGTGCGCGCGGTTGAGGATGCCCTTGCTGGCGATGGCGGTCAGGAACCACATCAGCTCGGTGGTCTCGCGGATGTCGCTCTGGCGGTAGAACCACACGTGTTCCGGGTCCAGGCCGCAGGCCAGCCAGCTGGCCGCGATCTCCAGGGTCGCGCGCTGGGTGCGCTGCGGGTCCTGCGACTTGATCAGGCTGTGCAGGTCGGCCAGGAAGAAGAAGCTCTCGATCCCCGGCGCGCGGCTGGCCGCGATGGCCGGACGGATGGCACCAACGTAGTTGCCCAGGTGGGGCGTGCCGGAGGGGGTAATGCCGGTAAGGACTCGGGTGGTCATGACTGCGTGGGGTAACCTTCGATGAACGGGGCCAGTTTACCTTGCATGCCACCAACCCCGTCAGGGCCCGCGGCGCGTTCATTCACGCAACCCCGCTGGAGACGCCCGATGAAACGCCTGCTGCCCCTGCTGCTGATCCTGCCCCTGGCCGGCTTCCGCCCGGCGCCCATGCCGCCGCCGGTGTACGACGGCGGCCCCGTGCGCATGGCCCTGGTCGACCGCGACCGCGGCACCGAACTGCGCAGCTACCCCGCCGAGGGCCAGCGCTGGGTGGCTGGCGAGCGCGGCCACCGCTACGCCGTGCGCCTGTACAACGACAGCCCGCGCCGGGTGCTGGTAGTGCTGTCGGTGGACGGCGTCAACGCCATCTCCGGCGAGGATGCCGATCCCTCGCAGACCGGCTACGTGCTCAATCCCGGCCAGCGCGCCGACATCACCGGTTGGCGCAAGAGCCAGGACGAAGTGGCGCAGTTCGTGTTCAGCAGCCCCAGCGGCAGCTATGCCAGCCGCACTGGCCGCCCGGACAACATCGGCGTGGTCGGCGTGGCGGTGTTCGAGGAGGCGCGTCGCTGGTACCCGCAGCCGATCCTGCGACGTGGCGTGCCGCTGCCGGCCCCAACCGCGCAAGCCGAGGCTGCCGCCGACGCCAGTGCCAGCCGCATCGAGGGCTATGCCAGCAAGTCGCAGGCGCCAGCGCTGGGCACCGGCCACGGCGCACGTGAACAATCTTCGGTGCGCGATACCGACTTCGAACGGGCCAGCCGCAGCCCGGCGCAGGTTCTGCAGCTGCGCTACGACAGCGCCCGCAACCTGCGTGCGCGCGGCATCCTGGTCGATGCGCCCTCGCGCCTGCCGCGCGAACCGCAGGCCTTCCCCAACCTTTACGTGCCGGACCCGCCGGCACGCTGAGCGGAGACAGCACAACGCCCGCAACCTCACGGTGCGGGCGTTGTGCTGTGGGGGAATCCGTCGCGCTTACTTGTAGTCCGGGTAGTCCTTGCGCACGCTGTCTTCGAAATCCCTGACTTCCTTCTCGGCACGGTCCTTGGCCCAGCCATAACGTTCCTGCAGGCGGCCGGCCAGGTATTCGGCATTGCCTTCGGCCACATCGAAATCGTCGTTGGTCAGATCGCCCCACTTGGCCTGGGCCTTGCCCTTCAGCTGCGACCACTTGCCGGAAATGATGTCTTTGTTCATTGCTGGGAGTCCTTGGTTGCAACGGCGTTCTTACCGTAGCTCCAGCTTCGCGCAGCGGCTGTTGAATACCGGTCAACCGGCAATGAAATAGATGCTCACCTGCTTGAATGGTTCACTCCGCTTGCACAGCCGTGCGTGGCAGCGGGCATAAAAAAAGGCCGGGGATGATCCCCGGCCTTTCTCTTTCCGTTCCGCACCGGGCTCAGTTGCCCTTCGCGGCATCCTCAACCTTCTCACCGGCCTTCTGCACGTCCTTGCCGGCACCGGCCACGGTGTTGCAACCGGCCAGCAGGGCCACCGAGAACATCGACAACAGCATCAGGGCAACTACGCGCTTCATGGGCTTCTCCTTGGGTTCGCCGCTATACCGCTTCATTCGCGGATGGGATTCTCTCGCTCGGCGGGAGGGCACCAATGCCCACTGCCGCCGCGTGAAGTGCAATCTGGCGGCAGCGGCGTGGAGCGGGCGTGAACGGTTCGGCTATCCGTTCAGCAGGGGGCGGTCAGTCGCGCATCAGGGTGGACTTGCCGAACAGGCTTTCCACCAGGTCCACGGCCAGTTCGGCGGTGGCATTCTGCTTGTCCAGCAAGGGGTTGAGCTCGACGATGTCCAGCGAACCCATGCGCCCGGTGTCGGCGATCATTTCCATCACCAGCTGCGCCTCGCGGTAGTTCACCCCGCCCGGCACGGTGGTGCCGACGCCCGGCGCGATGCTCGGGTCGAGGAAATCCACATCGAAGCTGACATGCAGGTGGGTGTTCTCATCGATGCCGGCCAGCGCCGCTTCCACCGCGCGTTTCATGCCGTTCTCGTCGATGTAGCGCATGTCATAGACATCCACCTTGTGGGTCTTGATCAGGCGCTTCTCTTCCGGGTCCACCGAGCGGATGCCGATCTGGTGCATCTGCGCCGGGGTGATCGCCGGTGCGCTGCCACCCAGGCGGGTCAGTGCGTCCGGGCCGAGGCCACACAGGCAGGCCACCGGCATGCCGTGGATGTTGCCCGACGGCGTGACATCGCTGGTGTTGAAGTCCGAATGCGCGTCCAGCCACAGCACGCGCAGATTCTTCCCCTGCTCGCGGCACCACCGCGCGACCGCGGTGATCGAACCGATGCCCAGGCAATGGTCGCCACCGAGCATGATCGGCATGCGCCCGGCCTGCAGCTCGGCGTAGCTGGCTTCCATCAGTGCGCGGTTCCAGGCCACCACCTCATCCAGGTGGCGGTAGCCCTCCACCGGCGCGGTCCAGGGGTTGCGCGGGCCATCCAGGTTGCCCACGTCGCGCACGTCCACGCCGCGCGCTTCCAGCGCCTCCGGCAGGCCCGCCACGCGCAGCGCTTCCGGCCCCAGCCGTGCACCGCGATGGCCCGCACCGACATCGGTGGGAACGCCGATCAGGGATACGGAAATGGGATGGGCCATGGGTGCCTCCTGCGCGGAAAAAGAAGCACAGTCTAGCCAGAGCTGTGTGACACCACTCGCGGCGGTGCAGCAGGCCGAGGGTAAGATCGCCAGGAACGGGTGGCCCTTACCGGTCAGGCTTTCCAGCGCTGGATCGTCAGACATTCAATCTTCCGCGACCCGCTTCACATCCCGGTCGGTTTCGCCTCTTACGCAAGGCTGTTGTTGTGTCCAGGCTGCATCGGCACCCTGAAGGTGCCGCATCACTTCCTCACTCATGGAGCACCACGCGCATGAAACATGCACTCAATGGACTTGCGGTACTGGCAATTGCCCTGGGCGGACTGTTTCCCGCCGCTGCCAGTGCACCCTCGCAACGCATCACGCATACGGTGACCACCGACGCGTACCCCATCAAGACGGCGGGCGCACGCGAAGTGCTCGACTGGGTGGCGCAGCGGGTGAAGCCGACGTTCGCCCCGCAGGGCTATGGCAGCGTACAGGTGGAACGGCGGGCGTTCTCCGTAGGAGGCGCGTCTGCACGCTCGGACGGATCGATTCCCGGAAAGCTGCCGGAGCAGGGCATTCCCGGTGAGATCTACCGGGTGGAAAACCTGCTTCCCGATGGTTCCATCCAGACATGGGAATTCACCTGGGTGGAACCCTCATCCGGCCATGGCGGCGGCTGGGATGTCACCGGGTACTCCTACAAGAAGGGCAATGACCCGGTGAATCAGCAATAGCGGGACAGGGGCAATGTATGCCGCATTGCCCCTATAGAGTCGCGGCCGACGGCGGTCATGTCGGCCTGCGACGGCTTTTACTGCGGCGGAAGATTGGTGACCGACCGCTTGGAGGGCCGCGCTTAGAGGATCGCCGACGACCACTTTTCAACTCGGAACGGGCGCCTTTTCAACACGTCGATACGCCACTGTCCACTCACGCGTCTGAGTACGAACAAGTGCTCGTAACGCAAGGAACTCGACTTCTGAGGATCGTCGCGTACCAGCACTTCCGCCTTCGAGACCCCAAGCTTCGCAACTGATACCAGTAGGTCATCCGGCACGTACCGTCGGGGGCTGCCGACTGAAATTCCAGTCGAGTACACACGTTGGCGGTCGGTGCACCAGGCTGTCAAAATATCCGCTTTCTCCTGCTGGAAGCCGGAGCTTCGCAGAAGGTTGCCACCGGACCGGGAATCCTTGTAGCCACGCGTTTCCCATTCGTAATAGGCCAACAAATAGCCACGCACCACTGAGGCGGGTTCACCTTCGGCGTCTGGTTCGGGCCACTCAAGCGCCGGCGCCTCTATCAACGGCGGCGGCAACTGCGCCCCCGCCAACTGCAAACGCGCCACTACGTCTTCGTGCTTGCGGGCATCGGCCATTGCCAGTGCGTTTGTCCCCTCGAAGTTCAACGGTGCGACGGCAGCTCCACTATCCAGCAACAGTTCGACCATCGCGAGATGGCCGCCCGAAGACGCCAACATCAGCGGCGTGTACCTCGATTCCGGCGAAGCAGCATCCAGCAATGCGCCGCGAGCAATCAGCACACGTCCGATTTCCGTATCGCCTGCGTTGGCAGCCCAACCCAGCGCGGTGTAACCCAGTGCAGTGCAGGCGTGCTGGATGTTGGCGCCACGATCCAGTAACCGCTCCACCGAGTCAGCCTTCCCGGCGATCACAGCCGATAGCAGCGGCGTGCGCCCCGTGCCTTTGTGCCGCCACTCGATATCGGCACCCTCATCCAGCAGCGCGTCGATTCGGGCGAGATCCTGCTTCTCAGCTGCTTTGGCCAGAAGATGGGACATGGAGGTGCCACCAGACGGGTGTATGGGCGGTCACCATAAGGCCGCTGGCGCGATGAACTCAACCGCCGCGGCGGCGAACCGGCGTCAGGCTCTGCACCTGGCCGCTGTTGCGCATCATGCACAGGAAACGGCCATCGGGATAATCGATGATCAGTTCCTGGTAATCGCTGCCCACCGGCATCTGGGTCACCAGCGTGCCCTGCGCGCCCTTGCGCATGTTGCAGGCGCGCAACGCGGTATCGCCTGCCGGCGCCGGAGTGGTCACCGAAGACACATTGCGGAACACCGCGCGGCAGCCGCCATTGACCCACACCGAGTGCCGCGACAGGCCCCAGTTCTTGCCTTCCTCGCAGCGGGTGTGGCTGAGCTGGCGCACGATTTCCACATTGCCGCGGGTATTCAGATCGCACGACACCTGCTGCTGCCCGGTGGATTCGCAGGTGACTTCGCGGGGTAGCGCGGCATCCCCGGCGGCAGCGTCGCGAGGGCGAACGCTGTTTGCGGCGGGCGCAGGCGCACCACTGCTACTGACTTGGCAGATGCCATTGGCGCCGCCACGGCCGGTGTAGCTGATCTGCGGCGTGCCGTCATCGCTGCGGCTGATCGACAGGGTGATGCCGCTGTTGGCGTCGCGGGCTTCGAAATAGCGGTCGTTGAAGCGTTTCAGCGTGGCCTCGCGGCCCTGCACGTAGACCGGCCCGCCTTCGTCAGCGTGCACATCGATGCCGCCCGGGCAGCTGGCGTTGAAGAACGGCACGGCGGCCATGGCCGGGGCCACGAACGCGGTGGACAACAGTGCGACGGTGAGCGACAGGGCATGGCGACGCATGTGCGGATCCCGAAGGGGCCCCAGGGTGGGCGTTAGCGGCAGTATGCGGTGGGCGCTGCGGGCGGTCCGTGAGGAATATCAAGATCCGGGCGGTGCGCGTGGGGATTCATGTCTGGTAGCGTGTTCTGGAAGCCCTGCCGGGGAAGTTAAGCCAGCTTTACTTCCTGGGCCATGAAGGGCTATGCGACAGCAATGACGCACCAGGATTCGTCGTTGGTTGCAGCCCCGCGCGATATGTCGCTTCTGGCATTGCGATGCTCGAAACGGGCCAAACGCGATAATTCATTTTTCCTTTCAGATCACCCGATGCCATCGAAACAAACGACTGGCAGGCGGGGATTTCGCGTGCGCATGATGAATCGCCACCTGCACAGGTGGTCGGGTCTTCCAAGCCCGTTTGATTGAAGCTGTATACGCTTGCCAGCCGGCGTCGTCCTCCCAAGAGCGGCGCCGGCTGGCAATCCGTTCGCCGATCGACGGCGGGCGGTGCGTGGGGGCCCTGTGCCCGCCGGCTCATCGATCTCCGGTCTTGGAAGCCACGCATCGCCCGCCACCCTTCTCCGGTGGCATCTCTGTTCCTGCCGAGGATGCCCGCATGTCCAGAACCCGCCACCCGTACCTGACCGCCACTCTCGGCGAGGCGGCTCTACGCCTGCCACCTGAACTGGCGCAGCCATTGGAAGCCGCTTTCGCCGCTGCGAACGAAGCGCCTGCGTCCATCAACCTGCCCAGCTGCCTGCAGCGCATCCGCGCCGGTGATGCCGCCGATGGACAGCCGTGGCAGGGACCGGCAGGCACACCTGGCGACGCCGTGGCTGCTGCACGCAGGGACCGCGCCGCAGTGGGCCTGGTGTCACTGCTGGAGCTGTACCACGCCGCCGAGCGCGTGCGCGTGGACGGGGAAGAGAAGGACGACATCGGCGACGGCACGCGCGAGGGGCTGATGCTGGCCTGCCGGGGGCTGGCGGAGTATGTGGCGTTGCAGGTGGGTGGGAGGTAGCTGGCGAGAGCATCTGCACAACCGCTTGGATTCTACTTCGTTGTGGAATGTTTCCTTGCACTCGCACACGCGCGACTCATTACCGAGGGTGATACTCGACGACATCGACAGATACTCAATACCAAGACCGAAGTCACATCCACCCCTGTCGATCTCATGTCAACTGCTCCGCGTGGTTTCGAAACCACGATGCACCACGCATCCTTCTAGACCAAGGAGAGATCTAGCATGAGAATGAATTCCTAGAGCATATTGGCCGCCTCCACTATCGCATTGGGAAGCGCACTCCTGTTCACAGGTTGCACCCTGAAGAGTGTTCGAGCTTATGGCGAGTGCAGTGGAAAACAAGCAGGTGGCGGAGAGTGCAAGGCGGGTATGGAAGTTATCTGGGAAGGGGACGGTGGTGGGAAGAGGAGCATCTACAACTCCCTGCTGTCGTCTCTCAGCGCACTCCCAGATGCCGCGACGTTTGAGCTGGATACATCCGGATCAACCATACCGTATCCTGCCACGGGCAATGCGGTACTTCGGGTAAAGAACGTCGCTACGGGCGCAATCAGCGCGTCCCAGATGTTTTCATGGGTCAGGACAGGCACAGTGATCCGAGTTGCAGACCCAAACGCCGTGAATGCCTGGATATACGCCAATGTGGGTAATGGTGATGCCTTGAGCTACGACCTGCTCCCCTTCCATTCGGCATACGGTAGTGGCCCGCAGGTTATCGCTGGGCAAGCCAAACAGGAGGGCATTATCAAGGCGAGCTACTACCTGGAGTTCGAAGGACGGGATTGCGTCAACCACCCGTCGCCGCACTTGTGCATGGAGATGTAGTAAACAACAGGAGATGCGGGTGCACCTTGAGCACCCGCACCTTTGGGAGAAGCGATGAAAGGAGTCGTACTCGCCGCATTCGCAACCTCCCTCCTGGCAGGCTGTGCCACACCGATCGGATTGCCACAAGGCATCCCGCCGGATGGCTACACCGAGCTGGTGTCCACGCCTCTCGGGCCATTCCGCTACTTCCGGTCCCTGTCCATTGTTCCGGGGCACAGAAGCTTGCCGCCTCTGGATTCGTTTCAGTGCACGCATACCCAGCACGAAATCGTGCTCATGATGGCTGCAGGATCACAGGTTGATGCTGCAGATACCTGCAAGCGCATTGATGCAGCAGCAAGGTTCTCCGAATCATGGATAGAAGCAAAGGCGAACAGATACAGGATCCTTCTCGCGCCAACGGATACCGCCGCGACTATACAGTCGCGCACTTTTGGATCGTTCTCGGGTGGGAAGACGTTGGCACTTGCGGCTTCGATACATGACGACCGCGAACGGACTGTTGCGAACCTTGTCGATCTGGTCGCACACGAGACATTCCATGCGCTAGGTCATGCCACAAGACACCCTCAGGCGCTTGATGAACGCATCGCCTACTACGCCGGCATCTGCGCACAGCTTCAGGTGAATGGCGTTGTTCGAGAAGATTCGCTGCCTGGAGCCGCCATCGGCACGGACGACGATGCAGTGCAGCTGTCTTCGCAAGCGGCCTATCGCGTCCGTCTCGAGACCTATCCCCTTCTCGCAGATGGCCGCATTCAAATGAATGAGCAATCTGGCGAACGTATGCTCCAGCGTTGCAGCCAACTCAGAAGGGGTCTTACGAGGTCGCGTTGAACATGCCTCCAGACTCACATTATTTCCAGAACAGCAGCGCACAAAAAAACCCGCCATTGCAGCGGGTTGATTGTTCTCCATGGACATGCGCGGATGCCACGAGATCGAAGATGGTGCCGCTTATCCGAATCGAACGGATGACCTACTGTTTACAAGACAGTTGCTCTACCAACTGAGCTAAAGCGGCATGGGTGGTGCACCGGCGGCAGTGCCGCGGTCCGGGGATTCTAGCGCAACCTTGCGCATTCCAGCGACCGGCTCTGTGCTGCCCCGCTGCGCTGCTGGGCCTGGGCCGGCTGCGTACCCGCTGCCAGCTGCCCTTCCAGCCACCACTGGCCGGCGTCGCCGCTGGCGACCAGGCGCGGCTGGAACCCGGCGGCCTGCACCGCCGCCATGCGCCGTTCGGCGCCTTCGCGGTTGCGGTACTGGCCCAGCGCCACGGCGTTGGCCTCCTCGCCCTGGCTGATGATGTAGTAGTCGCTCAGGCCGGCGGCGATGATGCGCTTCACGGTGGCCTGGGCCTCGTCGCGGTTGGCGGCGGCCGGCAGCAGCACCCGGTAACGGGCGCTGCCGCTGGCAGCGGGCTGTTCGCGCAGGCGCACCTGGCTGAGCAGCGCGCCGGCCTTGCCCTGCGCGCTGCTCGCGGCGGCGCGGTCGGCGAACGGGCCCAGCGCGACGCAGCGCGGCGGCTCGGCGGCCGAGGGCGGGGTTATGGGTTTTTCAGGTGCCGGCACGGCTGCGGGCGGTGTTCCCGGCTTGGCAGCGGCAGCAACCGGCGCAGCCTCAGCCACCTGCGGCTTGGGAACTTCCGGCTGGGCCGGCACGGCCGGCGCGGGCGCGGGCGCGGGCGTCGCAGCCACCGCGGTCTTCGCGGCCGGTTCGCGCTCCATCAGCGGTGCGGTCGGGGCGGTGGCAGTGGCCTCGGCTGCGGCATTGGCATCCACGCCACCGGGCACCCAGCGCAGCTCGGCCACGCCAGCGGGTTGCGGTGGCGGCGCAGGCTTCTGTGGTGCATCGCGCAGCAGCCACCAGCAGGCGACGCCAAGGTTGAGGATGGCCAGTACGACGATCAGGGCACGGGTCAGCATGCGCGGATACTAGCGCGCGGGCTGGTGCACCGCCCAGCGGGCGAGGCCATCCAGCACCAGCGAGGGGTGGTAGTCGGCACCGGGCAGCAACGGCATCAGCGCCGGTGCGCCGCCACCGTGCACCAGCAGCGACGGTGCCACACCCAGCAGCGTGTGCGCCTGCTGTGCGCTGCGTTCAATCAACGCCACCGCGGCGCCATCGCAGCCGGAGGCCAACGCATCGGCGGTGTCGTTGGCGAACTCGCTGTAGTCGCCGCCAGTGGCCGGCAGCTGCACCGCACGCGCGTGCAATGCCTCGCGCATGGTGGTGGGCGATGCGGAGATGCGGCCACCGTGGTGCTGGCCGTCGGCGTCGAGCAGATCGATCGTCAATGCGGTACCCACGCCGACCACCAGCACCGGGCGCTGTGCCTTTGCGGCAGCCAGCAGGGCCAGGAAGCGGTCGACGCCGAACTTTTCCGGCTTGGCATAGGCGATGCGCACACCGGCGCATTCGGCGCTGGTGCGCACCACGTGCACATGCTCGAAGCGGCGCTGCAGCTGGTCCAGCATGGCGCTGGTCAGCGACGGTGCCGCTACGCTGGCCACGAACGCGGTGCGGCCGCTGGGCAGGCTGTGCGGCGGCTGCCCGGCCATGCCTTCGGCGCCATGCGCCCAGGCCTGTACGTCACCGGCACGGTCACCCTGCAACGGCGCGAACTTGAAGCGCGAGTTGCCGAGGTCGAACAACCAATCGCTCATGCGGCCCTCACGCTGACTTCGCCGGCGTGCAGCAGGCGTTCCTGGCCATCGATGCGCACGCGCAATGCGCCGTCATCGGCCAGGCCGAGCGCGGTACCGTGCTGCCACTGTCCTTCCAGTTCCACGCGCACTTCGCGGCCGGCCAGCATGTCGAAGGCGGCGTAGCGCGGCAGGAACGGAGCGAGGCCTTCGCGATCGAATTCTTCCAGCGCCGGCAGCAACCGCGCCAGCACGGCAGCAACCACCCCATTGCGGTCCACCGGCTTGCCGGCCAGTGTATCCAGGTCCACCCACGGCTGAGTGATCTGCTCGCCGAACGACGGCGGCATGTGGGTGTTGATGCCGATGCCGATCACCGCGCGCGCCGGGCCGGCGTATTCGCCACCGCCCTCGGCAAGCAGGCCGACCAGCTTGCGCTTGCCATCGACGATCAGGTCGTTCGGCCACTTCAACTGCGCCTGGGTGTAGCCCAGGTCGTGCAGCGCTTCGGCCACGGCGATGCCGGCCACCAGGCTCAACCCGGCCAGGCGGCCCAGGCCGCCGGAGTACAGGCGCATCACCGACAGGTAGATATGCGCGGCCAACGGCGAGGCCCAGGTGCGGCCACGACGGCCGCGGCCGCCGGTCTGGCGTTCGGCCAGCAGGACGCTGACCCCGCGCTGGGGCGCGCTGCACCGCAGCAATTCGGCGTTGGTGGAGTCCACCGTCCAGGCCACCTGCAGGTCGTGCAGCAGGGCCTGGGCATCGGCAGGCAGGCCGGCGCGGATCGCCGCCGGGTCCAGCAGGTCGACCGGGCGGGTCAGGCCATAGCCCTCGCCAGCACGGCCCTCGATGTCCACACCTGCGGCCCTAAGCCCTTGAATACGCTTCCAAACAGCCGCCCGGGTCTGGCCCAGCTCTCGGGCCAGGGCGTCGCCGGACAGGCGACCGGCAGCGAGTTTGGCCAGCAATTGGCGATCGTCCACGGCAGCTTCCACGAAGTCAGGAAGGAATTATGCGGGAAAGCCGCCAGCGACGCCTGCCACGCTGGGTTCCGCCGGGGCTTCCAACGGGGCGCCGGGTTCGGGCTAGAATCGGGAACTCACCCTCCCTTAACGTGGATGTCGTCAATGCGCCGTTATGCCCATTGCCTGATCCTGCTGATGATGCCCTTCGCGGCGTCTGCAACGGCAGCGCTGGACGACAGCCGGGGCGCCTGCGTGTCCTCCAACGGCGATGCCGCCTCGCAGCGCGCGCCGACCGCGACCGCCTCGGCTGCGACCACCAAGCCGGCACCGGTACGCCCTGCGGCCGGCAGTGCCACCAGCACCGGGGGCGGCGGCAGCGACGACGACGTGCTGCAGCGCATCCGTGCGCCGAAGTGGCACAGCTACCTGCCGGGAATGTTCCGCTGATCAAGTCGTTGCTGCAGTGGCTGCGGCCCTCGCCGCGGCCGATCGACGATGCGCTTTGGGAAGACGCCTGCCGCCGCGCGGCCTGGCTGCGCGGCCTGGACGATGAACGCCGCGCGCGACTGCGCGTGCTGGCCACACGCTTCCTGCATGAGAAGACCATTACCCCTGTCGGCGAACTGCAACTGCAGGCTGGCGATGGCGTGCTGCTGGCCGCACTGTGCTGTCTGCCGCTGCTGGAATTCGGCGAAGTGGGGCTGGAAGGCTGGTCGCAGCTGATCGTCTACCCGGATGCGTTCCGCGTGCACCGCAGCCACATGGATGCGGCCGGCGTGCTGCACGAGTGGGATGACGAGCTGATCGGCGAGTCGTGGGACAGTGGTCCGCTGATCCTGTCCTGGGCCGACGTGCAGGCCGACCTGGCCGCGCCGCACGAGGGCTACTGCGTGGCGGTGCATGAGATGGTGCACAAGCTCGATGCGCTGGATGGCGCGATGGACGGCACACCGCCACTGCCGCGGCAATGGCAGCGCGAGTGGGCGGCCACGTTCCAGCGCGCCTACGACGCCTTCTGCGCGCAGGTGGACGCAGGCGAGGAAACGCTGATCGACCCGTATGCGGCCGAGGCGCCGGAGGAGTTCTTCGCGGTGGCCAGCGAGTACCACTTCTCGGCACCGGATCTGCTGCAGCAGGCGTGGCCGGAGGTGGCCGCGCAGCTGCGGCGGTTCTACGGCGAGCCGCCCAGCATCGCAATACGGTAGTGCCGGCCGCTGGCCGGCACCCTCATGCTCTTCGATGGCATTGCTTGGTTGCCGGCCCGCGGCCGGCACTACCGATCAACGAGGTTTACGGCCCCGGCGGCAAGCGCACTTCGAAGCGGGCGCCACCCAGTTCGGCCGAACGGCCCACGGTCAGTTCGCCGCGGTAGTCCTTGATCAGGTCCTGCACGATCGACAGGCCGATGCCGTGGCCCTGCACGCGCTCGTCGCCACGCACGCCGCGCTGCAGTACCTTGCCGATGTCGTCCGGGGCGATGCCCGGGCCATCATCGTCCACCGCCAGCAGCAGGCCGGCGCGGCGCGCGTTCGGCGCCGGCAGCGGCTGCGCGGTCAGCAGCACGCGGCGGTTGGCCCACTTGAAGGCGTTCTCCAGCAGGTTGCCGAGCAGTTCCTGCAGGTCACCCGGTTCGCCGTGGAAGCGTGCGGCCGGGTCGATATCGAATTCGCACAGCACGCCCTTGGAGGCGTAGACCTTTTCCAGGCCACGCACGATTTCCTCGGCATTGGACTCGATCGGCAGCGGCGCGGAGAACAGCTTGTGGCCGGACGAGGCCGCACGTGCCAGCTGGTACGAGACCAGGTTGTTCATGCGCTGCAGCTGCACGTCCAGTTCTTCGCGCAGCGCACCATCGCCAGCGCCGCTGTCCATCTGCGTGCGCAACACCGCAATCGGCGTTTTCAGGCTGTGCGCCAGGTCGGCCAGGGTGTTGCGCTGGCGCTCGAGGTTCTCGCGCTCGCTTTCGATGAAAGCGTTGATGCTGTCGGTCAGCGGTTCCAGCTCGCGCGGGTGGCGCTCGCTCATACGCTCGGTCTCGCCGCGCTGCACCTTGGTCAGCTCGGTGATCACGCGGCGCAGCGGGCGCAGGCTCCACTGCAGGATGACGGTCTGCAGCAGCAGCAGGATCAGGCCGATGCCGCCCAGGTAGAACCAGACGCGGCCACGGAACACGCGCAGCTGCGCACCCAGCGCGCGCGAGTCTTCCATCACGTAGATGGTGTACGGGAATTCGGTGGCGGGGTCGGCGTCGGCGCCCCACACCAGGCCCAGGCCATAGCGGTACACCGAGCCCTGGCTGCCATCGATCTGGATCATCGGCAGTGGGCCTTCGAACACTTCCTGGCGCGGTGCCAGCAGGCCGCCGCCCACGGTGGGCAGCATCGGGCCTTCGGCGGACATCGAATTGCCCTTGCCGTGCGGCATGACCACCTGCAGGTACAGGCCACTGCCAGGTACGTCGAAGCGCGAATCCGGCGGCTGCTCGCGGATGTACAGCGAGCGGTCGCGGGTGAAGTCGATGCCGGCCGCGTAGGAGGTGGCGTAGTTCTTCAGGCGCTCACGCAGGTTCGCCTTCGCTGTATCGGCGAAGGCGGCGTCGAGCGCGTAGCCGGCCAGGGCCAGGAACGCGACCAGGCCCACGGACGCGGCGAGCATCTGGCGCGCCTGCAGTGAGCGCGGCCGCCAGCGTCGGAAGAACCACAGACGGCCGGACATCGTGTTATCGCCAGGGTGAGCCGGCTCAGCCCTCGTTGCGCGGGATCGCGAAACGGTAGCCGCGACCGCGCACGGTCTCGATCGGCTTCAGTTCGCCGTCCGGGTCCAGCTTCTTGCGCAGGCGGCCGATGAAGACCTCCAGCACGTTCGAGTCGCGGTCGAAGTCCTGCTGGTAGATGTGTTCGGTGAGGTCGGCCTTGGAGACCAGTTCACCGGCATGCATCATCAGGTACTCCAGGACCTTGTACTCGTAGCTGGTCAGGTCGACATTGCTGCCGGCCACGCTGACCGTCTGGGCAGCCAGATCCAGGGCGACGGGGCCGCATTCCAGGGTCGGCTTGCTCCAGCCGGCGGCGCGGCGCAGCAGCGCGTTGACGCGGGCCAGCAGCTCTTCGACGTGGAACGGCTTGACCAGGTAATCGTCGGCGCCCTGCTTCAGGCCCTCGACCTTGTCCTGCCAGCTCGAACGCGCGGTCAGGATCAATACCGGGAACTTCTTGCCTTCGTCGCGCAGGGCCTTGATCAGCTCCATGCCCGACATCTTGGGCAGGCCGAGGTCGATGATGCCGACATCGAACGGAACTTCGCGCCCCATGTAGAGGCCTTCCTCGCCGTCCTGCGCAGCATCGACGGCAAAGCCTTCGCGCTTGAGCCGGGCTGCCAGGGTCTCACGCAGCGGGGCTTCGTCTTCGACCAGAAGGATACGCATGAACTCTCCCTAGTGTCCTGGGTGTGGCCCGGAGGCCTGTGGGGTACGGGTTGATAGCGACGACTATCCCTGTTCAGGGGTTATCGCCGCGTAGTGATGACATATCCGACCGCGGCGTGCGCGGCTGTGAACGCGACGGGGCGGGGTCGTCCATGTAGCGGACCCGGCCCCGGTCGTCCATGTACTTCACCCGGTTGATATCACGACCATCGAACGGCACGCGCTCGGCGCCGAGGATGTGGCCGCCGGTGCTGCGCTGCACGCGGCGCACGGCATCGGACAGCGAACGCTCGTCGCCACGGTTGCCGCGCTCTCCCCGATCCATCAATTCCGCCCGTGCCTGCTCGCCGCGCGGCGGCTGTTGCGCCAGCGCCGACGACAGCGGCGCAGCCGACAGCACCACGCAGGTGGCCAGGGCAATGCGGCAATGGAAGGGAGCGGAAGACATCGATGCGATCCTAGCCGAGCAGGGCGATTCGTTCAAAAGTCGTAAATCCGGGAGCCGGGTGCGGGACCCGGCCTTTACAATTCCTTTGCAAATTCTTGGTTTGGGGCAGTGAATCCGGTCTGAACTTTTCCGGCCGCAGCCCTGCGATGTTCAGCTAGGTGAACATTCGGGACGAATCGCCGTCCCTTGTCAAGTCAGGAATGTGACTGCGGTCACGCTGCGGCACGATCGGCTTCGCGCTCGGTGACCGACAGCGCCTGCTCGACCAGGCTCCAGTCGGCGCCCGGGCGGTGCGCGCCCTCGCTCAGCACCTGGCGGAACGCGCGGCCACCGGGCTGGCCGTGGAACAGGCCGAGCAGGTGGCGGGTGATGTGCTTCAGTGCCAGGCCTTCGCCCAGGCGCGCTTCCACGTAGGGACGCAGCGTGCGCAGCAGGTCACCGCGCGCCTGCAACGGGGCGCCGGTCTGCAGCGCCTCCAGCTGATGCAGCAGGTAGGGGTCGTGGTAGGCCGCGCGGCCCAGCATCACGCCATCGACATGCGCGGCCTGCGCCTGCACCGCCTCGATGCTGGCCAGGCCGCCGTTGAGCACCACCGGCAACGCCGGGCGCTCCTGCTTCAGACGGTAGGCCCAGTCGTACTTCAGCGGCGGAACCTCGCGGTTCTCCTTCGGCGACAGGCCCTTCAGCCACGCGTTGCGCGCATGCACCACCACCATTGCGGCACCGGCGGCGACCTGGCGGTCGACGAAGGCGGCGAACACGTCGTAGTCGTTGTCCTCGTCCACGCCCAGGCGGCACTTCACCGTCACCGGGATCTCGACCGCGTCGACCATCGCCGCCACGCAGTCGGCCACCAGCACCGGCTCGCGCATCAGGCAGGCGCCGAAACGCCCGGCCTGCACGCGGTCGGAGGGGCAGCCGCAGTTGAGGTTGACCTCGTCGTAGCCCCACTCCGCCGCGATGCGCGCAGCCTGCGCCAGCAGCGCCGGGTCGCTGCCGCCCAGCTGCAGCGCCAGCGGCTGCTCGCTGCGGTCGAAGCCGAGCAGGCGCTCGCGATCGCCGTGGATGACCGCATTGGCGTGCACCATTTCCGTGTACAGGCGCACACCCGGTGCCAGCACGCGATGGAACACGCGGCAATGGCGGTCGGTCCAGTCCATCATGGGGGCCACGGACAGGCGCAGGGAATCGGCGTAACGGGCGGTGGCGGACGTCATCGGGGTGTTGATCGGGGAGACTGGCATTGCCAGTGAGATCAATAGTTTACACCGGACGGCTGAACGGCGGCGGGTGGCGCCGGGACTGGCCGCTCGACCGGCCCCGGGGTCGCCGCGTGGCTTACAACCCGCGGTTGCGCACCTGTTCCTGCTGCTGCTCCTGCGCACGCTGGTTGAACTGGCTGTCCAGCGCTTCGCTCTGCCGGCTGCTGGCCTCGACCGAGTGCGATACCGCCTGCTGGCGGTCGACGAAGGTCCGCTGCGCCGCCGGGTCGCCCAGCTCGCCCTGCACCGCAAACAGACCGGTGCCGTCGGGGCGGGCCACGACATGGTCGATCTGGCGCATCCCGGACACCTTGCTTTCGTACGCCAGCTGGCCGGCCGCCCGCTCAACCTCCTGCGGGTTGGCGAACAGTGGCTTCAGGCCGGCCTGGGCACGCTGCTGCTCCAGCGCCTGCAGCTTGCCCAGCGCCTGGCCGAAGCGCGCGTTGTCGGCGTGCCCGGCGTCGCGCATGCTGGCCGGCGCCGCCGGTTCGGCCCGGGCCGGTGCCGCCGGCGCGGTACCGGCCTTGACCGCGTTGGGGGCATCGACCTGCGCCAGGGTCTTGCGGCCTGCCTTGCCATCGTCGTCCAGGCCGTTGTTGGCCTGGAACTGCTTGACCGCCGCAAAGGTGTCCTTGCCATACACACCATCGGCGTGCAGCGGCTTGCCATCGGCCCCGGCATAGCCCAGCGCCGCCAGCTTGCCCTGCAAGGCCTTGACCTCATCGCCGCGCTCGCCCTGCTTCAGCACGCCATCGGCCATCGGCGCCTGCTGTGCACTGCGTTCCGCCTGCGCGGCCTCGGGGCCCTGCGCGTGGACCTTGCCGCCCAGGGTGATGCGGTCGTTGAGGATGTCGCCCAGATAGCGACGGTACTGGTCCGGCTCGACTTCGATGTGCGCGTGCACTGCACCCGGCGAGCCCACGTCCGACTGCCGCACCAGCGGCGCACCGTATTCGACGAAATCCCCGGTCTTGTATGGAATGGACCCGCGCGCGCCGTGCAGCACCTGGCCCACCAGTTCGCGGCGCGCGTCGCCGACCGGATGGCTGTAGATGCTGATGGAGTTGGTACCGTCGTTGTTGAGCTGGACGTAGCCGGCGACCGGACTGGGAACCATCAGATTGCGCCCGCCTGACCGGTCGGTCAGGATCAGGTCCTTCTGCACCAGCGGAATGTTGTTGACGTCACCACGCCGGCGCACGGCCTCCAGCTCGCCCTCGACCATCTCCGCGCTACGGTCGACCCGGCTGGCATCGCCCGCGCGAACGGCAGCCGCGTTGGTGTTGGGGTGGTGGATCTTCAGTTCGCGGAACGCTTCTTCGCCACTGATGCCGTGGCGCAGGATGCGGTTACTGCCGCCATTGCCGAACGGCTCTACCACCGAGATGCGCTCGCCGCCGGGTGCAGGTGCCGCGGCCGGTGCAGCAGGCGCAGCGGGTGCGGACGGTGTCGGCGTTGCAGGGCGGTGCTGTGCCGCTTCGGCCTGGATCGCACTGCGTGTGCCTGCGTCGGCCATGCCAGTGACCGGCAGATGGTGCTGTTGCTGGAACGTGTTGATGGCGTGCTGGCTCCCTGTCCCCAGGTAACCATCGGCGGTAATCGCTTTGCCCTGTGCATCGGTCAGCCCCAACGCCACCATGTCAGCCTGCAGTGCGCGTGCCTCGCGATCGATCGCACCCAGCGTTGCCGGACCGGCCTTGCCATCCACCGGGGTCAGGCCATGATCGCGCTGGAACGCTTCGACGGCCTTCCGGGTAGTGGCATCGAACTGTCGGTCGGGATGGATGGCCTGCGCGCCTGCGCCGCCATAGCCCAGTGTGTGCAGGTTGTGTTCCAGCTTTTCCACCGCGCGGCCGCTTGAGCCCTCCTTCAATACCTGCGGACCACCGCCACCGTGCCCGTGCGCTCGCGCCTGTTGCAGCGCCACCTGGATATCCGGGTCGCTGCCTTCGGTGGCGGGCGCGAAATCTCGGCGCCCCACCTTCAGGTGCGCGCGATCCATTTCGGCGGAATGCTGCGCATAGGCATCTTCATACCTGGCAGCGACATCGGCGGCAGCCAACCCGGCATAGGAAGGGGTGCGCTGGCGGATGGCAGCGGCCTGGTCGCGCAGTTCCTGGTAGTCACCACCGCGCTTGAGCACCGCTTCCAGGTCATCCAGCCGACCCGGCAGCTGGTTGGCGGTCTTGGCAATCAATGCGATGGCCTCGAAGCGCTTGTCTTCGGCAATGCCGCTGCCATGCTTGTCCAGCATGGTCATGGCGATATTCGTGGCATTGCGCACCTGCGGGTAATCGATGTGGGTGTGAATCCACTGCTTGCCTTCCGCCGAGCCGGCCCAAGCATTGATGCTGTCACGCGTTGGTGCATCGATGAAGCGGATGGATGAGCGCTTTCCCTCGCCATTGCCGTGGCTGAGCAGATCCGCACGCAGGTCAGGGCGATCATGCGTGAAGGGCAGGTTGTGTGCCTTGGCGTAGGCGCTGGCCTGGTCGATGACCCCATCGACATACGTCGTCTCGCCCGGCTTCAGTTTGCGCTCCTGCGTCGCGCCCAGCGGCCACTCGCCACGTTGGCCGAAATCCACCTGAATGGTGCCCAGTGAATAGCCGCTGTTGTCCCTTACCGCACTGACCGTGCCCCATTGCGGCTCGTTCAGGTGCTTGGTGATGCCAGCAATGCTGAGGTGGTACGACGATCCACCACCTTCGGTGCCGCGTCCGACAGCAAAGAACACCGCGCCGGCAGTGGCGTCCAGGTTGCGGGTGTCAATATTGTTTGGCATGTCTTACTTCCTTGTCCGTGGAGGATTGACCGGTTGCAGTTGCCTGCTGGCGACCGTGGATCAGGGCGTCAGCACCCGCATGTGCAGCTCGACGGCGCGGTTGGCATACCGGTTGATGCGGCACGACTGAGCATCCAGCATCGGCCCCACATGGTCGCTGGAAGGTGCACAGCGCTTTTCGGTATCTGCAGCCCAGTTGGCCTGCTCATCCATCCAGCGGTCCTTGGCCGGGCCGTCGGGGCCGTCCATCAGTCGCGCGACCTGTGCTTCCAGCAGCGCCTTGTGGTGGGCGAGCTCGGCCGTATCGCAGGCTTCCAGCTGGTCGTCCATGCCGCGGGCGTCCTGCACGCAACGGGTGTATTCCGGACGCAGCGTTGCCTGGGTATACGAGGTATCCGGCGGCGCGCTCTGCGCCAGCAACTGGTCGGCACGGTTGGCAACACGGTACAGGCGGCATTCCTGCGCGCCCTGCAGCTGCTGCACGCTGCCGTTGGGAACATCGCGGCAATAACGGTCTGTATCGCTGCGCCAGCTCGCCTGGCTGGCCTGGAACGCCGTCTGGGCAGCGGCGTCGAGCCCGGCCAGCGCCTTGCTGGCCGCCGCTTCGAGACGCGCTTCCTGGTAGGCAAGTTCGTCCTTGCCGCAGGCCTGGAGCTTGCCTGCATCTTCCACCCCATCCACACACCAGCCATAGGCTGGGCGCAGGCGACCCTCGGAATAGGACGCATCCGGGTAGTGGGGGGATTCTGCCGATGCCGGGCCGGAAGGGGCTGTCGCCGATGCCGCAGCAATCGACGCGGGGGCCGCCGTTTCGGTCGATGCCTGGGAAGAAGGCGCCTGGCATGCGGTGAGCGCCAGGCACAGAGCCAGCACTTTCCAATACCCACAGCCGACGCCGACCCGCTCATTGCGCCCAAGCGCGCTCATTTCCTGCATTGCCTGCTTCTCCCTTGCGTGTCGCCAGCCGGTGCCGGCAGGGAGGGGCCGTCCATCGGCCCCATCACGCGGGCAATGCTACGACAGCGCCGGTTTCAGGTGCCTGACCGGATTCAGAATGCGTGCACCTCGTCGCAGAAGCAGGAAGCGTAAGCCTCAATGCCCGCCCGCGCGCCCGCCCACCTGTTCGATCAGCGTCTGGCTAGCCACATTGAGGCCCACCACCACCACCTCCGCCCGATGTGCGGCCAGTTTTTCCTGCGCACGCTCCAGCGCGGCCACGGCGGTCAGATCCCACAGATGGGCATCGCGCAGGTCAATCTGCACCTTCGGTGCTACGTGCTGGTAGTCAAACGCCGCGCCCAGCTGGCCGGCGGAAGCGAAGAACACCTGGCCACGTACGCGGTAGACCTGCGTGTCTCCGGCATCCTCGCACTGCACCTCCAGCATGCGGCCGACCTTGCGGGCGAAGAACAGCGCCGACAGCAGCACGCCACTGAGCACGCCCTTGGCCAGGTCGTGGGTGGCCACGGTGACCACCACGGTCAGCAACATCACCGCCGAGGAACTGCGCGGATGCGTGCGCAGGTCGCGCAGCGAGCGCCAGCTAAAAGTGCCGATGCTGACCATGATCATCACCGCCACCAGCGCAGCCATCGGGATCTGCCGCACCAGGTTGCTGCCGTACACCACCAGCACCAGCAGCAGCACACCGGCCACCAGGCAGGACAGGCGGCCGCGGCCACCAGACGTCACGTTGATGACCGACTGGCCGATCATCGCGCAGCCGGCCATGCCGCCGAGGAAACCGGTGACCGCGTTGGCCACGCCCTGGCCGACGCATTCGCGGTTGCGCTCGCTGGGCGTCTCGGTGATGTCCTCGACGATCTGCAGGGTCATCATCGATTCGAGCAGGCCGACCACGGCCAGCGTGGCCGACACCGGCAGCAGGATGCGCAGCGTTTCCCAGCTGAGCGGTACATCGGGGATGAGGAACTGCGGCAGGCTGTCCGGCAGCTGGCCCATGTCGCCAACACTGCGCACGTCCACGCCAAAGCCGATCACTACGGCGGTGAGCACGACGATTGCCACCAGCGGCGAAGGCACAGCGCGGGTGAGGCGCGGCAGCAGGTAGATGATCGCCAGTGCGGCGGCACACAGCACGTAGACGGTGGGGCCGCGGCCGATCAGTTCCGGCATCTGCGCCAGGAAGATCAGGATCGCCAACGCGTTGACGAAGCCGGTGATGACCGAGCGCGAGACGAATCGCATCAGCGACCCAAGCTTGAACACACCGGCCAGCACCTGCAGCAGGCCGGCCAGGATGCTGGCGGCGAACAGGTACTGCAGGCCATGGTCCTTGACCAGGTCGACCATCACCAGCGCCATTGCACCGGTGGCGGCGGAGATCATGCCCGGCCGGCCGCCAGCGATGGCGGTGACCACCGCGATGGAAAACGCGGCGTACAGGCCGACCTTGGGGTCGACGCCGGCGATGAGCGAGAAGGCGATGGCCTCGGGAATCAGGGCCAGGGCGACGACCATGCCGGACAGCAGATCACCACGGATGTTGCCGAGCCATTGCTGGCGCAGGGGGTAGGACGTTTGCATGGAAAAACTCCGCGCGCACGCGGGCGTGGCCGCGAGGCGCTGCAGTGGAAAGACACGGGATCCTGAGCCGGGCGGGCCGGCTGCCGAGGTGCGGCAAGGGTCAGGGTGGCGTGATCACTGCAGGCGGGAATCGGTACGTGGGAGGGACGCAGTCTACGGCACAGGGCTACCCGGGGACAGCGTCGGCAGGCCGCAACGGCAGCGGAGCATGGCTCCACTCTACAATCGGGGCATGGCCACTCACCGCCCACAGTTCTTCGACCCCGCAACCGAACAGGGCGTGCTGCGCCTGTCGATCGCCGCCTCACTGCTGCTGGCTGCGGCAGCGGTGGTGTTCGGCCTACTGGCCAATTCCTCGCTGATCATCTTCGACGGCATCTACGGCCTGATCGACGTGGTGATGACCTGGCTGTCGCTGCTGGTCGCGCGGCTGATCGCGCTTTCAACCAGCACCGACGCGCTGCAGTCGCGGCTCAACCAGCGCTTCACCATGGGCTTCTGGCACCTGGAGCCGATCGTGCTGGGGGTGAGCGGCACGCTGATGATCGGCGCGGCGCTGTATGCGCTGGTCAATGCGGTGGATGCGCTGATGTCCGGCGGCCGCCACATCGCGCTCGGTCCGGCCATCGCCTTCGCCGGGTTGTCGATCGTTGGCGAAGGTGCGCTGGCCGGGTTCATCCTGCGCGCCAACCGCCGCATCGGTTCGGAGTTCATCGCGCTGGACGCGAAGAACTGGGTGATCGCCGCCAGCATGTCGGCCTGCTATCTGCTGGCCTTCCTCGGCGGCGTGCTGGTGCAGGGCACCTCGCTGGCCTGGGTCGGGCCGTACATCGACCCAGCCATCCTTGCCTTTGTCTGCGTGCTGGTGATGATCGCCCCGCTCGGCACCGTGCGCCGGGCGCTGGCCGGCATCCTGCTGGTCACCCCGCCGGAGCTGCAGGCGCATGTGGATGCGGTGGCACGCGGGATCGTGGCCAGGCACGGCTTCGTCGAGCACCGCAGTTACGTGGCGCAGGTGGGGCGTGGCGAACAGATCGAACTGTTCTTCGTGGTGCCGGAAGACGACCCGCCGCGGCCCTTGGTGGAATGGGACCGGCTGCGCGACGAGATCGGCGACGCGCTGGGCGAGGCTTCGCCGGACCGCTGGCTGACCATCATGTTCACCACCGACCGCGAGTGGACGATCTAGGCCGGCAGGACGATCGATCAAGTTTTTCGTACGCGTTGCAACCCAACGTACGCGGAAAGCGGGCAAAGTAGGCTCCAACGCAACACCCACCCACTGACCAGGAGCATCCCGATGTCCATCGAAAAGGTTCTGTACACCGCCCAGGCCACGTCCACCGGCGGCCGCGAAGGCCGTTCCGTCTCCTCCGACAACGTGCTGGACATCCAGCTGTCGACCCCGCGCGAGCTGGGCGGCGCCGGCGGCCCGGGCACCAACCCGGAACAACTGTTCGCCGCCGGCTACTCGGCCTGCTTCCTGGGCGCACTGAAGTTCGTGGCCGGCCAGGCCAAGGTCGCGCTGCCGGCCGACACCACCGTCACCGGCAAGGTCGGCATCGGCCAGATCCCGACCGGCTTCGGCATCGAGGCCGAGCTGACCATCAACGTGCCGGGCGTGCCGCGCGAGCAGGTGGAAGAACTGGTGCAGAAGGCGCACATCGTGTGCCCGTACTCCAACGCCACCCGCGGCAACATTGATGTAACGCTGATCGTTGCCTGATGCGGTGCTGCCGGCCAGCGGCCGGCAAGACCCGCGCGCGGTGCAAAAAAAATGGGCGGATGCCGGTCGAAACCGGGCATCCGCCCATCCCACCTCGGGTGGCCCCCAGCACGTGGCCGGGGACGCATTCGCTGCGGCGCGCATCCATCCTTCTGGAGAAGAGCCCCCTTGTTGTTCAAGGGGGCGCGCCAACGGCGCGGGGATAAGGTGGAATGCGCGGACCAGCGACCAGTTACTGGTCGCTGGTGATCAGCTGCACGACGCTGGAGAAATCCAGTTTGCCGCGGCCGGCCTGATGGTTCATCGAGTACAGGTTGCGCGCCACTTCGCCCAGTGGGATCGAGGCGCCGACGCTCATCGCCGCTTCCACCGCCAGGCCCATGTCCTTCAGCATCAGATCGCTGCCGAAGCCACCGCTGTAGCCGCGCGAGGCCGGCGCATTCTCCAGCACGCCCGGCCACGGGTTGCACACTTCGGTGGCCCAGCTGCGGCCGGTGCTGACCGCCATCATCTGCGACAGCACCTTCGGGTCCAGCCCGTGCGCCACGCCGAGGGCGATGGCTTCGCCGGTCACCGCCATGATCACGCCCAGCGCCATGTTGTTGCACAGCTTGGCGACCTGGCCGGCACCGCTGGCGCCGACATGGAAGATGTTCTTGCCCATCGCCTGCAGCACCGGGCGGGCGCGTTCCAGCGCGTCCTCTTCGCCACCGACAATGAAGGTCAGGGTGCCGGCCTGGGCACCGGCGGTACCGCCGGAGACCGGTGCGTCGATCATCTGCAGGCCACGCGCGGCGGCCGCTTCCGAGACCTTGCGGGCACTGGCCGGTGCGATCGTGCTGCAGTCGATGACCAGTGCACCGGCGGGGATTGCGGCAAGAATGCCGTCGTCGCCCAGGTACACGCCTTCGACGTGGCGGCTGGCCGGCAGCATCGAGATCACCACTTCGGCATCGGCCAGGGTGTCGCGTGCCGACGACGCCGCGCTTGCACCGGCATCGACGGCGGCCTGCACCGCGGCCGGCACCAGATCGAACACGCGCACGCTGTGGCCGATCTTGACCAGATTGGCGGCCATCGGGCCACCCATGTTGCCCAACCCGATGAATGCAATGCGGCTCATGCAAGGCTCCTTTCAACAAGGGGAGTGCCCAGGTCGGCCAGCGGATGCGCGGCATCGGCCCAGGGGGAAGCAAAGAAGGTGTCGGACCACGCGCAGGTGGCCTCGGCCAGGGTGGCCGGGTTCCACTGCGGATTACGGTCCTTGTCGATCAGCAGCGCGCGGATGCCTTCGGCGAAATCACCATGGGCGGCGCAATGCAGGGCGACGATGTACTCCAGGCGGTAGATCGCGGCGAGATCCTGGCCGGCACTGCGGCGTTGCAGCTCGTACGCCAACCGTGCTGACCCCGGTGCACCGGCGGCGAGGGTTTTCTGTGCCGCCTGCAACCACGCATCATCGGTCTGCAGGCCGGCAATGCGCGCGACAATGGCTTCAAGGTCATCGCCTTCGCACAACGCATCGACCTGCGCCGCGTTGGCCAGCAGCGGACCGGTGGCGGCATCGCTGGCATGCGACTGCAGCAGATGGGTCAGGCGTTCGTGGTTGTGTGCGGGGTCACTGGACCAGGCCACCTGCAGCAGCGCATCGAACACCGCACTGCGGCGCTCTTCGGGCACATGTACATCGGCCAGGCCAGCGTAGATGGCATCGCCCGGGTTGAGCAGCGCCCCGGTCAGCGCCAGGAACAGCCCACCCTTGCCCGGCACGCGCGGCAGCAGCCAGCTGCCACCGACATCAGGGAACAGGCCGACGGTGATTTCCGGGAAGGCCAGCTTGGAGCGCTCGCTGACCACACGATGGCTGGCGCCGGACATCAGACCGATACCGCCGCCCATCACGATGCCGTGGCCCCAGCACAGGATCGGCTTGGTATAGGTGTGAATGAGGTAATCAACGCGGTACTCGACGTCGAAGAACTCGGCGGCATAGGCGTTTTCGCGGATGTCGCTGCGGCCGGCCTCACGGAAGGCGACCATGGCCTTGTACAGGCTGTGCAGGTCGCCGCCGGCGCAGAACGCCTTTTCGCCGGCACCCTGCAGCACCACCATGGCGATGCCGTCGTCGTCGGCCCAGGCGTTCAACTGCGCCAGCAGCAGGTGTGCCATCGGCAGCGAGAAGCCATTGAGCGTGCGCGGCGCGTTGAGCGTGGCGATGCCGATGCGCATGCCGTTACCGGCCACGCGCTCCTCGAACAGCACCGGTGCGTCGTCGGCAGCGGTGTCGGTGCTCATGCGTTCTTCCACTGCGCGGCGCGCTTTTCCAGGAAGGCAGTCACGCCTTCGACCTGGTCAGCGGTGTCGAACAGGTCGACGAAGGCTTCGCGCTCGGCCACCAGCGCCGAGGCGTGGGTGCCGGTGCGGGTGGCCTGTACCAGGGTCTTGCAGGCGGCGATGCTGGTCGGGCTCTGCTTGCCGGCCTTTTTCGCCCATTCCAGCGCCAGTGCCTTGGCTTCGCCCTTGCCGACCTTTTCTTCGACCAGGCCGATGCGCAGCGCGGTCTCGGCGTTGATGCGCTCACCCAGCAGGATCATGCGCTTGGCCCAGCCCTCGCCGACCAGGCGCGGCAGGTTCTGGGTGCCACCGGCGCACGGCAGCAGGCCGACGGTGGCCTCCGGCAGCGCGACCTGGGCGTGCTCTTCGATGATGCGCAGGTCGCAGGCCAGTGCGCATTCCAGGCCTCCGCCCATGGCGTAGCCGTTGATCGCGGCGATCGACACGCCACGGAAACCGGACAGCGCCTCGAAGGCTTCACCGAAGCGGCGCGCGGCCTCACGTGCGGCGGCCTTGTCGCCAGAGGCGAACTGGTTGAGATCGGCACCGGCGGAGAAGAACTTCTCGCCGTCACCGGTGATCACCAGTGCGTAGACGTCACGGTCTGCGTTGAGCGCGCCGACCAGGTCGCGCAGCGCCGACAGGCTGTGCACGGTCCAGGTATGCGCCGGCGGGTTGTTCAGGGTGACCACGGCGGTGTGGCCATCGACCTCGACCTTCAGGCCCACGTGCTCCTGGGTACGCCAATCCTTCATCGCAGTTCCTCTTCGGTGTTGAGCAGGTGGCGGGCAACGATCACCCGCATGATCTCGTTGGTGCCTTCCAGGATCTGGTGCACGCGGCAGTCACGCAGCAGGCGCTCGATCGGGTACTCGCGGATGTAGCCGTAGCCACCATGGATCTGCAGCGCTTCGTTGCAGACGTTGAAGCCCGCATCGGTAGCAAAACGCTTGGCCATCGCGCACCACACGTTGGCATCGCTGGCACCGGCATCGAGCTTGCGCGCGGCGGTGTGCACCATCTGCCGCGCGGCCACCAGCTGGGTGACCATGTCGGCCAGCTTGAACTGCAGCGCCTGGAACTCGGCCAGCGCCTTGCCGAACTGGCGGCGCTCGCCCATGTAGCGGCGCGCGGCATCCAGCGCGCCCTGCGCGGCACCCAGCGAGCAGGCGGCAATATTGATGCGGCCACCATCAAGCCCCTTCATCGCCAGCTTGAAGCCGCCGCCTTCCTCTCCCAGAAGGTGGCTGGCCGGCACGCGGACGTTTTCGAAGGTGATGCCGCGGGTGGGCTGGCTGTTCCAGCCCATCTTCTCTTCCTTGCGGCCGAAGCTGATGCCTGGCAGGTCCGACGGCACCGCGATCGCGCTGACACCGCCGGCACCAGCACCGCCGGTACGCGCCATCACCACCAGCAGTTCGGTGGCCCCGGCGCCGGAAATGAAGGCCTTCGAGCCGTTCAGCACGAAATGGTCGCCCTCACGCACGGCGGTGGTCTTCAGCGAGGCCGCATCGGAACCGGCGCCCGGCTCGGTCAGGCAGTACGAGGCCAGCTTGTTGCCCGAGGACAGGTCGCTGCCCCAGGCGTCGCGCAGGGCCGGCTGGCCCCACGTGGACACCATCCACGAGGCCATGTTGTGGATGCTGATGTAGGCCGCAGTCGACGGATCGACGTTGGCGAGCTCCTCGATGACGACGGCGGCGTCCAGGCGGCTCAGGCCGCTGCCGCCCACTTCCGGGTCCATGTACAGACCGCAGAAGCCCAGTTCACCGGCCTTGGCGATCGCCTCGCGCGGAAAGATGCCCTCCGCATCCCATCGCGCGGCGTGCGGCGCCAGTTCGGCCAGTGCGAAGTCGCGCGCAGCCTCGCGGTACGCCTGCTGTGCTTCGTCCAGTTCCGTCGTCATCGAGTGGCTCATGGCTGCTCCTGCGCTTACTTCAGGCTGATCGTGGTGTTGACGCCGTGGCTCAGCGTCTCGTCGTCGAACCAGCGCGCGGTGACCGTCTTGGTCTGGGTGTAGAACAGCACCACCTGCTTGCCGTACGGGCCCAGGTCGCCCAGCTTGGAGGCGCGCGAACCGGTGAACGAGAACAGCGGCACCGGCACCGGGATCGGCACGTTGATGCCGACCTGGCCGACGTCGATGTCTTCCTGGAACTTGCGCGCGGCCGCGCCGGACTGGGTGAACAGTGCGGTGCCGTTGCCGTTCGGGTTGCTGTTGACCATCGCGATGGCGTCTTCCAGCGTCTCCGCTTCGAGGATGACCAGCACCGGCCCGAAGATTTCTTCCTGGTAGATGCGCATGTCGGTGGTGACACCGGCAAAGATGGTCGGGCCGACGAAGTTGCCCTTCTCGAAGCCATCGACCTGCGGCTTGCGGCCATCGAGCACCAGCTTGGCGCCCTGCTCCACGCCCGAGGCGATCAGGCCTTCCACGCGCTCGCGGGCGCTGCAGGAAATGACCGGGCCGACGTCGGTACCGGACACGGTGCCGGCGCTGACCTTCAACGTCTTGGCCTTTTCGACCAGGTCCTGCACCCAGTTGCGCGCCTCACCGACCAGCACCAGGGTGGAGGCGGCCATGCAGCGCTGGCCCGCGGCACCGAAGGCGGCACCGACCATCGCGTTGAGGGTCTGTTCCTTGTTGGCGTCCGGCAGCACCACGGCGTGGTTCTTGGCGCCCATCATGCACTGCACGCGCTTGCCGGCCAGCGAGGCGCGGTTGTAGACGTGGGTACCGACGCGGGTGGAACCGACGAACGACACGGCCTTGATGTCCGGGTGGTCGCAGATCGCGTTGACCACGTCCTCGCCACCGTGGACGACGTTCAGCACGCCCTTCGGAATGCCGGCTTCCAGCGCCAGTTCAACCAGGCGCATGGTGACCATCGGGTCCTGCTCGGACGGCTTGAGGATGAAGGTGTTGCCCGTTGCAATCGCCATCGGGAACATCCACAGCGGGATCATCGCCGGGAAGTTGAACGGGGTAATGCCGGCGCACACGCCCAGCGGCTGCATGATCGTGTAGGTATCCACGCCATTGGCCACGTTGTTGGCCAGCTCGCCCAGCTGCAGGTTGCCGATGGCGGCGGCGTGCTCGACCACTTCCAGGCCGCGGAACACATCGCCTTCGGCGTCGGGCAGGGTCTTGCCCTGTTCGGCGGTGAGGATGTGGGCCAGCTCGCTCATGTTCTCGCGGATCAGCTGCTGGTACTTCAGGAAGATGCGCGCGCGGGTGCCGATCGGGGTCTTGCGCCAGGTCTTGAAGGCTTCCTTGGCGGCGGCGACGGCGGCGTCCACTTCGCCGGTGGTGGCGAACGGCACCTTGGCCAGCACGTCCTGGGTGGCCGGATTGATCACGTCCTGCCAGTGGGAGGTGGCCGATTCAACGAACTGGCCATCGATCAGCATGCGGATACGGGGCGCTGCAACAGTCATGACGACAATCCCACGGGGTGCGAAAGATGCTTGGCATTATTCACAGCACCCGTCTCGATTTCTGGGCTGAATCCGCTTAATCTGGCCAACACGCCCCACGATTCCTGTTAATTCTGTGAATCTCTCAGCTCCCCAGCGGCAACTCGGCCTGCGCCTGCTGCGGCTGCGCGAACAGCGCGGCTACAGCCAGGTTGACCTGGCGCGTGCGCTGGGGCTGTCGGCCAGCTACCTGAACCAGATCGAGCGCAACAAGCGCCCACTCACACCAGCGGTGCAGAAGAAGCTGGGCGAGGTATTGGGCGACGTTTCCGCACTGTTCGACGAGGATGAACCCGCCGCGCTGCAGGAAGCGCTGGGCGAGACCCTGCGCGACCTGGGCCTGGCCGAAGTCAGCGCGACCGAACTGCGCGCCCTGGCGGGCAACCTGCCGCAGGTCAGCCGCGCGCTGCTGGACCTGCATCGCCGCCATCTGGCACTGCGCGAACATGCCGCCGCGCTGGAGTTCCAACTGGGCGAGCCCGGCGCCGGCAGCACCCTGCCCGCCGGTGACCAGGTGCGTGAGTTCTTCAACCGCATGCACAACCACATTCCCGAACTGGACGAGCTGGCCGAACGCCTGTTCGCCGAGTGGGGGCTGTCGCCCGGGCATGTGGCGCCACGCCTGCGCCAGCTGCTGGCCGACCGCCACGGCGTGCTGGTGGAAGTGGCCGCGCTGCAGGCCGGGCGCGAGAAGCGCCAGTACGACGCCGGCACGCGCCGGTTGTGGCTACCCGATTATCTGGAACCGGGCCAGCAGGCGTTCCAGATGGCCGCCGAACTGGCCCTGCACGGCTACCTGCCGCAGATCGATGCGGTGGTGGCGCGTGCCGGCTTCACCGATGACGCACGCATCGCGCAGGCGCGGGTGGGTCTTTCGAACTACTTCGCCGGCGCGCTGGTCATGCCCTACATGCGCTTCCTGCGTGCGGCCGAGGCCAGCAGCTACGACATCGAACTGCTGGCGCACCAGTTCGGCGTCGGCTTCGAGGCGGTCTGCCACCGGCTGAGCACGCTGGCACGGCGCAGTGCGCCCGGCCTGCCGTTCTTCTTCATCCGCGTGGACCGCGCGGGCAACGTATCCAAGCGCCATTCGGCCACCGATTTCCACTTCTCGCAGGTGGGCGGTTCGTGCCCGCTGTGGATCGTCTACGAAGCGTTCAACCAGCCCGGTCGCATCCTTACCCAGACCGCGCGCATGCCCGACGGGCGCCGCCATTTCTGGCTGGCGCGGCAGGTCAGCAGTGGCCCGGTCGGGCATGGCCAGCCCCGCAAGACCTTCGCGGTGGCGCTGGGCTGCGATCTGCAGCATGCCGAGCGACTGGTGTATTCACTGGGGCTGGATGTGCAGAGCCCGGGCAACTCGGTATCGATCGGACCGGGTTGCCGGGTGTGCCCACGCGAGGACTGCATGCAGCGCGCGTTCGCGCAGCTGCCGGGGAGGTAGGGGGGTTTGCAGGGCTGCGCCCTGCACCTGCGGTAGTGCCGGCCGCTGGCCGGCAACCTCAAAAGCAGAAGCGGGCATTCCGGGAGATGGCGGGGTGGATCCGGTTGCAGGGGACGCTGCAAGTACCCCTCCGGGGCCCGGCCCAGCCGCTGGCGGCTGTGCGTTCGGGCGCTTGCGAAGCAGTGCTTCGCAAGCAAAGCGCCCTCACCCATGTAAGCCCGGTCGCCGCTTGCTCGTGTGCGCTGTCCTGCGCACACGGCAAGACCGGGGTTGGGCGTCCTGCCCAACCCGCCCGAGGCACGCCTCGGGCCCATGCGGCTCACGCCCCTGCAACCGGACCCACCCCACCTTCGACAGTTTCCGCGGCTGTTGGAACGGCACGGGGTCAGATCCCGTTGCCACGCAACGGGCTCTGACCCCATTAGGTGCCAACCCTGGTTGGCGCGTTCTAGTCCCAGAACACGGTCAGTACGCGGTGGCCTCCCGAGGGCACGGGTGCGTCGATGTGTTGGCCGTACGGCCAGCCTTCGCCCACGCCGTCGCACTCCAGACCCTGCAGCCAGCCTTCCACGGTCTCGACGTCGGCACTGGTCAGCACGTGCACGTTCTCCGCGGCAGGCCATTCGCTGTCGTCGTCCAGTGCGCTGCCCCAGTCCTGGTGCAGCCCCACGTAGACACCTTCCACTTCGGGCTTTTCGGCAATCGCAGCGAGGCGTGCGTACAGCTCGGCAATCGGCGGGCGGCCGTAGCCCCACTGGTTCGGTGCAATGCACTCTTCGAAATCGTTCCCTTCGAAGTACGCGGCCAGTGGCACAACCGGCAGGTGCTCCGGGTCGCGGATATCGAGGCGTTCAAGCAGATCCAGCAGTTCCTGACGGGCAGACATCCAAAACTCCTTGCAGCGAGACGCGCAATTGTATCGGCGCCGATCAGTAGATCGGCGTCACCTTCATCTGCGGCAGCGGGCGCGGTGCGCCATCGGTCAGGTCCGGGCCCAGGTCTTCCCAGGTTCGGCCCTGCTCGACCATCTGCGCCCACAGCTGCTGCGAGCCGCGACGCTTGTCTTCCGAGCCCAGCTTGTACGACGGCGGTGCCGGCTCGCCACGGGCAACCATCGAGTACGCCGCGCGGTAGGCCAGCACCTGCTGCGCCGGGTCGTCGGTACGCGCCACTTCCAGTGTGTAGCGCTGGTAGGCCGAGGCCAGGTTGCGCCAGCGGATCCAGTAGTGGTTCCCGAACGAGAACGAACAGAAGCGCGCGCCCGCCAGGCTGCCCTTGTCGGCGATGCGGGTCAGCACCTCCTGCGGCATGTCCAGGTTCATGCCACCCTCGTCGCCCTGCAGGCTCACGTGCACGATGCGGTCGCGATAACCCGGTGCGCGCGCCTGCAGCAGGTCGCGCCAGTTCTGCATGGTCGCCACGACGGCGAACAGGAAGCGCCCCAGTTCGGCTGCGGCCAGCGGCGTGGCAATGGACTGGTAATGCCGTTGCCAACCGTGGCGGTTTTCGGTGGGCAGGAACACGGCACGTTCCAGCGCCTGTCGGCCATCACTGCCGCGACCCACGTCTTCGGCATGCTGCGGGTAGACCAGGTTGATGGCGAAGGTCGGCCAGCGCGGTAGCGCGGCATCAAACAGATGGATCGGGAAGTTGCTGCTGATGCCGCCATCGGAGAACCAGCAGATGCGGAACGCGGTGATCACAGGGCCGCAGGTCTGCCCGGCGCTGGTCAGCCCTTCCATGCTGTCGGCCACGTTGTGCTCCGGGTCGGCTGCCGGCGCGGTCGGTTCGCAGCGGCGTTCGCGGCGCGAGGGCTCATGCAGCGGCACCGCGCTGATCAGCAGCGGGAAGCTCAGGCTCATGCGCGTGGCCACCAGCACCGGCAGCTTCGGGCCCTGCGGCAAGTGGTAGTACCGGCGCCCTTCCACCTCCAGCGGCGGACCGGCTTGCGTCACCAGCCACTGCACCACGCTGGCGGGAAACAGCTGCTCGAACTCCTCGCGCAGGAACCAGAACTGCGCGCCGCCCAGCGGCAGTGTGCGCGGCTCGTTGTGCGACACGCAGGTGGTGATCATCTGCAGGCTGATCGCATGCGGGCTGTCCGGCTCGCCGGCATAGCGCGGCGCGTCGTGCAGGTCGGCAAAGGTCAGCGGTGCATCCAGCGGCTTGCCGGACAACTGCTGCAGGCACTCGTGCAGCCACTCGGTCAACGCCGGCTTGCGTGCATCACGGCCGAGGCCGCTGCACAGGCCCAGCAGGTTGCGCCGCGCCACCCGCGCCACCCGCAGCGCGGCTCCGGCCACGCCTGCACCGTAGGCGCACAGCAGCGACGGCAGCAGCGTCGCGGCCACGCCGCTCCAGCCCCCGCCCCACCAGCCCAGGCCGAGCAGCAGCGCCAGCGACACCAGCACTTCCAGCGGCGCGATCTCGAATACCGCCACCGCCAGGCACAGCAGCTTGTGCGGCAAGCTGGCATTGCCGGTCAGCACCACCAGCAGCCGATAGGCCGCGCGCGCGCCCCGCGCCGGTTGGAACAGGCTGTAGATGAACCCCCGCCGCGACAACTGCGCCGACACTGCCGACAGCCCGCCATAACCGGCATCACCGGGCAGGTGCTCGCCGGCCTGCTGGCGGCGATCACCGCATGCCGCCGCAGCCGCCACCGCCGCAGCGATGGCGCCGGCAGAGGTGCCGCCAATGCTCTTGAACCGGTACTCGCGTGCCAGCGCCAGTACCGCATTGGGGTACACGATGCCGCTGGTGATGCCGCCTTTCATGACCAGATCGCAGTACTTGTCCGCCACCGTCTTGCCCCCGAGCATGCCGTCCGCCGCGTGGATGCCAGTATGGCGCAGCGGCTTCTCAGGGCCTGAGAACACCACCGCAGTCCGGGCAGGAATCTGCGGCGTTCAGCAGATGGCAGGCCTGCAGGCTTGACCGGCCCCGCCATCGGCGTAGCATCTGCAGCAAGCCAAGGGACAGACCCGCGGCTGCCACAACGACATGAGGGATTCTCATGGAATTCGACTATCTCGTCTTCATCGGGCGATTCGAGCCCTTCCACAACGGCCACGCCGCCGTTGCCCGCCTGGCGCTGAGCCGGGCCCGCAAGCTGATCTTCCTGGTCGGCTCTGCCGATACTCCCCGCAGCCTCCGCAATCCCTGGACCGTGGCCGAACGCGCCGTGATGATCCAGGCCGCCCTCGATGGCCACACCGACCGCCTGCTGATCCGCCCGCTGCGTGACCACCTGTACAACGAAGCACAGTGGATCGCCAACGTGCAGCGCCAGGTGGCCGACGCCCTGCGCAACGACGGTGCCGCCGCCGATGCAAAGGTGGGCCTGATCGGCATGGACAAGGATGCCTCCAGCTACTACCTGCGGGAGTTCCCGCAATGGCCGCTGGTGGACGTGCAGCACACCGCCACGCTGTCGGCCACCGAACTGCGGCGTTACCTGTTCGAGGCCGGCGACGTCGACTTCCACGGCGCGCTGCTGATGCTGCGTGGCAATGTGCCGGCGCCGGTGTTCGACATGCTCGAAGCGTTCCGCAAGAGCGCGCCTGCGTATGCCCAGCTGGTGGCCGAGTACCGCTTCATCGAACAGTACAAGGCCGCCTGGAAGGATGCACCCTACGCGCCCACCTTCGTCACCACCGATGCGGTGGTGGTGCATTCAGGCCACGTGCTGCTGGTGCGTCGCCGTTCGGAACCCGGCAAGGGGCTATGGGCGCTGCCCGGCGGTTTCGTCGGCCAGGAGCAGAGCCTGCTGGACAGTTGCCTGCGCGAACTGCGCGAGGAAACCCGTCTGAAGATTCCGCTGCCGGTGCTGAAGGGTTCGCTGAAGGGCCAGCAGGTCTTCGACCACCCCGACCGCAGCCAGCGCGGCCGCACCATCACCCACGGTTTCCACTTCGAATTCCCGGCCGGCGAACTGCCGCCGGTGCGCGGTGGCGACGACGCCGACAAGGCGCGCTGGATACCGGTGAGTGAGGCGTTGGACATGGGCCCGCAGCTGTTCGAAGACCACCTGCACATCCTGGAGTATTTCCTCGGCCGCGGCTGACAGGCCCGGCCTCCCCGCCGGCGGATAGACCGCTGGTGTCACTCGACGCGAAGGAGCTTCCGTCATGCACTACCTCGATAATCTTCTCCTCAATACCGACAGCTACAAGGCCAGCCATTGGCTGCAGTACCCGCCGGGTACCGATGCCACGTTCTTCTATGTGGAATCACGTGGCGGCCTGCACGATCGCACGGTGTTCTTCGGCCTGCAGGCGATCCTCAAGGAGGCGCTGGCACGACCGGTCACCCACGCCGACATCGACGAGGCTGCTGCGGTATTCGCCGCGCACGGCGAACCGTTCAACGAGGCCGGCTGGCGCGATATCGTCGACCGGCTTGGCGGCCACCTGCCGGTGCGCATCCGCGCCGTTCCCGAGGGTAGCGTGGTGCCCACCCACCAGGCACTGATGACCATCGAGTCGACCGATCCGGCTGCGTTCTGGGTGCCGTCGTACCTGGAAACGCTGCTGCTGCGCGTGTGGTACCCGGTCACCGTGGCCACCATCAGCTGGCATGCACGGCAGACCATTGCTGCGTTCCTGCAGCGGACCAGCGACGATCCGCAGGGGCAGCTGCCGTTCAAGCTGCACGACTTCGGCGCGCGCGGGGTATCGAGCCTGGAATCGGCCGCGCTGGGCGGTGCCGCACACCTGGTCAACTTCCTCGGCACCGACACCGTATCGGCCCTGTGCCTGGCCCGTGCCCACTATCACGCGCCAATGGCCGGTTATTCGATTCCCGCCGCCGAGCACAGCACCATCACCAGCTGGGGCCGCGAGCGCGAAGTGGACGCCTACCGCAACATGCTGCGCCAGTTCGGCACGCCGGGCGCGATCGTGGCAGTGGTGTCGGACAGCTATGACATCTACCGCGCGATCAGTGAGCACTGGGGCACGACGCTGCGCGATGAAGTGATCGCCTCGGGCGCCACCCTGGTCATCCGTCCCGACTCGGGCGACCCGGTGGAGGTGGTGGCCGAAAGCCTGCGCCGGCTGGATGAAGCCTTCGGCCACGTGATCAACGGCAAGGGCTACCGCGTGCTCAACCACGTGCGGGTGATCCAGGGCGATGGCATCAACCCGGATACGATCCGCGCCATCCTGCAGCGCATCACCGGCGACGGCTATTCGGCCGACAACGTGGCCTTCGGCATGGGCGGCGCGCTGTTGCAGCGGCTGGACCGCGACACCCAGAAGTTCGCACTGAAGTGCTCGGCGGCACGGGTCGACGGTGAGTGGATCGACGTCTACAAGGATCCGGTCACCGATGCGGGCAAGACCAGCAAGCGCGGCCGCATGCACCTGTTGCGCCGCCTGGACGATGGCAGCCTGCATACGGTGCCACTGCCGGCCAACGGCGACGACACCCTGCCGGACGGCTTCGAGGACGCAATGGTGACCGTGTGGGAGAACGGCCGCCTGCTGCACGACCAGCGGCTGGACGACATCCGGGCCCGGGCGGCGGCGGGGCGCTGAAGGCGTTTCCGGGGGTCAGAGCCCGTTGCGGGGCAACGGGATCCGACCCCGGGCCTTGACCCCTGCGGCCAACCGGTCCACTTTGCACACGCCGAAGGTATCCCTCCCATCGCTCCGGCGCTGGGAAGGATTCAAACGGGAATCCGGTGAAGGCGCCTGGCGCGCCCATTCCGGAGCTGCCCCGCAGCGGTGAATGGAAACGAATCCTGCCAACAGCACTGGGCTCGCGCCTGGGAAGCGGCAGGGAGTAGGTGGGCTGCGGCCCGTGTCCATCAGCCCGAAGACCGGCCCCGGCCGGGGGACACGACCGTCCCCTGATTCGACCTGGACTCTCCGCGGGGAGGGTGCCGGGGCCATCGCCAGCCTGCATGCGCAGGCGGCATGGCCGCGCGCGTCCTGTTCACGGTAACCGGCCAGACCGCTTCCACGCCCTGACGCACGCCACGATGACCGAGTTCCAACGCCCCACCCTTACCCTGCCCGCCGATGGCAAGCGCCTGCTGCTGCATTCGTGCTGCGCGCCGTGCTCGGGCGAAGTGATGGAGGCGATCACCGCTTCCGGGATCGACTACGCGATCTTCTTCTACAACCCCAACATCCACCCGGTGAAGGAGTACGAGCTGCGCAAGCAGGAGAACATCCGCTTCGCCGAGCAGCACGGCATCCCGTTCATCGACTGCGACTACGACACCGACAGCTGGTTCAGCCGTGCGCGTGGCATGGAAAACGAGCCCGAGCGCGGCATCCGCTGCACGATGTGCTTCGACATGCGTTTCGAGCGCACCGCGCTGTACGCGCATGAACACGGCTACGACACCATCAGTTCGTCGCTGGGCATCTCGCGCTGGAAGAACATGGCGCAGATCAACGACTGCGGCATCCGTGCGGCTTCGCGCTATGAAGGCCTGCAGTACTGGGACTACAACTGGCGCAAGGGCGGCGGTGCCAGCCGCATGATCGAGATCAGCAAGCGCGAGCAGTTCTACCAGCAGGAGTACTGCGGCTGCGTGTACTCGCTGCGCGATGCCAACCGCCATCGCCGTGAGAACGGCCGCGAGCGGATCAGGATCGGCCTGCTGTACTACGGGCAGGACGCTGGGACGCCGCAGGGCGATTGACGTGCAGGCATGGGGCGGCCACGCTGGTCGCCCCTTCTGATGTAGTGGATCTGCCATGACCGCCGTGCCCGCCGATGTCGCCCTGCTGGTGATCGACCTGCAGCCGGACTTCATGCCGGGCGGTGCGCTGGCCTGCGACCAGGGCGATGCGCTGGTGGCGCCGATTGCCGACCTGTTGGCGCAGCGCCGCTACCGCACCGTGGTGGCGACCCAGGACTGGCACCCGGCCGACCACGCCTCGTTCGCCAGCCAGCACCCCGGCAAGCGACCGTTCGAGACCATCCTGCTGCACGCGCAGCCACAAGCCCTGTGGCCCGACCATTGCGTGCAGGGCAGCGATGGCGCCGCGCTGCACCCGGGCGTGGACTGGACCACGGCCGACCTGATCCTGCGCAAGGGCACCCGCCCACAGGTGGATTCGTACAGCGCCTTCCGCGAGAACCACGGCCCCGATGGCGAGCGCCCGGCCACCGGCCTGGCCGGCTGGCTGCACGAGCGCCGCATCCGTGAAGTGCACGTCTGTGGCCTGGCCCGGGACTACTGCGTGCTGTGGAGCGCGCAGGACGCGGTGAAGTCCGGTTTCCGGGTGAAGTTCCTGTGGGACCTGACCCGGCCGGTGACCGAAGCCAACAACGCGATGGTGCGCGAAGCGCTGGGCAAAGCGGGGATCGCGATCATCTGACGCGTGGTCGCCGGTGGTAGTGCCGGCCGCTGGCCGGCAACGCCTGGAGCCCTGCAGTTGCCGGCCAGCGGCCGGCACCACCGGATCACACCCGTGGGTAGCGCCGGGCCATGCCCGGCGAACCCCGAAGGGGCAGCACGTTACCGGAACACCACCGTGCGGTGCCCGTTGAGCAGGATGCGGTGCTCCACATGGCGGCGCACCGCGCGCGCCAGCACCAGCGATTCGGTATCGCTGCCCAGCCGCACCAGCTCGCGCGGCGCCATGGCGTGGTCGACGCGGGCCACGTCCTGTTCGATGATCGGGCCTTCGTCCAGATCCTCGGTGACGTAGTGCGCGGTGGCACCGATGATCTTGACTCCGCGCGCGTGCGCCTGGTGATACGGCTGCGCGCCCTTGAAGCTGGGCAGGAAGCTGTGGTGGATGTTGATCGCACGGCCGGCCAGCGCGCGGCACAGCGTGGGTGACAGGATCTGCATGTAGCGCGCCAGCACCACCAGGTCGATGCGCTCACGCTCGACCAGGTCGATGATCTGCTGCTCCTGCACCGCACGCGTATCGGCGGTCACCGGCAGGTGGTGGAACGGTACCTGGTAGGACGCGGCCAATGGCGCGAAGTCGGCGTGGTTGGACGCCACTGCCGCGATATCGACCTTCAGCTGGCCGCTGTGGGCACGGAACAGCAGGTCGTTGAGGCAGTGCCCCTGCTTGCTGACCAGCACCAGCAGGCGTGCGCGGCGGCGGCCGTCATGCAGCTGCCAGTCCATGCCGAAGCCTTCGGCAAGTTTGGCCATCGCGGCATGCACGGTCTCCAGCGGCAGGCTGGCATCGCGGTCGAAATGCACGCGCAGGAAGAAGCGGCCACTTTCCTCGTCGCCGAACTGCTGGGCGTCGAGAATATTGCAGCCGTGGTCGAACAGCAGGCCGGACACGCGGTAGACGATGCCGGTACGGTCGGGGCAGGACAGGGTGAGGATGGAATCGGGGCGCATCGCCACAGTGTAGGGCAGCTTCCTGCCCAGCAGCCGGATCATCACCGATGCAACCGAACCGCTTGGTTCAGTCCCAAGCGATACTTGGCCATCACCGTGGCAAGCTGGTCGGTCATGAACCTGTTGCAACTGATCCGCAGCTTCACCCGCACCGCAGAGACCGGCAGCATTGCCGCCGCGGCCCGCATCCTTGGCATCAGCGCCACCGCGGTCGGCCAGAACATCAACCGGCTGGAAGCGCATCTGGGCGTACGGCTGCTGAACCGGAGTACGCGCCAACTGGCCCTCAGCGAGGCTGGCGCGCTGTACCTGGCGCAGGTGCGCCACATCGAGGGCGACCTGGCGCGCGCGCAGGCGATGGTCACCTCCGGTGATATCGAACCGGCCGGGCCCCTGCGCATCGCCAGCAGCAGCGCGTTCGGCCGCCACGTGCTGGCACCGTTGCTGCCGTCACTGCAGCAACGCTACCCGCAGCTGCAGCTGGAACTGCGGCTGACCGACCGTGCCGTGCAGCATGGTCCAGAGGCGGTGGATGCCAGCATCCGCATCGGCGCGCAGCTGGAAGACGGTGTGGTCGCACGGCAGCTGGCGCGCGTGCCGTTCGTGTTCTGCGCCTCGCCGGCCTACCTGCAGGCCCATGGCACCCCGCAGGAACCCTCGGATCTGGGCAGCCATCGCGGGCTGCTGCACCGCTTCCCCACCGATGGCCGGCCGTTGCGCTGGGGCCTGCTGAAGGACGGCCAACGCGTGGACGCCGCGCTGCCGCCGAGCATGGTCTGCGATGACATCGATGCGCTGGCGTCGCTGGCGGCGGCGGGTGCCGGCATCACACGATTGGCTGCGTTCGTGGCCGAGCCCTACCTGCGCGACGGCCGACTGCAGGCGGTGTTCGGTACCGACAGCGCGTGGCGGCCGGAACCGATGGACGTCTATTTCTGCGTCAGCGACCGCCGCGACTTCACCGCCAAGATCCGCGCGCTGTTCGAGCACCTGCAGGCCGGCATGGCGCCGGCCTGGCGGGTGTGAGCCTCAGCGCGCCTTGAACACGCCACGCGCATCGCGCGGCTCGCAGCGCAGGTACTGCGGCGCCGGTTCCACGCTGTCGCGCAATGCGGCGGCGGCGTGCCACGGCCAGCGCGGGTCGTAGAGGATGCCGCGCGCCAGGGCCACGGCATCAGCGTGGCGATGGCGCAGGATCGACTCGGCCTGTTCCGGTTCGGTGATCATGCCCACCGCGATCACCGGCATGCGTACCTTGGCCTTGATCGCTGCGGCGAACGGCACCTGGTAGCCGGGACCGACGGTGATCTTCTGCCGCTCGTCCAGGCCACCGCTGGAGACATGCAGGAAGTTGCAGCCGCGCGCGTCCAGCACCTGGGCCAGCGCTTCACTCTGCACCAGGTCCCAGCCGCCATCGACCCAGTCGCTGGCGGAAATGCGTACGCCCACGGCGATCTTGTCCGATACCGCCGCACGCACAGCGTCGAATACTTCCACCAGCAGGCGCAGGCGGTTCGGCAGCGAGCCGCCATAGCCGTCGGTGCGGCGGTTGCTCAGCGGCGACAGGAACTGGTGCAGCAGGTAGCCGTGCGCGGCATGCAGCTCGATCAGCTCGAAGCCCAGGCGCTCGGCGCGCACCGCACTGGCGGCGAAGGCGGCGATGACCTCGGCGATGCCGGCCTCGTCCAGCTCCTGCGGTGCCGGATCGCCGGCATGGAACGGCAGCGGCGACGGCGCCACGGTGGACCAGCCACGCGCATCGTCGGCTGGCAACTGGCCGCCGCCGTCCCACGGGCGCTTCACCGAGGCCTTGCGGCCGGCGTGGCCGAGCTGGATGCCCAGCGGCATCGGCGACCAGCGGCGGACGCTGGCCAGCACCTGTGCCAACGCGGCTTCGGTACCGTCGTCCCACAAGCCCAGGTCGGCCCAGCTGATGCGGCCGCGCGGCTCGACCGCAGTGGCTTCCAGGATCAGCAGGCCGGCGCCGGACTGCGCCAGGTTGCCCAGGTGCATGGCGTGCCAGTCGCTGGCGCGACCGTCTTCGGCGGAGTACTGGCACATCGGCGCGATGACGATGCGGTTGGACAGGGTCAGGGGGCCGAACGAGATCGGCGAGAACAGCTGGGTCACGGCGATGCGGGGGACAGGCGGATAGAGGGGGCGTATTGCACCGCCGCACGGCCTGCGAATCAACCGTCTGGATGGATCGCTGTTTCGCGTGACCTGCAGCAGCCGAGCGTGCGCTCGGCCCTACAGAAGCCCTCGCCCCTTGTAGAGCCGAGCCCATGCTCGGCTCAGCGCGAAGCCCAGGCGGCCAGCGCTTCAGCGCAGTCCCGCTCATCCTTGAACAACAGCAGGTCGTCGGCTCGGGTGCGGCCGCGGTTCAGCGCCGCCACCGGCACCCCTGCCTTCGCCGCCGCCTGCACGAAGCGGAAGCCGGAATAGACCATCAGTGACGAGCCCACCACCAGCACGGCGTCGGCCTGCTGGAGGTGATCGTGCACCGCCGCCACCCGTTCACGCGGCACGTTCTCGCCGAAGAACACCACATCCGGCTTCAGCAGGCCGCCGCAGTACGGGCAATCGGGCACCACGAACGTGGAGAAATCGGTCTCCAGATCGGCATCGCCATCGGGCGCGATGCCGGCCTCCAGCGCATCCCAGCCTGGATTGGCGTCCAGCAGCCGCTGCTGGAAATCCTCGCGGCCGCTGCGGCGCTCGCAGCCCATGCAGCGCACCCGGTCCAGGCGGCCATGCAGGTCGATGACATTGTGGCTGCCGGCACGCTGGTGCAGGCCGTCCACGTTCTGGGTCAGCAGCAGCTGCAGCTTGCCGCTGTTTTCCAGTGCGGCCAGGGCCTGGTGGGTACCGTTGGGCCGGGCCAGGCCGAAGCGCGGCCAGCCCAGCAGGCTGCGCGCCCAGTAGCGCTGGCGGGTACCCGCTTCGCCCATGAACGCCTGGTAGGTTACCGGCGGGGTGCGCTTCCACTGGCCGTCGGCATCCCGGTAATCGGGAATGCCCGAGGCGGTGCTGCAACCGGCGCCGGTCAGCACGAACAGGCGCCGGGCGCGGTCGATGAAGTCGGTCAGCGGCGAGGTCATGGCTGCCAGATGGGGGCGCCGCAGCGCCCGTGCAAGCGCCGGCTCAGGCGGCCGGCAGCGGCGGCACCGCGATCGGGTGGCCGTCCTCGTCCAGCGCGATCATCACGAAGTGGCCGCGGGTACACAGCTTGCGCTCGCCGCTATGCAGGTCCTCGGCGACCAGTTCCACCTCGACCTTCATCGAGCTGCGGCCGACTTCGACAATGCGGCCGATGGTTTCCACCATCTGGCCAATGCGGATCGGCAGCTTGAAGTCGACCTGGTCGCTGCGCGCGGTCACCACGGTGCGGCGCGAATAGCGGGCGGCGGCCAGGAAGGCGGCCTTGTCCATCCACGCCAGTGCCTGGCCACCGAACAGGGTGCCGAGGTGGTTGGTGTGGTTGGGGAAGACGATTTCGGCCATGCGCACTTCGGTGGGCGGCACGGTCTCGGGGATCGGGGTCATGGGGGTGCTTCGGTGTGGGGTGCGGCAATTTTAAGCCAGGCCCCGTGCAGGCAGCGCTACACTGCGCCACGCCCACTGCCAGGACCGCCCATGCCCGCACTTTCCGACCTGTTGGCGTTTGCGCTGGTTTCGCTGGCCATGGTGCTCACGCCCGGGCCGAACATGATCTACGTCATCTCGCGCTCGATCTGCCAAGGGCCGCTCGCCGGGCTGATCTCGCTGGGCGGGGTGGCGCTGGGCTTCGTGTTCTACATGCTGTGCGCGGCGCTGGGCATCACCGCCCTGCTGATGACCGTGCCGTTCGCCTATGAGGCGCTGCGCATCGGTGGCGCGCTGTACCTGCTGTACCTGGCCTGGCAGGCGCTCAAGCCCGGCGGCCGTTCGCCGTTCGCGGTGCGTGACCTGCCGCAGGACAGCCCGCGCAAGTTGTTCACGATGGGATTCCTGACCAATCTGCTGAACCCGAAAGTGGCGGTGATGTACCTGTCGCTGCTGCCGCAGTTCCTGCACCCGGACAGCGAAGGCAGCGTGCTGATGCAGTCGATCGTGCTGGGCTCCACCCAGATCCTGGTGAGCGTCAGCGTGAACGGCATGATCGCGCTGACCGCCGGCAGCATCGCCGGCTTCCTGGCCGCACGCCCCACCTGGCAGAGGGTGCAGCGCTGGCTGATGGGCACGGTGCTGGCCGGGCTGGCGGTGCGCATGGCGGTGGAAGGGCGGCGCTAGCCGCTCCTTGTAGCGTCGAGCCGTGCTCGACTGCTGTTTGCGGAGATCAGTCGAGCATGGCTCGACGCTACAGAAACGAAAAACCCCGGCGCTGGCCGGGGTTTTTCGTTGCGACAGGCCTGACCGCTTCGATCAGAAGTTCATGTCGAAGGCGACTTCGCCCTGCACGCCGACCTGGTAGGCCGAGACGCGGCGTTCGAAGAAGTTGGTCAGTTCCTGCACGTCCTGCAGTTCCATGAACGGCAGCGGGTTGCGCACGTTGTACTTCTTTTCCATGCCCAGCTTGGCGAAGTGCTGATCGGCACAGTGCTGCAGGTACTGGCGCATGTCACGGGTCGAGATGCCGGCCACGCCGCCGGACAGGACGTCCTCGGCGAACTGCACTTCGCATTCGATGGCTTCGGCCAGCATGTCGTAGACCTGCTGCTTCATCTCGTCGTCGAACAGGTCCGGCTCTTCCTCACGCACCACGCGCACCGACTCGAAGGCGAACTCCATGTGCGCGCTCTCGTCGCGGAACACCCAGTTGGTGCCCGAGGCCAGGCCCGGCAGCAGGCCGCGCGAACGGAAGTAGTACACGTAGGCGAACGCGGCGAAGAAGAACAGGCCTTCGATGCATGCAGCGAAGCAGATCTGATTGAGCAGGAACTGGCGGCGCTGTTCGCGGGTCTCGATGCGGGTCAGGCTCTGGATCGAGTCGATCCACTTGAAGCAGAAATCGGCCTTCTTCTTGATCGAGTCGATGTTCTCCACCGCCGAGAACGCCTTGGCGCGCTCTTCCGGATCCGGCAGGTAGTTGTCGAGCAGGGTCAGGTAGAACTGCACGTGCAGCGCTTCTTCATACAGCTGGCGCGACAGGTACATGCGCGCTTCCGGTGCATTGAGATGCTGGTACAGGTTCAGCACCAGGTTGTTGGACACGATCGAGTCGCCGGTGGCGAAGAACGCGACCAGGCGGTGGATCAGGTGGCGCTCGCCCGGCGACATCTTGCTGTGCAGGTCGGTGATGTCGATCTGGAAGTTGATCTCTTCCACCGTCCAGGTGTTCTTGATCGCATTCCGGTACATGTCATAGAACTGCGGGTAGCGCATCGGGCGCAGGGTCAGTTCAAAACCGGGATCGAGCAGCATCTGCTTGGGCTTGTCGGCCATGGGTGTTTCCTTGAATTCTCGGGTCAAAACGCCGGGCATGGCCCGGCGCTACCTTGGTGTTTCCGTGCTGCAGCCGAGCATGGCTCGGCTCTACAGGTGCGAGGTGTTCGAGTGCCGGCCAGCGGCCGGCACTACCGCGCGGCGGTGCCGCTCTTACTGGCACGCCTCGCAGGCTTCCGGGTTTTCCAGCGAGCAGGCGATGGCTTCGTCCGGGCTGAACACCTTGGCCGGTGCGGCGGCACTCACCGTGGTCTTGGCGATCTTGGTGGCAGGGCGCGAACGCAGGTAGTAGGTGGTCTTGATGCCCTGCTTCCAGGCGTACATGTACATGGAGGACATCGCGCCGATGTTCGGGCTTTCCATGAACAGGTTGAGCGAGGCCGACTGGTCGATGAAGGCGCCACGCTCGGCGGCCATGTCGATCAGCGAACGCATCGGCAGTTCCCACGCGGTGCGGTAGACCTCACGCAGCGTTTCCGGGATCTGTGGCAGACCCGCGATGGAGCCTTCGGCCAGCTTGATGGCATCGCGCATTTCCGGCGTCCACAGGCCCAGCTTCTTCAGCTCGTTGACCAGGTAGCGGTTGACCTGCAGGAAGTCACCGGACAGGGTCTCGCGCTTGAACAGGTTGGACACCTGCGGCTCGACGCACTCGTAGCAGCCGGCGATCGAGGCGATGGTCGCGGTCGGCGCGATTGCGATCATCAGCGAGTTGCGCAGGCCGTGTTCCTTGATGCGCTCACGCAGGGCATCCCAGCGCGCAGTGTCTTCCGGCACCACGTTCCAGGCGTCGAACTGCAGTTCGCCGCTGGCGGCACGGGTGTCGTTGAACGACGGGTGCTTGCCGCGTTCCTGGGCCAGCTCGCAGGACGTTTCCAGCGCGTGGAAGTAGATCGCTTCGGCGATCTTCTTCGACAGCGCGCGGGCTTCGGCGCTGTCGAACGGCAGGCGCTTGCGGAAGAACACGTCCTGCAGGCCCATGCAGCCCAGGCCGACCGGACGCCAGCGCAGGTTGGCGCGGCGGGCGGTTTCGATCGGGTAGAAGTTCAGGTCGATGACGCGGTCGAGCTGGCGCACGGCCAGGCGCACGGTCTCGGCCAGCTTCTCGAAGTCGAACTCGTTGTGCTCGTCGAAGTGGTTGCCCAGGTTGATCGAACCCAGGTTGCACACTGCGGTTTCATCGTTGGAAGTGACTTCCAGGATTTCGGTGCACAGGTTGGACAGGTGGATCACGTTGCCCGGACGCAGGGTCTGGTTGCTGGCGCGGTTGCACTTGTCCTTGAAGGTCATCCAGCCGTTGCCGGTCTCGGCCAGCGTACGCATCATGCGGGCGTACAGCTTGCGCGCGGAGATGGTGCGGTTGGCCTTGCCCTGGGCTTCGGCCTGCAGGTAGGCAGCCTCGAAGGCTTCGCCGAACAGGTCGGTGAACTCCGGCACGACGCGCGGATCGAACAGCGACCATTCCTGGTCGGCCTCGACGCGCTTCATGAACAGGTCCGGCACCCAGTTGGCCAGGTTCAGGTTGTGCGCACGGCGGGCTTCGTCACCGGTGTTGTCACGCAGTTCGAGGAAGTCCTCGATGTCGGCGTGCCAGGTTTCCAGGTACACGCAGGCCGCGCCCTTGCGCTTGCCGCCCTGGTTCACCGCGGCCACGGACGAATCCATGGTCTTCAGCCACGGCACGATGCCGTTGGAGTGGCCGTTGGTCGACTTGATCAGCGAGCCACGCGAACGCACGCGGGTGTAGCTGACGCCGATGCCGCCGGAGAACTTCGACAGCTGGGCGATGTCGCCGTACTTGGCATAGATCGACTCCAGCGAGTCCTGCGGCGAGTCCAGCAGGAAGCACGAGGACAGCTGCTCGTGGGTGGTGCCGGAGTTGAACAGGGTCGGGCTGGACGGCAGGTAGTCCAGGTTGCCCATGCGCTTGTACAGCGCCAGGGTCTCAGACACGTCCTCGCTCAGCGCGCTGGCGATGCGCAGGAAGAACTGCTGCGGGGTTTCGATCACCTTGCGGGTGTGCGGATGGCGCAGCAGGTAACGGTCGTACAGGGTACGCAGGCCGAAGTAATCGAAGTTCAGGTCCAGCGCGCCGTCGATGGCGTCGTTGAGCTTGCGTGCATTGGTCTGCACGAAGTTCAGCAGGCGGTCGTTGATCAGGCCGACTTCATGGCCGCGGCTGACCGACTGCGAGAAGGCGTAGATTTCCTGGCCCGAGACTTCCTTGGCGATGTAGTTGGCCAGCAGGCGCGCAGCGAGGCGGCCGTACTCGGGCTCTTCACCGATCAGCAGGGCGGCGGTGCGGATGGACAGTTCGTCCAGCTCGCGGGTGGTGGCACCGTTGTACAGGCCGGAAATGGTGCGGGTGGCCACGCGCATCGGGTCAACGGCGTGCAGGCCTTCGGAGGAACGCTGCACCGCGCGCACGATCTTGTTCAGGTCCACCAGCTCGGTGGTCCCGTTGCGCTTGGTCACACTCATCGCGTTGGCCGTCGGCGGCGACGTCAACAGGAATTCGCTTTCCTTCTCGATGGTGGCGCTGGATTCGGTGCTCACGGCGTATGTCCTCTTGGCGTGATTGGGGGTGCTCGATGCATCGGGGTGACGCAGCCCGGGACATGACGGCCCAGGATGGCAGGACGGCGTCGCAGGGGATGAGACCCTGCGCCTGCCACTGCCGTTGACGATCGCCGATGGAGACTGCGGCCAACCCCCAGACGTGGGGTTGCTGCGACCGACGGCCACAAGATAGTGGGGGTAGTGGGGTCCGTCAACGCCAAATGTAGTGAAATTCGGCAATCCCTTGCGCCGCAAGGATCGTGCCATCTGCGCCCGGATCGGACGCTTCAGACCTGCCGGAACGGGCTGCGCAGTCAAGCCCGAAAGGCGTCATTGCGGTGGCACAACGCACCGCGGAAACGGAACAATGACAGCTTCACATGACAGTGATGAAACTGGCTAGGGACAACCCTGTGGATAGATCGTGGGCAGCCGGTGGGAATCCGGTGGATGCCGGGATCACCCGCCGGGCAGCGACGCGAGGCCGTATGTGGCGGCCAGGCCGTAGGAGCGGCCGCAGGGAAACGCCGTTGCGCCCTATCCCCCGATCATTGCCGGCCAGCGGCCGGCACTACCGGAATCCCAGGGTGGTCGTGCCGGCCGCTGGCCGGCATTGCATTCGCGCGGCACCCCTCACGCCCGGTGCGGGGTGCCCAGGTACTCAGCGCTCTGCATCTCGATCAGGCGCGAGGCGGTGCGCTCGAACGCGCCCTGCAGGCGCTGCCCGGTGTACAGCTCGACCGGCGAGGTGCTGGCGGTGCAGACCAGATTGACGTGGCGGTCGTACAGCTCGTCGATCAGGTTGACGAAGCGGCGCGCGGCATCCTCGTTCAGGCGATCGAAGGCGGGAATGCCGCCCAGCAGCACCGTGTTGAACTCGTGCGCGATCTCGATGTAGTCCGACGGCCCGCGCGGGCCCTCGCACAGCGCGGCGAAATCGAACCAGGCGATGCTCTTGCCGCGGCCGCGGACCGGAATCTTGCGGCCCTCGATCTCGATGTTGCCGGGCTTGGCCGGCTGGCCGCCGCTCAGTTCGCTCCAGCGCGTGGCCAGCCAGTCGTCGCTGTCGGCGGCCAACGGTGCGCGGTACACCGGCGAGCGGGTCAGCGCGCGCATCCGGTAGTCCTCGGTGCCTTCGGCGTACAGCTCCACGCAGAAGCGCTGCAACAGGCCGATGGCCGGCAGGAAGCTCTCGCGCTGCAGGCCGTTGAGGTACAGGTTCTCCACTGCGGTGTTGGAGGTGGTCACCAGGGTCACGCCCTCGGCGAACAGGCGCTCCAGCAGCCGCGCCAGCAGCATCGCATCACCGATGTCGGTGACGAAGAACTCGTCCAGCACCAGCACGCGCAGGTTGCTGCGCCATTCCTGGGCGATCTTCGCCAGCGGGTCGCTCTGGCCCTGGTGCTCGCGCAGGCGCTCATGGACGCTGCGCATGAAGCGGTGGAAGTGCGTGCGGTACTTCTGCTTGATCGGCAGCCCGTCGTAGAACAGGTCGACCAGGAAGGTCTTGCCACGGCCGACGCCGCCCCAGAAGTACAGGCCCTTGACCGGTTCGGGCTTCTTCCAGAACGAGGACAGGCGGTCCAGCCAGCCATCCTCGGCACTGTCCAGCAGGCCCAGGTGGATGCGGTCCAGTTCGGCCAGCGCTGCGTGCTGGGCCGGGTCGTCCTGCCAGTCGCCACGGGCAACCCCTTCCGCGTACCGCTGCGACGGGGTCAGCTCGGTTGCACTCATGCCGCCGCGCCCAGCCAGTGCTTCACGCCGTGGGTCAGCGCGCCGCGCAGATCGATCAGTTTGCGATGGAAGAAATGGCTGGTCTCGGGCATGCGCACCAGCTCATGCGGGAAATCCAGCGTGTCCAGCCACTGGTAGACGGCCTGCGGGTCGACGATCTCGTCCTGCTCGCCCTGGATCACCAGCCAGCGCGCCGGCGGTGCGATGCCATCGAAATCCCAGCGGCCGGCCGGTGGCGCGATCGAGATCAGCGCTTCCGGCTGCAGCGCGGCAGCGGCCTTCAGCGAAACGAACGCGCCGAAGCTGAAACCGGCCAGCCACAGGCGGTCGTGCGGGCGCTGGCTGCGCACCCAGGCGGCGACCGCCTTCAGGTCATCCTGCTCGCCCACGCCGCCATCGAAGGTACCGGCCGAAGCGCCGACGCTGCGGAAGTTGAAGCGCACCGTGGCGATGCCCAGCTCGCGCAGGGTGGTGGCGGTCATGGTGACCACCTTGTTGTGCAGGGTGCCGCCTTCGGTGGACAGCGGATGGCAGACGATGGCCACGATCGGCTGCACCGGCACATCGGCCTTGGGCAGGTCGACGACCACTTCCAGCGGGCCGGCCGGGCCATCCAGTTGGAGACAGGCGGTTTCGCCGGGGGCGACGGGGAACGGGGGCTTGTGCATGGCACCATGATACCGTCCCCCGCCCCTGCCCTGTGCCCGCCCCATGCTCTACCTGTCTTTGGCCGTGATCTGCAGCGTGCTGGTTTCGGTGCTGTTGAAGGTGGCCGGACGCCGCCAGCTGGATGTCGCGCAGATGGTCACCTGGAACTATCTGGTGGCGGCAACGCTCACCGCCGTGGTGCTGCAGCCGCCGCTGGATGCGCTGCGCGCGCCGCATGCGCCGTGGCCGTCATTGCTGGCGCTGGCGGTGGTGCTGCCCTCGATCTTCCTGGTGCTGGGCCGCGCGGTGGCGGTGGCCGGCATTGTCCGCAGCGATGTGGCACAGCGGTTGTCGCTGCTGCTGTCACTGGCTGCCGCCTTCCTGTTCTTCGGTCAGACCGCGACGCCGTGGAAGCTGGCCGGGCTCGGCCTGGGCCTGCTGGCGATGGTGGCGATCAGCCTGCGCCCGCGCGGCCCGGCGGTGGCGTCCTCGCCCGGCGGTTGGGGCTGGCTGCTGGGCGTATGGGCCGGGTTTGCGGTGGTGGACGTGCTGCTCAAGCAGGTGGCGCTCTCGGGCACGCCGTCGATGGCGGCGGTGCTGACCAGCTTCAGCGTGGCCTTCGTGCTGATGCTGGCCCTGCAGCTGTGGCGGCATGTCAGTGGCCGCAGCCGGCTGGCCTGGCACAACCTGGGGGCGGGTGCGCTGCTGGGCCTGCTCAATGGCGGCAACATCCTGTTCTATGTGCATGCGCACCAGTCGATGCCGGACAACCCGGCCACTGTGTTCGCCGGCATGAACATCGGCGTGGTGGTGCTGGGTGCACTGGTGGGCGTGTTTGCCTTCGGCGAGGCCACCACGAAGTGGAACCGCGCCGGCCTGGCGCTGGCGGTGCTGGCGATCGGGTTGATCGCCTGGGGGTGAGCGTTGGTTGCGGCGGGCCATTTCCGCGCCCGCGGTGGGATGTCACTTTTCTTTTCGCGCGAAAAGAAAAGTAACCAAAAGAAACGCGCCGCCAGCCGCGAGCCGGTGCTGTGCACCGGTTCCCTGCACTTGTCGGTGAATCAGGGGACAGCGCCGAACTCGCTGCGCTCAGACATCGGCGCCTCTTCGCCCCTGATTCACCTGCGATGCTCGGCTCGCTTGGAGGCGGACTGGTAGATCAAAAGCAACGGCAGCATCCGTGCCGATCAAGGTCCCTCCCAGAGCAGATCCCCGCCGAACCTTATCTGTCGAAGCCCAGCAGCAGCGGGTCGTGGTCGGAGCTGCGCCACGGGCCCTGCACGTTGCGGCCCTGATAACCGCTGGCGTCCTGCTCATCGGCATTGCTGTGCCATTCGGCGGCGCCGCGCAGGCGCCTGGCCATGCCCGGGCTCAGCAGCGCGTGGTCGAGGCGGCCGGTGTAGCCGTTGTAGACGTAGCTGTAGGGATGCTCGACCTTGGCAACCTTGAACGCGTCCTGCCAGCCCAGGTCGTGCAGGGTGCGGATCGGGTCTTCCATCGCGTAGGCATTGAAATCGCCGAGCAGCACCGCGTCCTTTGTACCGGTACCGGTCGGGTCGGTCTGCAGCCAGGCATGCAGCTGCTGCGCCGAGGTCACGCGGGTGGCGTTCCAGCAGCCCTGGTTGTCGTTGCGGTCGGCGTCGGCGCCGCTTGCGTCGCGGCAGCCCTTCGACTTGAAGTGATTGGCCACCACCACGAACGGCGCGCCCTGCCTGCCCTGGAAGGCCTGCGCCAACGGTACGCGGCTGTGCTCAACGAACGGGCCGCCGGTCAACGTGGCCGGCGTGCCGACCGGCTGCAGGCGTGAGCTGCGGTAGATGATGCCGACCCGGATCGGGTTGTCGCCGGGGCCGTTGCCGGCATCGACGAAGCGCCAGTCGCCCTGCGCGCCGCGGTCGCGGTTGAGCGCATCGACCAGTTCGGCGATGGCCGACTGCGGGCCGTAGCCGTCGTTCTCCAGCTCCATCAACGCGGCGACGTCGGCGCCCAGCGCGTTGACCGTGGTGACCAGCTTGGCCACCTGCGCCTTGTGCTCGTCCAGCGTGCGGGCGCCGCGCAGGGTCGGGAAGCCGCCGCCCTGGCCATCACCGTTGAAGAAGTTCTCCAGGTTGAAGGCGGCCACGTGCAGGCTGCCCGGCACCGTCGGCACCGCCGGGCGCTTGAGTTCCGGCAGTTTCAGCACACCCTCGACCTGCAGGCGCGGATGGCCCTGCGCGTCCACGCGCACGATGCCCTGCACGTCGCGCAGCTGCATGCCGGTGCGCAGCACCGGGCTCCCCGGCAGGTACGCCACGCTGGCCGGATCGCGGGCATCACTGCCATCTTCCAGCACCAGGCGGCGGCGCTGGTTGTCGGCCATCACCTGCTCGTAGCCGGCGGTGCCCGGCGCGGCCACTTCGGTCGGCTGCCAGAGGCGGCCATCGAACGCCACCGTGAGCTGGCCGAAGTGCTCCAGGCCATCGCTACCGGCCAGGGTGAGCGGTGCGGCGATGCGCACGCGCTGTCCATCCAGCGCGCGCCAGTCGGCTGGCGCGGCGGTCAGCACCACGCTGGCGCTGCTTCGCGCAGCGGGCGGCGTCGCGACCGGCGTGGCCTGCGGCTGGGCCTGGGCGATGGCGCCGGCCGGCAGCAGCAGGGACAGGGCAAGGGCGAGGGAGCAGCGGCGCATCGACGGGCGATTCCTGGGACGAGGGCGCACAGACTAACCCTGAAATGCGAAACCCCGCCTGCGGGCGGGGTTTTGACCTTGGTGGGCAAAGCCTGGGTCGTGCCGGCCGCTGGCCGGCAATCTCATGACCTTCGTGCGGTGTGTGGTTGCCGGCCAGCGGCCAGCACTACCGCTTACTTCAGATTGGCCAGCATCCAGTCCACGGTGGCGTGGATCTGTTCTTCCGTCAGGGCCGGGTTGCCGCCCTTGGGGGGCATGATGCCGCCGTCGGGGCCGGTATAGCCCTCGATGGCGTGCTTGTAGAGCGTGTCCTTGCCCTGCGCGATGCGCTTGTCCCAGTGCGAATGGTCCAGCGTCGGTGCCATGCCCACGCCGGTGGTGTGGCAGGCGGTGCACAGGTTGTCGAAGATCACCTTGCCATCCTTGGTGCCGCCGTAGGCCACCTGCGACGCGGCCTTGGCCAGCGCGGCGGCCTTGGCGGCGGCCTGCGCGGCAGCGCCGGTACTGCCGGCATAGACCGCGCCGGTGGGCGAGATGCGCTGTTCGGTGCGCTTGGCCGCGGTCGGCGACACCTCGGGCGGAATCCGGGTGTGGATGTAGGCGGCAAGGAGGATGAGGCCGAGGGTGATGGTCGCCAGCAGCGCGATCACCATGGAGAAGCGTTTCAGGAACTCCAGATCGTAATTCCGCACTCTTCGTTACCCCTGGCTGATAGTCGTTGGACCACGGCTGAGCGACTGCGTGATGGGCCGAGTATAGAACGCACTTTGCGTGCGACAACAGGCGTCACTGCTGATGCGGCGCAGCATGCCGGGGGCTGGGGTCAGATCCCTTTTGCGCCGCAAAAGGGATCTGACCCCAGCAACAGAAGCCGGCCAGCGGCCGGCGCTACCGAATTGCCGGGGCGCCGATCGCGCGCAGGCAGAAGCTGCAGATCGCATCCACCAGCGCGTCTTCGTCGCGGTGCGCTTCGCGGCTGGGTGCGGTCGGGCCGACCATCGCTTCGGTGAAGGCACCCACCAGGCAGGCGGCGGCCACATGCGCGTCCTGCGCAGGCAGCTCACCGGCCGCCACGCCCTCCTCCACCAGCCGCAGGAACACGTCGCCGAATGCGCGACGACCGCGCATGCGCTCGGCTTCCACATCCGGGTCGACCGGTTCGACGATGAAGGCGTGCGCGAGCCCCGGCCCGGCCAGGGCACGGCGGACGAAGGCGGTGATGGCCAGCCGCAGCCGCTCGCTGGCTGCCTCCGGGCCACTGGCGATCCGCTCCATGATTGCGACCTCGTGGGCCACGGCAGCATTGAGGACTTCCACGAACAATTCGGCCTTGGACGGGAAGTGGCGATAGATCAGGCCGGTGGACACCCCGGCCTGGGTCGCCACGGCCGTCACCGGGGCATTGCGCCAGCCGCCCGTGGCGACCAGCTCGCGGGTGGCCAGCAGGATCCGTTCACGGGCGCCCGCCAGGCGTTCTTCCATCAATGCAGAGCGTTTATAGGCCATGTTCTGATTCTAGTTTCAATTTTTGAATTCGTATTCACTTCTTACCCGAACCCCGCTACGCTGGGGCCATCGCCCGTGTGGGTGACGGTCCTGCAGACCGCCGCCCACTCCCCCGCCGGGTGCGTCCATTCCTGCCATCCCGCCGTGGAGCCACCACAATGCACGTGCCATCCCTGAACTTCGATCTTGGCGAAGACATCGACCTGCTGCGCCAGAGCGTGGCCCATTTTGCCGCCGCCGAGGTCGCTCCGCTGGCTGCCGAGGCCGATGCCAGCAACCAGTTCCCACTGGCGCTGTGGCCGAAACTCGGCGAACAGGGCCTGCTCGGCCTCACCGTGGAAGAAGCATACGGCGGCACCGGCATGGGCTACCTCGCCCACGTGGTGGCGATGGAGGAAATCTCGCGTGCCTCCGGCGGCATCGGCCTGTCCTATGGCGCGCACTCCAACCTGTGCGTGAACCAGCTGCGCAAGAACGGCAACGAAGAACAGAAGCAGCGCTTCCTGCCCGGACTGTGCAACGGCAGCCTGGTCGGCGCGCTGGCGATGAGCGAGCCGGGTGCCGGTTCGGACGTGGTGTCGATGAAGCTGCGCGCGGACAAGCGCGGCGACCGCTACGTGCTCAACGGCAACAAGATGTGGATCACCAACGGCCCGGATGCCGACGTGCTGGTGGTCTACGCCAAGACCGACATGGAAGCCGGCGCCAAGGGCATCACCGCATTCCTGGTCGAGAAGGGCATGAAGGGCTTTTCCACCGCGCAGAAGCTGGACAAGCTGGGCATGCGTTCTTCGCCCACCTGCGAGCTGGTGTTCCAGGACTGCGAGATTCCTGAAGAGAACGTGCTGGGCCAGGTCGGCGGTGGCGTGCGCGTGCTGATGTCCGGCCTGGACTACGAGCGCGTGGTGTTGTCCGGTGGCCCGCTGGGCCTGATGGCCGCGGCCATGGACGTGGTGATGCCATACGTGCACGAGCGCCACCAGTTCGGCGAGCCGATCGGCAGCTTCCAGCTGATCCAGGCCAAGATCGCCGACATGTACGTGGGCCTGGGTGCCTGCCGCGCGTATGTCTATGCCGTGGCACGCGCCTGCGACCAGGGCCGCACCACCCGCCAGGACGCCGCCGGTGCCATCCTGTACGCCGCCGAGAAGGCCACCTGGCTGACCGGCCAGGCGATCCAGATCCTCGGCGGCAACGGCTACATCAACGAATACCCGACCGGCCGCTTGTGGCGCGATGCCAAGCTGTATGAGATCGGCGCCGGCACCTCGGAGATCCGCCGCATGCTGATCGGCCGCGAACTGTTCCAGCGCACCCTGTAAGGCCACTGCGATGACCGTATTGAGCACCCAGCTGCAACCGGGCAGCGAAACGTTTGAAAGCAACCGCGCGGCCATGCAGGCCGTGGTCGACGACCTGCATGCCACCCTTGCCCGCACCGCGCTGGGTGGCAGCGAAGCCGCACGCGCCAAGCACACCGCGCGCGGCAAGCTGCTGGTGCGTGACCGCATCGACGCGCTGCTCGACCCCGGCAGCGCCTTCCTGGAAATCGCGCCGCTGGCCGCGCACGGCATGTACGAAGACGCCGTGCCGGCCGCTGGCGTAGTGGCCGGAATCGGCCGCGTGAGCGGCGTGGAATGCGTGATCGTGGCCAACGATGCCACGGTCAAGGGCGGCACCTACTACCCGATGACGGTGAAGAAGCACCTGCGCGCGCAGGAGATCGCCGAGCAGAACCACCTGCCGTGCATCTACCTGGTCGATTCCGGTGGCGCGTTCCTGCCGCTGCAGGACGAAGTCTTTCCCGACCGCGACCATTTCGGCCGCATCTTCTACAACCAGGCCAACCTGTCGGCGCAGGGCATTCCGCAGATCGCCTGCGTGATGGGCAGCTGCACCGCTGGTGGTGCCTATGTGCCAGCGATGAGCGACGAGACGGTGATCGTGCGCGAGCAGGGCACGATCTTCCTCGGCGGCCCGCCGCTGGTGAAGGCTGCCACCGGCGAAGTGGTGACGGCCGAGGAACTGGGCGGTGCCGATGTGCACACGCGCATCTCCGGCGTGGCTGACCACATGGCCGACAACGACCTGCAGGCACTGGCACGGGTGCGCGCGATCATCGCCCAGCTCAACTGGCGCAAGCCGGAATCGGCAATGGCGGTGCAGCCGACCGAAGAACCGCTGCTGCCAGCACACGAACTGTACGGGGTGATCCCGGCCGATACGCGCAAGCCCTACGACGTGCGCGAAGTGATCGCGCGGCTGGTCGATGGCTCGCGCTTCGATGAGTTCAAGCCGCGCTACGGCGCAACGCTGGTCACCGGCTTCGCTCATCTGAACGGCTACCCGATCGGCATCATCGCCAACAACGGCATCCTGTTCTCCGAGTCGGCACTGAAGGGCGCGCACTTCATCGAGCTGTGCACCCAGCGCAACATCCCGCTGGTATTCCTGCAGAACATCACCGGCTTCATGGTCGGCCGCAAGTACGAACAGGGCGGCATCGCCAAGGACGGTGCCAAGCTGGTGATGGCGGTGGCCTGTGCCAGGGTACCGAAGTTCACCGTGGTCATCGGCGGTTCGTTCGGTGCCGGCAACTACGGCATGTGCGGCCGTGCATACTCGCCGAACTTCCTGTGGATGTGGCCGAACGCGCGCATCGGCGTGATGGGTGGCGAACAGGCCGCCAGCGTGCTGGCCACGGTCAAGCGCGATGGCATCGAGGCCAAGGGTGGCCAGTGGCCGGCAGCGGAGGAAGACGCGTTCAAGGCACCGATCCGCGACCAGTTCGAGCAGCAGGGCCACCCGTACTACGCCAGCGCGCGCCTGTGGGACGACGGCGTGATCGATCCGGCCGACACCCGCCGGGTGCTGGCGCTGGCGCTGTCGGCCAGCCTCAACGCCGCCCCGCAGCAGACGCGCTTCGGCGTGTTCCGCATGTAATCCATGCCATGACCGAGCACGCTCCCATGAAGCCCGTTGCCATGTTCACCAAAGTCCTGATCGCCAACCGCGGCGAAATCGCCTGCCGCGTCATCGCCACCTGCCGCCGCCTCGGCATCGCCACCGTGGCGGTGTATTCCGATGCCGACCGCAATGCACGCCACGTACGCCTGGCCGACGAGGCCATCCACATCGGCCCGGCCGCCGCGCGTGAGAGCTACCTGCGCGGCGACGCGCTGCTCGACGCCGCACGCCTGACCGGCGCGCAGGCGATCCACCCGGGTTACGGCTTCCTGTCCGAGAATGCCGACTTCGCCGATGCCTGCGCCGCCGCCGGCGTCACCTTCATCGGGCCGCCGGCCAGCGCGATCCGCGCGATGGGTGACAAGAGCGCCGCCAAGGCATTGATGGCCAAGGCCGGTGTGCCGCTGACGCCGGGCTACCACGGCGACCAGCAGGAACCGGCGTTCCTGCGCGCGCAGGCCGATGCCATCGGCTACCCGGTACTGATCAAGGCCAGCGCCGGTGGCGGTGGCAAGGGCATGCGCAAGGTCGAACGCAGCGAGGACTTCGTCGATGCACTGGCCAGCTGCCAGCGCGAGGCCGCCTCGGCATTCGGCAACGACCATGTGCTGGTCGAGAAGTACGTCGAGCGCCCGCGCCATATCGAGATCCAGGTGTTCGGCGACAGCCACGGTGATGCGGTCTACCTGTTCGAGCGCGATTGCTCGGTGCAGCGCCGCCACCAGAAGGTGCTGGAAGAAGCGCCCGCCCCGGGCATGAGCCCCGAACGCCGTGCTGCGATGGGCAAGGCCGCGGTCGATGCCGCGCGCGCGGTGGGCTACGTCGGTGCCGGGACGGTGGAATTCATCGCCGGCCCGGACGGCGATTTCTACTTCATGGAAATGAACACCCGCCTGCAGGTCGAACACCCGGTCACCGAGTACATCACCGGCACCGACCTGGTGGAGTGGCAGCTGCGCGTGGCCTCGGGCCAGCCGCTGCCGCTGCGCCAGGAGCAGCTGGCGATCCACGGCCACGCCATCGAGGCGCGGCTGTATGCCGAAGACGCCGACCGCGGCTTCCTGCCGTCCACCGGCACCCTGCGCCGCCTGCGCCTGCCGGCCGCGTCGGCCCACGTGCGCGTCGATACCGGTGTCGAGGAAGGCGACAGCATCACGCCGTACTACGATCCCATGATTGCCAAGCTGATCGTCTGGGACGTGGACCGCGACGCCGCGCTGCGCCGCATGAGCCAGGCCCTGGCCGACTGCCAGGTGGTGGGCGTGACCACCAATGCCGGTTTCCTGCGCCGCCTGGTGAACACCGATTCGTTTACCCACGCCAAGCTGGATACCGCGCTGATCGAACGCGAGCAGGCCGCATTGAGCCGGGTGGGTGACAGCGATGATGCGCTGTGGCTGCTGGCGGCGGTGGCCGCCGTGGCCACTACTGCAGGTGCAGCCAGCGATGCGCGCGACCCGCATTCGCCGTGGCAGGCGCAGGACGGCTGGCGCCTTGGCGCGCCCGCGCCGCGCGTGCTGCCGCTGCAGCAGGGCGAACGCCGGCACACGCTGAAGGTGTGGGCGCAGGCCGATGGCTGGCGTGTGCAGTGCGATGACGCAGCACCCGTGCAGGTGATCGGCACAGCCGATGAGCGGGGGCTGGCGGTGCAGCTGGGCGACCGCCGCGGGTCGCTGCAGCTGCTGCGCGACGGTGACCAGCTGTACCTGTTCGGCACCGACGGCCAGCACCGTTTCACCCTGCATGATCCGGTGGGCGAATCGGACCACGCCGTGGCCGATGCCGGCAGCCTGCTGGCACCGATGCCCGGGAAGATCGTGGCCACGCTGGTCGCCGCCGGTACCGAGGTCAAGCGCGGCACGCCGCTGGTGGTGCTGGAAGCGATGAAGATGGAGCACACCCTGCAGGCACCGGCCGACGGCATGGTGAAGGGCTACCGCGCCAAGGCCGGTGACCAGGTCGGCGACGGCGCGGTGCTGGTCGATTTCGAAGCGACGTGAACGCCGGGGTGGCGACCGCTCAGCGGTCGTCGCCCGTTGCAACCCGCCCGGCGGGATCGAATTCGGCCGTGCCCAGCGTGGCACTGCGCCAGCCCAGGCCACAGATGGCCATCGCGCTCTGGCCGATGCCGTCGAAGCCGAAGGCACGATCGACATCGGCATCGTTGATGGCCGCTGTCACGAACGCCGCCAGCCCGCGCTCGGTCGCACACAGATACAGCAGCTGCGAGATGTGGCCGACATCCAGCGTGACCGCACGATGCGCCTTGGCGTGGTTGCGGTACTTCCAGAAGCAGCGGTCATAGCGCGGCGCCAGCACCAGCAGCGCCGGCGCATCGGCGAACCACGCCTGCCCGGACAGCATCCGCCGCGCCAGCGCCGGCAATGCATCGGGCGGCGGCGAGGGCAACGGCAGTACCGCGTGCTGCACGGGGTGGTAGTGGTATAGCCCAGGTGCCAGCCCCTTTACGTTCTGTACCAGCAGGAAACCTTCGGTGGGATGCAGGCCGCCGCCGGAGGGCACGTTCTTCTTTAGGAACTCGGTATCGCGCTCGACCTTCTGCACCGCGTGCGCCATCAGCGTGCGCTGCAGCACCTGGGCCAGCAGCGGCAGCGGCAGCGCGCGCTGCGGGTCGAAATTGCGGCAGGTGGTGCGGCGCGCCAGCAGTGCGTCGAACGCGGCCTCTTCGCTGCGCGGCAGCGGCTGGTAGTCGCCCTGCATGGGCTGCACCACCGGCGGTGGCGGCCCGAGGCGCTGGCGCAGGCCGGCAGCGGTGTCCAACCCCTGCCGGCGCATGTCCTCCACGCTGTCCACGGCCTGCCAGCGTGCATGGCGATGGGCCAGTGCAGCCAGCGGCCACCACTGGCTGCGCCGCAGCGCCTCGTCGCGCAGCTGGTGCCCCACCTCGCTCGGCGGGTCGGTCAGCAGCAGGCCCTGCTCGACCAGGCGGGCCAGCATCGCCGGGGAGGCATCGGCGGGCGGTTCGCTCCAGCGGTGCGCGCTGAGCTCGCCCAGCAGCTGGCGCTCCTCGGCGTCCACCGGCAGTGGCTGGTCCAGATGCGCGGCCAGCGCCACCCAGCTGATCTGGCTGTCCATCTCGGCATGGCCGGCCAGCATCGCGCGCAGGTCCAGGGTGACTGCCTCGCGGGGCTCGAACATCAGGCTGGCGCAGCGGCGCAGGCGCATGGGTTTCCTTCCTTCTGCCGCACAACCGGCATAGCAGCAACGACCGCGGCGCGGCCAACTTTAGCGATGTGCACAGCGCGGCCCTCAATGGCAGGCTGTCGCGGCCGATACGAGAAACTCCACCTACGGACGATCCCCATGAGCACCCATCCCCGCCTTTCCGCCGCAGACGCCAGCCTCCTGCTGGACCACCTGATCGGCAATGACGACTTCCGCAGCCACTTCACCGCGTCGCCAGCCAAGGCGCTGGCCTCGATCGGGCTGGACGGTGCCGTTGGCGAGAACGACTGCATGAAGATCGGCACCCTGGCCTCGGTCGAAGAGCTGAGCCAGGTGCGTGACGGGCTGCAGGCCCACCTGTCCGGGTCGGTGGCGGCCATGACCGTGGTGTTCTGCTTCGAAGCCGGCAAGGTCGGCGAGCGCATCGACGGCTGACCCGCCATCAGGGTGCGCCGGCCGTGGCCGGCGTGCCCCACGTGGAGACGTCATGCACGTTCAGCGGTTGCCACACCTGCAGGGCGGTGACCTCGGCAATGGCCTGGCCGCGATGCTGGGCCAGCCAGGCCTGCTGGCGGCGTACGGCGGCTTCATCGCCCTGCGCACGCAGCGCGAGCAGCAGCACGACGTGCGCCTGCACCGGCTCGCTGCCATCGAGCATCGGCTCGATCAGGGTGCGGGCCGCCTCGGGCCGCTGCCTCTGCAGCTCATCCATGGCGCTGACGATGCGCAGCCAGCGGTCCGCGACCGGACTGCGCAGGCTGCGCAGCAGGGGCCGCTGCTCGTCCAGCCAACGCCTGGCCAGTTCGAACTGGCCCTGCCGCTGCGCCAGGTGGACCAGCGCCAGCCATTGCAGGCCACGGGCATGCAGCATGGGATCATCACGCTCCTGCAGCATCGGCTGCAGCAGCGCCGCAATGGCCTGCAGCCCGGCACGGTCAGCGCTCGGGCACAGCGCCGCCACGCTGGCGTGCTGCAGGCGCTGCTGCACCTGCAGGTCGATCAGCGTCGGCGCCGCTGCATCTTCACGTATCGCCTGCTGCATGGCCGCGCAATCGCGCTGCGCAGCAGCCAGCAACAACTGCGCACGCAGCTTCATCCGCTCCTGCAGGCCATCACTGGCGTGGATCTGCGGCAACAGCTGCGCGGCCTTCGCGTACTGTCCCTGCGCCACCAGCACATCCACGCCGGTCTCATCGGCATCATCGCGACCGCGCAGGACCTGCGCCTGGGCCAGCGTTTCGGCAGCGAGCTGCGGTTGGTTGGCAGCGATCTGTATCCGCACCAGGTGGACCAGCGGATACAGCCGCAGCGGATCCTGCGGCACTGCGGCCGCACGCGCATAGGGTTCGGCCTCGCTGAACTGGTTGGCCTGCAGCAGGTACCAGGACGTGTTGGACAGCCCCGCGAACGAATCCGGATAGACCTTGGCCAGCGTGCGCCATTGCTCCAGCGCCCAGCCTCCCGGCTCCAGCTCGGCCATCCAGGCCTTCAGGTACAGCCGCTCGCGTGGCGGCAGCCGATCCTGCAGGTCCAGCGCATGCTGCATGGCTTCGCGTGCACGCCGCCCTTCTTCGACGCGCGCATGCAGTTTGGCCACGCCCATGTAGGCCAGGGCGAAACCAGGATCGATATCGATCGCCGCCTGGTACAGGTTGCGCGCCTCCTCGAAGCGACGCTGGCCCAGTGCATTCTCGGCCAGCGCGAACGCCCGCAGTGCGCGAAGGTCCTGGGTCGATGCCCGCGGCAGCGGCAACGACTGTTCCAGGCTCGCCACCGATTCGCCCAGTCCGCGACGCAGGCGTCCGACCACGTCGTCCACCGCGAACACCATCTGGTCGGATCGATCCACGGTGGCGGTGAACGTCTGGATCACCTGGCCGGTGCCGGGTGCGGCGACATCGATGGCCAGCTCGTAGCCACCGATCTTCTGCCGCACCGTCGGCAGCAGCACGGCGCGCGCGCCTTCCCGCACCGCCACGTTGGCCGCGGTATCGCGGCTGAGCCGGGTATCGCCCGAGAGCCGCGCCATTTCCAGGCTTTCGCGGATCTTGCCCTCCGACAGCACGTTCACGTAGCGCGACTGCTCCAGCGCAATCCGGATGGCGTGCCGCATCGAGTCGTCGAAGATCGGGTCGCCGGTGAGGTTGTCGACATCACCGAGCACCACCCAGTCGCGCTCGGCGAACGCGATCGCCGGTTCCGGCCGCAGCAGCAGCCAGCCGCCCAGCACCACCACCGTCAGTACCAAGCCTTCCGCGGCCAGCACCAGCGGCTGCCGCCACAACGGCAGGTCGCGGCGGGCCTTGGCATTGGCACGCGGCATGCGCAGCGGTGCGGAGCCGATCTCGCCCACTTCGATCACTTCCTGTACCACCGGCACGCCCTTGAAGCGCCAGCGCCCGTGTGACTTCCACAACAGGCGCGTGCCGCGCTCCCCCAACGCATCGGTGGCACGGCGGGTCAGCGATTCGGCTACCGCCGACAACAGGATCTGGCCGGGCCGGGCCAGCATCATCAGGCGCGCCGCCATCGGCTTGGCCAGGCCTTCCACTTCCATCGACTTGGCGCCGGCGCGGACCGCCTCGGCACTGTTTTCCCAGGTCAGCACGTCACCCACATGCAGGCCGGCACGTGCGCGCAGTTCAATCGCACGCTGCTGGCCCAGCGCATGCAGTTCGCGCTGGTAGTCCAGGGCGAAGCCCAGGGCATCGATGGCGCGCTCGAACAGCATGAACAGGCCGTCCGAACGATCGATCAGCTGGCCATTCCAGCGGTGCTGCAGCACCAGCACCAGGCGGTCGTGTTCCTGGAACAGGTTCGCCGCCGCCACGTCGCCGATCCGCTCGACCAGCTGCAGCGAATCACACAGATCAGTGAACAGCAGGGCGCGTAGCTGTGGGCTATGCGGGGCTGACGTTCCGTTGTCGCCATTCATCGCCTGCATCTCCCTATTGGCCGTCCGGATCATCCACCCAGCGCAGGCAGTTGCCGCCATCACGCTTGGCCCGGTACAGCGCCCGATCGGCGCTGGCATACCACTCGCTCCAGCCCGCGTCGGCATCCAGCAGGCTGGCCCCGATGCTGACCAGGCTTACATGCGGCGTACCGTGGCTGCGCTCGAGCAGGCCGTGCACCGCACTGAGGATGAACTCGGCAGCGTGCTGCACGATCTCGCGGTTGCCACGGCGCAGCATCAGGCAGAACTCGTCGCCGCCGAGCCGGCAGGCCAGGTCCTGTTCGCCAGCCATCGAGCGCAGGATGTTGCCCATGCTCTGCAGCACCCGGTCGCCGGCCTGGTGGCCGTGGCGGTCATTGATCTGCTTGAAACGGTCGCAGTCGATCAGCAGCAGCGCCTGCGGCGGCCCCTCGGCACGCTCGCGGCACTCCTGCAGGTACAGGGTGAGGCCACGGCGGTTGTGCAGGCCGGTCAGTTCATCGGTACGCACCAGCTCGCGGGTGTGGGTCAGCTGGTGGGTGGTGATGTAGAGGTTGTCCAGCGCGGTTTCCAGATCGTGGTTGCGCCGGCGCAGCTGGCTGATCAGGGCCTGTTCGTTGGCCAGCACGCGCATGATCGTGCGGCGCAGGAAGTAGGCCACCAGACCCGGATCGGATTCGACCAGCCGGTGGAAATCAGCCGGCCCCAGTTCCAGCACATCGCAGTCGACCAGCGCGCGCGCGCTGGCGCTGCGCAGGTGGTCGCCGACCAGCAGGCCCAGTTCTCCGAAGAATTCATGCTGCCCGAGTGTCTTGATCACCAGGTCCTCGCCGAAGTCCAGTTCGATCTGGCCCTCGAGGATCACATACATGCGCTCGCCGCGGTGGCCACGCTGGAACAGCCACTGCCCGGCACGGAGCTTGCATGCGCGGGCGAATCTGGCGAACAATGCCACCTCGGCATCTGACAACAGCGCGTGCACGATCTCGGCCATCGCCACCCGGGCGATACCTGTCGTCATGTCACTGTTCTCGGCCGCACCCCTGCCGGTCATTCCCTGCACCCGCCGCCAGCGTCCCCTGGTGAGCCGCGGAGCATAGCACCGCTTTAAAGTGTGCGCCCTATCTCATTTTGGCCCTTCTGCCGATCTTGATTGATGTGAAGATCGGTGGTGGCCCGTTCTGGTCACGGGTGCCCGGGCAAAACCCCTGCTGGATCAATTCGATGCCGGGTTTCACAGGGATTCGGCCAAGTTGCCGGAACCCGGGGTGCGCCTGATTGACGCTGCCCGCTGGCTGCACCCTTGCATCGATACAACAACGCCGGCAGGTCCCCCGACCGGCCGGCGTTGCCTGGCCCTTCCCTGGCCACCCTGATCGGATTTCGAGGCGGTAGAGCCGGCCGCTGGCCGGCTGCCACGCCGCGCTGGGAGCATCCTGTGATTGCCGGCCAGCGGCCGGCACTACCGGATCACGCGGCGCGCCGCATCACGCCGCGCGTTCGCTGCGCCCGCCATGGAACTGTTCTTCCTCGGTCGAGCCGGTCAGCGCGGTGGTCGAGGACTGGCCCTGCTGGATCGCCTGGGTCACCGCGTCGAAATAGCCGGTACCAACCTCACGCTGGTGCTTGACCGCAGTGAACCCGCGCTCGGCCGCTTCGAACTCGGCTTCCTGCAGTTCCACGAACGCGCTCATCTGGCGGCGTGCGTAGCCGTGGGCCAGGTTGAACATGCCGTAGTTCAGCGCATGGAACCCGGCCAGGGTGATGAACTGGAACTTGTAGCCGTAGCTGCCCAGTTCGCGCTGGAACTTGGCAATGGTGGCGTCGTCCAGGTTCTTCTTCCAGTTGAAGCTGGGCGAGCAGTTGTAGGCCAGCAGCTTGCCGGGGAACTTCGCGTGGATCGCCTCGGCGAATTTGCGTGCGAACTCCAGGTCCGGCTTGCCGGTCTCGCACCACACCAGGTCGGCGTAGGGCGCATAGGCCAGGCCGCGGCTGATCGCCTGGTCCAGGCCGTTGCGGGTCTTGTAGAAGCCTTCGACGGTGCGCTCACCGGTGGTGAACGGCTTGTCGTTGCCGTCGATGTCGCTGGTCAGCAGATCAGCCGCTTCGGCATCGGTGCGCGCGACCAGCAGGGTCGGCACACCCAGCACGTCGGCGGCCAGGCGCGCGGCGTTGAGCTTCTCGATGGCCTCGCGGGTCGGCACCAGCACCTTGCCGCCCATGTGCCCGCACTTCTTGACCGAGGCCAGCTGGTCCTCGAAGTGCACGCCGGCGGCACCGGCCTCGATCATCGCCTTCATCAGTTCAAAGGCGTTGAGCACGCCGCCGAAGCCGGCCTCGGCATCGGCCACGATCGGCTGCAGGAAGTCGATGTCATCCTTGCCTTCGGCGTGGTGCAACTGGTCGGCGCGCAGCAGCGTGTTGTTGATGCGCTTGACCACCGCCGGCACCGAATCGGCCGGGTACAGCGACTGGTCCGGATACATCTGCCCGGCCAGGTTGGCGTCGGCCGCCACCTGCCAACCGGACAGGTAGATCGCCTTCAGCCCGGCCTTGACCTGCTGCATGGCCTGGTTGCCGGTCAGCGCACCCAGCGCGTTGACGAACTCGCGCTCGTGCAGCGACGCCCACAGCTTCTCGGCGCCCAGGCGGGCCAGCGAATGCTCGATGTGGACGGTGCCGCGCAGGCGCACCACGTCGGCGGCGCTGTAGTTGCGCTGGATGCCCTCCCAACGCGGGTGGGTATCCCAGTCGTGCTGGATCTGTTCGGCAGTGGGCAGCTTGCTCATGTCTTTCTCCAGTTCGGTTCGTGCGTGCAGCGGGGAGGGAAACGGCGGCAGACGCGGGCGGCAGTCAGTCGATGCGCGCGTAGGCCGGCAGGGTCAGGAAATCGGTCAGTTCGTCGCTGCGGCTCAGTTCGCCGAGCAGGCCGATGGCCTCGCTGATGCGTGCGCCACCAGGCAGCGCGGTGGTATCGCCCAGCCGTGCCGGCAGCTGCGCCAGGGTGGAATCCAGCAGGGCCTGGTCGATCGCGGTGCCATCATCCAGCTGCTGGCCGGGCGTATGCAGCCACTGCCACAACTGGCTGCGGCTGATCTCGGCGGTGGCCGCGTCCTCCATCAGGTGATGGATCGGCACGCAGCCGTTGCCATCCAGCCACGCCGCCAGGTAACGCACGCAGACTTCCACGTTGCCTTCGAAGCCGGCGCGGGTGATGGTGCCCGGCGGCCGCGCGATCAGTTCGTCGCGGCCGACGCGCACGTCCTGGCGCAGCACGCCGTGCTGGTTCGGACCGGGCATGTGCTCGTCGAAGATCGCCATCGCCACCGGAATCAGCGCCGGGTGCGCGACCCAGGTGCCGTCGTGGCCGGCGCTGACTTCGCGCAGCTTGTCGGCGCGCACGCGGGCCATCGCCTGTTCGTTGGCGGCGGCATCGTTGTTGATCGGAATCTGCGCGGCCATGCCCCCCATCGCATGCGCGCCACGGCGGTGGCAGGTCTGGATCAGCAGTTCCGAATAGGCCTTCAGGAACGGCTGGGTCATGGTCACCTGGCCACGTTCGGGCAGGACGCGGTCGGCGTGGCGGCGGAAGGTCTTCAGGTACGAGAAGATGTAGTCCCAGCGCCCGCAGTTCAGGCCGACGATGCGATCACGCAGCGCGTGCAGGATCTCGTCCATCTCGAACACCGCCGGCAGCGTTTCGATCAGCACGGTCACCTTGATCTGGCCGTGCGGCAGGCCGAGCATGCCCTCGATGTGCGACAGCGCGGTCTCCCACAGCGCCGCCTCTTCCATGCTCTGCAGCTTGGGCAGGTAGAAGTACGGGCCACGATCCTTCGCCTGCAGGGTGCGGGCGTTGTGGAAGGCGAACACCGCCGCATCGAACAGGCCACCGGCGAGGAACTGGCCGTCGACGCGTACGTGCTTCTCGTCCAGGTGCCAGCCACGCGGGCGCACGATCAGCACCGCCTGTTCGTCGTACGGGCGCAGCGTGTAGTGCTTGCCATTGGGGGCGGTGTATTCCAGATCGCCGCGCACCGCCGCAGCCAGCGACTGCTGGCCGGCCAGCAGGTTGCGCCAGGTCGGCGAGGTCGAATCCTCGAAGTCGGCCATGAACACCTTGGCGCCGGAGTTCAGCGCGTTGATCACCATCTTCGGGTCGGTCGGGCCGGTGATCTCGACGCGGCGGTCCTGCAGCGCGGCCGGCAGCGGCGCAACGCGCCAGTCGCCGCTACGGATCGCGGTGGTGTCTTCGCGGAAGTCCGGCAGGCCGCCCTGGTCGAAGAACGCCTGGCGCTCGCGGCGGGCCTGCAGCCGTGCCTGCCGGCCCGGTTCCACCGCACGGTGCAGCGACACCAGCAGGGCCAGCAGCGGCGCCGGCAGCACGATGTCCTGGCCGGCCACGCGGGTCGCCAGGGCGATACCGGGGGTGGCCTTGCTGGCAGGGGTGGAAACAGCGGAAGCGACGGCGGACATGGGGCGACTCCAGCGGTGGGGAACGTCTCCACGGTGCCGCCGGGCCTCAGTATTTGGCAAAACAGTTTTTGCAATGTTTTACATAAATTGTGCTAATACTCGTTACACGATGAGCACACGCGCCTCGCCAAGTCCTCGTTTTTCCTACAAATCCGACCGGCTCAAGCCGCTGCGCGCGTTCTGCCAGACCGTGCGCCTCGGCTCGGTCTCACGGGCGGCTGAGGCGCTGTTCGTCAGCCAGCCGGCCATCAGCCTGCAGTTGCAGGCGTTGGAACGGGAGCTGGGGGTGCCATTGTTCGAGCGCAGCGGGCGCCGCCTGGTGCCCAGCCGCGAGGGCCAGCTGCTGTACGAAATGGCGCAGCCGCTGGTGGAGAACCTGGACGGGCTGGAGGCGCGCTTCCGCGACAAGGTGCGCGGCCTGGACGCGGGTGAGCTGAACATTGCCGCCAACAGTTCGACCATCCTGTACCTGCTGCCGAAGATCGTCGAGCGCTTCCGCCTGCACCACCCGGACGTGCGCCTGACTCTGCACAACGCGATCAGCGCCGACGGCACCGACCTGCTGCGCGAGGATGCCGCCGACCTGGCGATCGGTTCGATGACCGATGTGCCGGCCGACCTCAGCTATGCGCCGGCCTACCGCTTCGAACAGGTGCTGATCGCGCCGCATGACCATCCGCTGGCCAGCGGTGCCGAGCTGGAGCTGGCCGACATCGCGCGCTATCCGCTGGTGCTGCCACCGAAGCGGCAGATCACCTACCGGCTGGTCGACCAGGTATTCCAGCGCCACCGCATCGCCTACACCGTGGCGCTGGAGGTGGGGGGCTGGGAAGTGATCAAGCAGTACGTGGCGATGGGCATGGGCATTTCCATCGTGCCGGCGCTGTGCCTGAACGAGGCCGACCACGAGCGGCTGGCGGCGCGATCGATGAAGCGCTGGTTCCCCGAGCGCAGCTACGGGGTGATCGTGCGCCGGGGCAAGGCGTTGTCGGCGCAGGCGCGGGCGTTCATCGAGCTGATCCAGCCGGAGTTGTTCAGTCCGCGCGATTACGATCAGAGCGGGCATTCGGAGCGGTAGGGGTGCACCTGTGGTAGTGCCGGCCGCTGGCCGGCAACAGCAACAGCAACAGCAACAGCAACCGCAACGGCAACGGCAACAGCGGGCATTCCGTGGGATGGCGGGGCGGTGTGGGTGGTCAGGACACGCCGTAAACCCATCCATGGGGGCTCGATGGCGCCATCCATGGCGCCAACGGTCCTGCCCACCCACACCGCCCCGCCTCTGACAGTTGAGTCGCGGCCGTTGGTGGGTGCCGACCGTTGGTCGGCACGGGGTCGGATCCCGTTGCTGCGCAACGGGCTCTGACTCCATCACTGCGACGCCTGACGTTTCGCCGCGATCCAACCCAATGTGAAACTCACGCCGATGGCGATTACGTCCTGTGGCCGCGCACGATGGCCAACCACGGCGCGAAGGCCGTGTCGAAATCAGCCGGCTGCAGGTCGCTCCAGCTGCGCTGGTAGACCGACTGCCCCGAGCTGACGTCGAGGATTGCTGCATCGCACTCGCCCGAGCTCCAGTAGGTGATGTTGGAAACAACGTGCTCAGTGTCGATATCGAGGGTACCGGCAGGCTTTTCTGTCGGGCGGCAGCGCGTGGCAGTGCCATGGTTTTCAGCCCAGATCAGAAAAGCATCCAGCCACTCGACATGGATTGTCGGGTCGCGAGTCATGGAGCTCCGGCCGTTACAGGTTCCTGCCCGTAAGATAGGCAGGCCGACCGGGCGTGTCATCTGCCGCTGCTGCATGTCCATCGAACTCCGCCACCTACGCTACTTCCTTGCCGTTGCCGATACGCTGCACTTCGGCCAGGCGGCGGAGCGGCTGGGCATGTCACAGCCGCCGCTCAGCCAGCAGATCCGCCAGCTGGAGGAACTGATCGGGGCGCGCCTGTTCGTGCGCAGCCATCGTCGCGTGCAGCTGACGCCTGCGGGCGAACTGCTGCAGGAGCGCGCGCGCGCCATCGTGCAGCAGGTGGAAACGGCCGTGGACGAGGTGCAGCGTGCACAGCGTGGTGAGCAGGGTGAACTGCATATCGGTCTGACCCGGGCGACGCCGCTGTCTCCGCAGATTCCGCGTTCGATCCTGCGCTACCGTCAGCAGTACCCGCAGGTGCGGCTGCAGCTGAGCGAGATGAACACGCTGCAGCAGATCGACGCGCTGCTCGACGGTTCACTGGACGTGGGCATCATCCGCAAGCGCGCGCTGCCGCCGGAACTGGTGGCGCACAGCCTGTTCGTCGACCCGCTGGCGCTGATCGTGCACGCCGACCACCCTGCCCTGCGCAGGCTGTCGAGGCAGGGCACGCTGTCGCTGCGCGACTTCGCGCAGGAGCCGTTCGTAGCGTTCCGCCGTAGCGCCGGCGCGGGCATCCACGACCACATGATCGCGTTGTGCGCAGCCGCGGGCTTCACGCCGCGCATCGTGCAGGAGGCCGGCGAGGCGTCGACATTGATCAGTCTGGCCGCCGCCGGGCTGGGCGCGGCGATCCTGCCATCGTCCTGCGACCACATCCGGGTGGAAGGCGCACGCTTCGTCGCGCTGGCCGACGCCGGGGCGCATTCGGAGGTGCAGCTGGCGTGGCATCGCGAGCGCGTCACGCCGCTGATCCGCAACTTCGCCGGGCTGCTGCGCGGAGCGTTCGCCGAAGGGTAGGCGTGCACTCCACCCGGGTAGCGCCGGCCGCTGGCCGGCAACCCCACATGGGCCGGCATGCCGGCCAGCGGCCGGCACTACCGTACGCGTTGGGTCACGCGGTGACCGGCTGCGGGGCGCGCTGCTGCAGCGCCCAGATGATGCCGCCCCCGATCAGGGTCAGCACGGCAGCGAACGCGCACACGCCCAGCCAGTCCCAGGCCGCATAGGCCAGGCCACCGACCCCGCCCAGCACGCTGGATCCCAGGTAGTAGGCGAACAGGTACATCGCCGAGGCTTCCGCCCGCATCGCACCAGCGCGGCTGCCAACCCAGCTGCTGGCCACCGAGTGGCCGCCGAAGAAGCCGAACGTGACCAGCGCGATACCTAGTGCCATCGCACTCAGCCACGGCATTGCCAGCAGCGCGATGCCGGCGCCGATCAGCGCGAACGAGATCGACAGGATGCGGCCGCGCCCGTAGCGCGTGGCCTGCTGGCCCATCCACGCCGAACTGAAGGTGCCCACCAGGTACACGCTGAAGATCAGGCCGACCACGGTCTGGCTGAGGTGGTACGGCGGCGCCAGCAGGTGGTAGCCCAGGTAGTTGTAGAGGGTGACGAACACGCCCATCAGCACGAACGAGGTGGCGAACAGCCACGGCAGGCCTGGGTCGGCGAACAGCAGGCGCCAGCGCAACGGCAACTGGCGCAGGCCGTCACGACGGGGATGGAAGTGGCGCGACGGCGGCAGCTGCAGCCACAGCAGCACGGTGCTGGCCACCGCGATGATCGAGACCACGCCGATGCCCCAGCGCCAGCCCCAGTGATCGGCGATGATGCCGGCCAGCAGGCGCCCGCTCATGCCACCGATGGCGTTGCCGCCGATGTACAGGCCCATCGCCAGGCCCAGCGCGCGGCTGTCCATTTCCTCGACCAGGTAGGTCATCGCCACCGCCGGCACGCCGCTCAGCGCCAGGCCGAGCAGGGTGCGCAGCAGCAGCAGCGTGGTCCAGTCATCCACCAGCGCCGTGCTCAGCGACAGCATGGCCGAGGCCAGCAGCGCGGCAATCATCAACGGGCGGCGGCCGACCGCGTCGGACAGCAGGCCGGCCAACAGCATTGCCACCGCCAGCGTGCCGGTGGTCAGCGACAGCGACATCGCGCTGCCGGCGGCCGACACGCCGAAGTGGCGGCTGAACTCGGGCAGCAGCGGCTGCACGGTATACAGCAGGCCGAAGGTGGAAAAGCCGGCCAGGAACAGTGCCAGCGCGGTGCGGCGGAAGGCCGGCGTACCCTGCTGGATGCGCGTCTCGGCGCTGGAGTCGACGGTGTGGGGCCGGCATTCGACGGCCGCCGCGGTTTCGCCAGTCATGGGATCGATGGGCCGGTGGGGGACGGCCGGGCATGGGAGGGAACGGGCCTCAGACTAGGCCCGTCGATCCAGTCGATCCATAACCTGATAGATCAGGATTGATATACAAAAAGTATCAATTCAGCTTACAGCCGTTGCCACTCGAAACCGTCACCGCGGCGGTAGTACACCGCCACCGCGCGGCCATAGAGCTTGTCGGCGTCGACGAAGCCGAAGAAGCGGCCGTCGAAGCTGTTGCCACGGTGGTCCCCCAGCACCAGCACCTTGCCGGCCGGCACCACCAGGTCGGCGATGTCCGGACCGCCGCCCATGTCCAGATCAAGGCGGGCACGGCGCTCGCCGAAGGCTTCCACGTCCTGCAGGTCGGCCATCTGCAGCGGCTGGCCGTTGATGCTCAGATGGCCCTCGCGCATCTGCACATGGTCACCGGCCACCGCCGCCACGCGCTTGATCAGGCGGGTGCCGTCGGCCGGTGAGTCGAACACCGCCACCTCGCCACGCCGCGGGGTGCCGGTCGCCATCAGTTCCGTGTTGGTGAACGGCAGGCGCAGGCCATAGGCGCGCATGTCCACCACCACCCGGTCGCCGGGCTGCAGGGTCGGCTGCATCGAGCCACTCGGCACCACGTAATGGTTGGCCAGGGTATCGCGGGCGGCGGCGAGCAGGCCGAGCATCACCAGCAGCGGCAATGCCTCCTTCTTCAGCCAGGCCACGGCGCGTTGGGAAAAGGGGGGACGGGCAACAGCATCCATGACGGGCTCCGGGTTGGGGTGACTGCATCAGACCACATCCGGGCGGGAGAGGTTCCCGCGCCGCGCTCCTGTAGCGCCGAGCCCACGCTCGGCTGCTCTGCGCCCCAGTCCTGGCAACCCTGGCGCTACAAAGAACAAGCCGAGCGTGGGCTCGGCGCTACAAAGGGGTTACGCAGGTTTTACGCCCCGGCCCGGCCGCGGGCATCGCACCTTTACGGGCAGCACGCGCATCGTGTGCCCACCGCGCCACAGGGCGCATTCCGCAAGGTGTTGTATGACCCTCCTGGTGATCCGCCACGCCTCTTCGTCGGCACCGCGTCCCCAACTGCCGGCACAGCTGGCCGGCCATCGCGTGCTGTGCAGCGACTGCGCCAGCCTGTCCGAGGTGCGCCAGTGCCTGTGCCAGCCGCAGGCGCGATCGGCCGACTGGGTGCTGCTGGATGTCGGTGCCGCCGACGAGGCGCAATGGCAGGCCGAAGGTGGCGCGCTGCAGGCGGCGCTGGAACGGCTGCCGGCGCAGTACATCGAGTTGCAGGCTCCCAGCGAACCTGGTCTGGATGCACGCCTGCGCCTGCAGCACGGCCCCGCCGCCGTGGTGGTCGACCAGCGCAGCCAGCAGGCCGGTTACCCGTTGTCGCTGGCCATCGTCGGCCGCCGCCTGGCACAGGAGGGCTGAGTCATGTCGATCTTCATCATCCGCGGCCCGGAAGCCGCCGGCGCCCTGATCCGAACCGCGATGCCGCTGCCGGCACCGGTGCTGAAGTCACTGGTGCACCGCGCGATCGACGCCGGCACCAGCGTGGCGATCCGTGCCTGCGGTTCGGAGCAGGAACTGCTGGACGCGCTGCGCGTGGCCGACCACAGCCGCGGCGAGGTGACCCTGCTTGACCCGGGTGCGTGTGCCAACAGTCTGCGCCTGCAGCGGCTGCTGCCCTATCTGCACAACGCGTACGTAGAGGTGCATGACGACGGCGCAGTGGCCGAACCGTGCCTGCCGGCCGGTGTCGGCCAGCGCCTGGGCATCGCTGCTGGGTATGGCGCGCAGAGCTATGTGCTGGCGCTGGATATCGCGCTGGATCACCTGGGGTTGGCCGAACAGGCGAACCGCGTGCACGTGGGGACGTAACGCTGTGTGTAGAGCCGAGCCCATGCTCGGCTGCCTTTCCAGGAGCCATCAGCCGAGCGTGGGCTCGGCTTTACAGAAAGAAAAACGGCGGGGTTGCCCCCGCCGTTTTCTGTTTCTCACTTCAGCCCGCGGAACTTCAGCAACGGTTCCACCGACGGGTCCTTGCCGCGGAAATCGCGGTAAAGGGTCGACAGCTCCACGCTGTTGCCGCGCGAGAGGATCTTGTCGCGGAACTCCTGGCCGTTGGCCGCCGTCAGCCCACCGTGTTCGGTGAACCACTGGTAGGCGTCATGGTCCAGCACTTCGGCCCAGAAGTAGGCGTAGTAACCGGCCGAGTAACCACCACCCCAGATATGGTCGAAGTAGGTGGTGCGGTAACGCGGCGGCACCTGCGGCAGGTCGACCTTGAACTTCTTCAGCGCGCTGGCCTCAAAGGCGCCGACATCCTGCAGCGGTGCGTCGGCCTTCTGCGTATGCCAGGCCAGATCCAGCAGCGCGGCCGACAGGTACTCGGTGGTCGCATAGCCCTGGTTGAAGCTGCGCGCCTTAAGGATCTTGTCGACCAGTTCCTGCGGCATCGCCTCGCCGGTCTTGTAGTGCTTGGCGTAGTTGGCGAACACCTTCGGGTCCAGCGCCCAGTGCTCGTTGAACTGCGACGGGAACTCGACGAAGTCACGCGAGGTGGCGGTGCCGGCGATCGACGGGTACTTCACGTTCGAGAACATGCCGTGCAGTGCATGGCCGAACTCATGGAACATCGTGGTGACGTCGTCGAAGCTGATCAGCGCCGGCTGGCCGGCAGCCGGCTTGGTGAAGTTGCAGACGTTGTAGACCACCGGCTTGGCACCGGTCAGGCCGTCCTGTTCGACGAACACGTCCATCCAGGCGCCGCCGGACTTGCTGTCACGCTTGAAGTAGTCGGTGTAGAACAGGGCCAGCGAGGTGCCGTCCTTGTCGAACACTTCGTACACCTTCATGTCCGGGTTGTAGGTCGGAATGTCGGTGCGCGGCTTGAAGGTGATGCCGTACAGCTGGGTGGCAGCGTAGAAGACGCCGTTCTGCAGCACGTTGTCCAGTTCGAAGTACGGCTTGATCTGCGACTCGTCCAGATCGTACTTGGCCTTGCGCACCTGCTCGGCGTAGAAGTCCCAGTCCGAAGCGGCGACCTGGAATCCGCCCTTCTGCGCGTCGATCACCTTCTGGATCTCACCGGCTTCGGCACGGGCCTTCGCGGTGGCGGCGGGAACGGTGTCGGTCAGCAGCTTGAGCGCGGCAGCCGGGGTCTTGGCCATCTGGTCGCCCAGCTGGTAGTCGGCGAAGGTGTCGAAGCCGAGCAGCTTGGCCTTCTGCGCACGCAGCTGGGCCAGGCGCTGCACGGTCTGCCGGGTGTCGTTGGCATCGCCGCGCTCGGCGCGGGTCTCCGAGGCCTTCAGCACGGCGGCGCGCTGGTCGCGATCGCTCAGCGAGCCGAGCACCGGCTGCTGGGTGGTGTTCTGCAGCGGCAGCAGGAACTTTCCGTCCAGCTTGCGTTCCTTGGCGGCGGCCGCGGCGTTGTTGATTGCGCCCTCGTCCAGGCCGGCCAGCTTGGCCTTGTCGTCGACGACGACGGCCGCAGCGGCGGTGGCGGCCACCAGGCGGGTATGGAACTGAGTGGAGAGGGTGGTCTCTTCCACGTTGAGCTTGCGCAGGGTCGCCTTGTCGGCGTCGGACAGCTGCGCACCGGCGCGCACCAGGCCATCGTAATAGTGCTCGACCAGGCGCTTCTGCACCGGGTCCAGCTCCAGCGTGTCACGCTGGTCGTACAGCGACTTCACGCGCGCGAACAGCTTCGGGTCGAGGTTGATCTCATCCTGGTGCGCGGCCAGCTTCGGCGCCACTTCTTCCTGGATCTTCTGGCGCGCATCGTTGGTGTCGGCCTGGACCAGGCCGAAGAAGATGCGCGATACGCGGGTCAGGGTCTCGCCGCTGCGCTCCATCGCCACGATGGTGTTGTCGAAGGTGGCCGGCTCGCTGCTGTCGGCGATCTTGCGCACGTCGGCCAGGTGCTGGCGCATGCCTTCTTCGAACGCCGGCAGGTAGTCGCTGTCCTTGATCTTGTCGAACGGCGGGGCCTGGAACGGCAGCGTGCTGGCACTCAGCAGCGGATTGGTGGAGGCTTCGGCCGGCTGCTGGGCCGGGGTCTTCTGGGCATCGGACACGGGGGTGGACTCCTTGCCGGAACAGGCCGCCAGCGCCAGGCTGATGGCGGCGGCCAGGACTACGGTACGCGACATGTAAAACGCTCCTTGGGCAGACGGTATGGATACCAGCCCTCCACCCTACTCCTGTCGCGCTCGCCCGGCATGTGCCGGACGTGGCGTCTATGCGGCGGCCTGCGGCAGGCTCAGACCGTACCGCGGGTCTTGCCGATCCAGGGCCGGTAGAACTCGCGGATGGCAGCCATGTCGGCCACATCGTCCCCGCTCGGGGTGAACAGCGGACCGATGCCGATGGTCTTTTCCGGATAGTGGAAATACGCGGTCAGGATCGGCACGTCGGCCATCCGGGCGATCTTCAGGAAGCCGGCCTTCCAGTCCTTCACCGCCTTGCGGGTGCCCTCGGGGGTGATGGCGAACCACATCTTCTCGTTGTTGCGCAGCAGGTCCACCGCCTGGCCCACCGTGCCCTGTGGCGAGCTGCGATCGAGCGGAATCACGCCCAGCCGGTGCAGCAGCGGGCCCAGCGGCCACCAGAACAGCGACGCCTTGCCCAGCACCTTCACCTTCATGCCGAGCGCGATCTTCGCTGCCATGCCCCACAGCCCGTCCCAGTTGGACGAATGCGGGGCGATGATGAAGACCAGCCTGGGGATGTCAGGCAGGGTGCCGGTTACCTTCCAGCCCCCCATGCGCAGGGTGCAGCGCGCCAGCCAGCGCAGGAAGGCGTTGGGTTTGACCTGCGGCATCTGCGGCGGCACGGCCGGCAGCAACGAAGTCGGGTTGTTCAAGCAATCACTCCCAGTCACGTGATGAGCGCCCGCGCTTGATCTGCGCGCGCCCGCGTTTGGCGTCCAGACGACGCAGTTTCGACCCGAGGGTCGGCTTGGTGGCCTTGCGCGGTTTGGGCACGCTCAACCCGGCCTGGATGAAGGCCGCCAGCCGCTCGCGCGCATCCTCGCGATTGCGATCCTGGGTGCGGAAACGTTGCGCGTCGATGACCAGCACGCCTTCGCCGGTCATGCGCCGGTCACGCCGCGCCAGCAGCCGCGCGCGCAACGGTTCGGGCAACGAGGGCGAGTTGGCCACGTCGAAACGCAGTTCCACCGCGGTGGACACCTTGTTGACGTTCTGGCCGCCGGCGCCACTGGCGCGCACGAACCGCTCGACGATCTCGCCGTCGGGGATTTCAAGCTGCGCGCTGATGGTGACCGGTCCACTGCCCATCCGCGCATTGTAGCGGCAGGCACGTGGTGGAGTGCGCCATCGCGCCCCGTATGCCGCCGATCAGGCGCCGAACACGCCGCCTTCGCCTGGGCTGCGGGTATGCTGGCGGTCCCATGTACCGCAGGAAGCCCGCATGACCCGCTTCGCACCCGCCCTGCCGTCCCTGCTGCGCCGCGCCGCCCTGCTGCTGGCACTGGCCGCAGCCAGCGTCCCGGCCCTGGCCGCCCCGCCGACCGACGGCGACATCAACCGCCTGCTGTCGGCCTCGCGCGCGCAGAGCATGATCGACACCATGGTGCCGCAGATCGAAGCCATGCAGCAGCAGCAGTTCCAGCAGGTGGCCGCGCAGCGCCAGCTCACCGCCCAGCAGCAGGAACAGCTGAAGCGGATCCAGGCCCGGACCAGCCAGACCCTGCGCCAGGCGATGTCGTGGCAGCAGCTGCGGCCGATGTACGTGGACCTGTACAAGAAGACCTTCAGCAAGGAAGACGTGCTGGCAATGGCCGAGTTCTACGAGAGCGCGGCCGGCCAGAGCCTGCTGGACAAGACCCCGGCGCTGATGCAGAACGTGATGGTGGCCATCCAGGCGCGCATGCAGCCGCTGTTTGCGGACCTGCAGAAAGACCTGGAAGCGATCGTCAACGAGCCGGAAAAGAAATGAGAATGAGGTAGTGCCGGCCGCTGGCCGGCTCCCCAGTACATCTGGAATCACGCAGCTGCCGGCCAGCGGCCGGCACTTCCGTCAAACGGTATCCACCTGCCAGCCGAACAGGTCCAGTGCCTTCTGGAATTCACGGTCCAGCTGCGCACTGACATCCACGGCGCCGCCGTCGGGATGCGGGAAGCGCAGGCGCTCGGCGTGCAGCAGCATGCGGTGCACGCCCTGCATGCGGAAGATGCGGTTGTGGCGCCCATCGCCGTGGCTGGTATCGCCGATCATGTGATGCGACAGGTGCTTGAGATGCCGGCGGATCTGCCGGAAGCGCCCGGTCTGCGGCTGGCAGCGCAGCAGCGCGTAGCGCGAGCTGCTGAATTCACCCACCGGCACCGACAGCTCGCCGGTGGCCAGGCGCTGGAAATCGGTGATCGCCGGCTTCTTCACCGGCTTGCCCGGCCCGCCGTCCAGGTCATGGTCCACCCGCCAGGACAGCTCGGCCGGCCAGCCCCGGCAGACCGTCAGGTAGTCCTTGGCCACTTCGCCACCCATCAGCGCCTTGCCCAGCGCACCGGCCGTCTCGCGGTCGAAGGCCAGCAGCAGGCAGCCGCTGGTCGCCCGGTCCAGGCGGTGCACGAGGAAGATCGGCCGCCCCAGCTGCTCACGCAGGCGGTCGGCCAGGAAATCATCTTCGCCACGGGCCAGCTTGCTGTCGTGGACCATCAGCCCGGCGGGCTTGTTGACCACGGCCAGGCGCTCATCCAGGTGCAGCAGCTGCAGGGGCGCGGTTTCAGTCTCGACCGCGGCGAGGGTGTCAGGTTCGGTGCTCACCGCGGGATTATCGGGGCTGGGCACTGAATGGGGTAGAGCCGGCCGCTGGCCGGCTGCCTCCGGGCAGTTGGATTGCGGCGGTTGCCGGCCAGCAGCCGGCACTACCGGATCACGCGCGGGCAGCACGGCAATCAGGCGTTGCGCACGGCCAGCAGTTCGCCGTTGCCCACCGGCACCACGCTGGTGCTGAAGTCCGGATCGGCATCCAGCAGCAGGCACAAGGGTTCCATCTCTTCCGCGTGCGAGGTGGCGTTGTCCACCACCAGCAGGCCCCCCGGCCGCAGCACGCGGCGCAGCTGCGGCCACCAGCCGGCGTACTGCCCGCGGTCCGAATCGAGGAACAGCAGGTCGATGCTGCCTTCGGCGGCCCCTGCCAACCACTGCCCGGCATCGCCATGCACCAGCGTGATGTGCGCGGCCAACCCGCTGCGCGCGAACGTGGATCGCGCCATCGCCACCTTGTCCTCGGCGAATTCCAGCGTGGTCACGTGGCCATCGATGGCGGCGGCGGCTTCGGCCAGCCACAGCGTGGAGTAGCCATTGGAGGTGCCGATTTCCAGTACCCGTCGCGCGGTGCCGAAACGCACCAGCACCGACAGGAATTCACCGGTATCCGGCGTGATGTTGAGCATGCGCCGAGCGCGCTCGGTTTCATGCGCGTCGTTTTCAGCACCGAAGTGCATCAGTTCGTTCTTCAATTCCGAAAGCCGCATCGTCATCGCTTCTTTCAATTGCCGCAGCAAGGGTAAGCATTGTGGCCTGTCCGACCACATTTCGTACTTGTCTTAAGACTGTACTCCGATGAGGTTGCGATAGTTCCCGCCTTCTTCACGCGGGACGGTGCACCCGCCCGCTGCCCTCTTGGTTTCCGCAAGGACACGGCCATGGTTCTCGACATTCTGGCAATCGGCGCCCACCCCGACGACATCGAACTCGGTTGCGGCGGCAGCCTGGCCAAACTGGCCCGCGCCGGTGCACGCATCCATGCGCTGGTGCTCAGCCGTGGTGGCCGTGGCTGCCATGCCGGCATCGACCGCGGCGACGAATCGCACCGCGCGTTGCGGCGCCTGGGTGTGGCCGAGGTGATCCAGCGGGACTTCCCGGATACCCGCTTTCCTGCCTGCCGCAACGACATCGTCGCGGCGATCGAGCAGGCCTGCGCGCAGATCACACCGCATCGCGTCTACACGATGTGCGGCGAAGACCATCACCAGGACCATCGCACCGTCCACGAAGCGTCAATCATCGCCTGCCGCAGCATCCCGCAGATCCTCTGCTACGAGAGCCCCAGCACGTTGCCACAGTTCGCACCGCAGGTGTTCGAGGACATCAGCGCACAGCTGGACCTGAAGATCCATGCATTGCGCGAGCATGCCAGCCAGGGCGACCGCCACTACATGCAGGAGGATCACCTGCGCTGCCACGCGCAGTTCCGCGGCCAGCAGATCGGCATCGGCCCCAGTGAGGGCTTCGTGCCCTACCGGCTGGTGCTGTGATGAAAACGCTGCTGTTCCTGGCCATGTGTGCCTTCATCCTGGCGCGGGTGTGTGTGCAGGCCTTGCGCCGCCCCAGCACGCGCCTGTACAGCATCGATGCGATCGTACCGGCCTACAACGAAGCCCCCTGCCTGGAGCGCTCGTTGACCAGCCTGCTGCAGAACCCCTACGTGGCGCGGGTGATCTGCGTGAACGATGGTTCCACCGACAACACCGCGCAGGTGCTCGATGCGCTGCAGGCGCACTGGCCCGGGCGCCTGGTGGCGTTGCATCAGGCCAACACGGGCAAGGGCGGCGCGCTGATGCATGGCCTGCAGCACGCCACCGCCGAGCAGGTGTTCCTGACCGACGCCGACACCCACATCGATCCGCGCGGCCATGGCCTGGGCCACCTGCTGGACGAGATCGAGCGCGGTGCCGATGCGGTCGGTGGCGTGCCCTCGTCCAGCCTGCAGGGTGCCGGCTTCCTGCCGCATGTGCGGGCCAGCCTGAAGCTGCCGATGATCATCATCAAGCGCAGCTTCCAGCAGTGGCTGGGCGGCGCACCGTTCATTGTCTCCGGCTCGTGTGGCCTGTTCCGTACCTCGGTGCTGCGCAAGGTCGGCTTCTCCGACCGCACCCGCGTGGAAGACCTGGACATGTCCTGGTCGCTGGTCGCGCAGGGGTACCGCGTCCGCCAGAGCGTGCGCTGCGTGGTCTACCCGCAGGAATGCAACACGCTGGTCGAGGAATGGCGGCGCTGGCGGCGCTGGATCGTCGGCTATGCGGTGTGCATGCGCCTGCATCGTGGCCTGCTGCTGACCCGTTTCGGCCTGTTCAGCATCCTGCCGATGATGCTGCTTGCCCTTGCCGGCATCGTGCTGACCCTACAGGTCTGGTTCGGTGCGGCCCAGCTGCATGGGCCGGGTGGCCTCGCCCTGTCGGTGATGCCGTTGTTCTGGATTGGCATCGTCATGTTGCTGGCGGTGATCAGTGCGATCCACCACCGCCGGGCGTGGCTGGTACCCGCCGCCGCGTTCTCGATGTTGTACGTGCTGCTCGCCTACGCGATCTGGTTGATGCACGGCGTGGCCGGGCTGTTCACCGGACGCGAACCGCTGCGCGACAAGCCGACCAGGTATCCGCATGTGGTGGAATGACTTGGCCGCGATGGCCGCCGCGCTTTCGACGCTGCCACCGCACGTCGATTCCACTGCACAGGTTTCGCCGCGCGCGACGGTGCAGGGCAACGTGAGGATCGGCGCCGGCAGCCGCATCTGCGACGGCGCCCAGCTGCAAGGGCCGGTATCGATCGGCCGCGACTGCCTGATCGGCAACAACGCGCTGCTGCGCGGCCCACTGCGTATCGGCGACGGCGTGCGCATCGGCTTTGCAGGTGAACTGAAGAACGCACTGATCGGCGACGGCGCCTGCATCGGCCCGCAGTGCTTCATCGCCGACAGCCGCGTCGACGCCCGTGCCTACCTGGGCGCGCTGGTGCGTACCAGCAACCATCGCCTGGATGGCAAAACGGTCGCCGTCCATATCGATGGCACCGTCATCGACAGCCAGCGCGACAAGCTCGGTGCCTGGATCGGTGAGGGCGCCGCACTGGGCGTCGGCGTGATCATCCTGCCCGGTCGCATCGTCGCGCCGGGCAGCCAGTTCGGACCGCGCATCACCGTGGAACGAAACCTGCCGCCCGGTCGCTACCGGCTGCTGCAGTCGCTGCATTCCCAACCCCTGGAGTAACCCCATGCGATTGATCATCCGTGGCGCACTGCCGTGTGCCCTGCTGCTGGCTGTGTCCAGCGCCCACGCCGGCATCGACCGGGTCTCGGTGCAACTGGACCATGCCGACTACACCGACGGCTTCGGCAAGCGCGACGTACAGACTGTGGACGTGGCCGACCGCAGCGGTGACAGCCGTTGGCATCTGGGCCTGGCCCATGGCGAACGCGACTACGGCAGCAAGCGCTTCGGCGGCAATCGCGTGCAGGGTTCGCTGCACCAGCGCTGGAGTCCTCGTGTCTCGACCCGCACTGCCTTCACAGCCTCCAACGATGACCCGGTATTCGTCAACCGCCAGGTCAACCAGGACCTGCAGTGGCACGTGGCACCGCAGACCGTACTGAGCGTGGGCGGCAAGTACGCCCAGTACCATGCAGGCGCGTACGTGAGTGGCTGGTCGGTGGGCGCAGCGCATTACTTCCCGCGCGTGACCGCCTCACTGCGCCACGAGCGGCATCGCCAGTCCAATGGGCCCGACGGCCATGGCACCACGCTGTCACTGCGCCTGAAGGATGCGCAGGGCCGTGGGTCGACCCAGCTGTGGCTGGGCAGCGGTACTTCCGGCTACACCGCCGATTCCGATCCGCTGCTGCTGCGCGAACACGATGCACGACGTGCCTTCCTGCGCCGCAGCCAGCCGCTGGGCAAGCATCTGGTGGTGGACATGGGCATCGGCAAGACCTGGCACAGGACACGCCTGGACCGCTTCCAGAGCGTGCAGTCACACCTGGGCCTGGGCTATCACTGGTAGAGCCGTGGCCGGTCGGCGGCGTGTGACGCCGCCGACTGTGGATAAACAGGGATCAGCGCCACCACGCGCGCGCCAGCGCCGCCGCGCCAACGGCACCGGACACCCAGCTCCACATCGGCAGGTCGCCCCAGTACCAGCCCGGCGGCTGCAGCACGTACATCAGCGCGGCGATGGCCAGCAGGCCGACGCCGGTGATCGCGCCGACCGCGCGCTTCTGCAGGCGCTGCACGCTGGCATCCAGCGCGACCAGGTCGCGCGAGCGCATCGCCAGTTCGTGGCGCCCCTCCACCTGCTGGGTCAGCCAGGCGTGTACCAGGCGCGGCATGTCCGGCGCGTGGGTCATGATTTCCGGCAACCGCTTGCCAATCTCGCGCACGACCCGGCGTGGGCTGTAGCGCTCGCGCAGGATCTTCGCCAGCACCGGCTTGGCCACCGCCCAGATATCGATCTGCGGATCCAGCTGGCGGCCGACACCTTCGATGTTCAGCAGGGTCTTCTGCAGCAGGATCAGCTGCGGCTGCAGGGTCAGCTGGTAGCGCTGCGCCACGCGGAACAGCTTCATCAGCACTTCGGCCAGCGAGATCTGCGACAGCGGACGGGTGAAGTACGGCTCGCACACCGAACGCACAGCCGCTTCCAGATCATCGATGCGCACGTTGTCCGGCATCCAGCGCGCCTGCACATGCAGTTCGGCGATGCGGCGGTAATCGCGGTTGAAGATGGCCATGAAATTCTCGGCCAGGTAGTACTGATCCTCCTGCGACAGCTGCCCCATGATGCCGAAGTCCAGCGCGATGAATCGCGGATCGGCGCGGCGGGCCGGATCGGTGTCGACCCAGATGTTGCCGGCGTGCGCATCGGCATGGAAGAAGTTGTCGCGGAACACCTGGGTGTAGAAGACCCGTACACCCTTGGCGGCCAGTGCCTTGCGGTCGATGCCCGCCTTGTCGAGCGCGGCGATGTCGTCGGACGGAATGCCCCACACGCGCTCCAGGGTCAGCGCGCGCTCGGCGGTATGGCTCCAGATCACTTCCGGCACGTACAGGTCGTCGCTGTTCTCCCAGAAGCGGCGCAGCACGCTGGCATTGGCGCCTTCGCGCTGCAGGTCCAGCTCGGCGGCCAGGGTGTTCTCGACTTCGGCCACCACTTCGCGCGGACGGATCTTGTCGGCGCGCGGATGGGTGCGCTCGACCAGCGCGGCCAGCGAGTTGAGCAGGGCGATGTCGGCATCGATCTGCTTCTCGATGCCGGGGCGCAGCACCTTGACCACCACCTGGCGGCCATCGGCCAGCGTGGCCGCATGCACCTGCGCGATCGAAGCCGACGCCAGTGGTTCGGTATCGAAGCTGGCGAACGCCTCGCTGACCGGCAGGCCAAGCGCTTCCTCGACAATCCGGCGCGCGGTATCGCCGTCGAACGGCTTGACCCGGTCCTGCAGCAGGGTCAGCTCGTTGGCCACATCCGGCGGCACCAGGTCGCGGCGTGTGGAGAGGATCTGGCCGAACTTGACGAAGATCGGGCCGAGATCCTGCAGCGCCAGCCGCAGGCGCGCACCGCGCGACTGTGCGGCGATGTCGACCGAGGCACGCGGCACGAACGGCTTGGCCAGGCGCAGCCAACGCTCGGCCGGCGTGCCCTGCAGCAGGTCGTCAAGGCGGTAACGCAGGATCACCCGGCCGATGCGGCTCGCCCGCAGCACGGCCTTCATGCGGCACCCCGCAGGCGCTGCACGCGCGCGCCGAGACGCTCGACGTCATCACGCAGCACGTCCACGTCATCATGAAAGGCATCCAGCTCGGCACGCGGCACCACGTCGCGCGACTCCTCGGTGATGAATTCGGCGGCGCTGTGGGCCAGGTCGATCGCACCCTGGCGCGCATGCTGCAGGGCGCTGCGCAGGGTGTTGGCAACCTGCACGCCCAGTACCTCGCCGAATACGCTGACGAAGGGCTGCTGCCAGTCCGGGTCGAAGCCCTTGGCCAGCTGCTGGAGGCGCCGCGCCAGTTCGGCGTCACCGGCCACGCGTACACGGCCCTTGTTGTTGGACTCGCCGCGCCGTGCGTTGGCCAGCAGCGGCAGCTGCGCCAGCACGCCGGCCAGGCTGCTGCGCACGGCCAGGTCGGCTTCCTGCGCATCCACCGGGCCGACCCGCAGCTGGTCGCCGTCGACGCTGATGCGCATCGCCAGCGACGGCGCTTCCAGGGTCAGGTCGATGTGCCGGCCATCGAGGCTGGCCAGGGCATGGCGGGTATCCGGATCCAGCGCCAGCGCGCGGTTCAGGGCGATCTGCAGGGCGCGGCCAGCGACCGGCTTGAGGGACTTGAGCAGGGAAAGAGCCATGGGCGCATTCTACCTGCGTGGGTGGGGGGCTTGGGCCGGGCTGCCGCCCGGCACCCGCGGTAGTGCCGGCCGCTGGCCGGCAAACCTCAACCCCAACAGCAACAGCGGGCATTCCGTGGGTTGGCGGGATGGGTCCGGTTGCGGGGGACGCTGCAAGTACGTCCATGTAAGCTCGGTCGCGCCATCCATGGCGCTCACGCCCCCGCAACCGGACCCACCCCGCCTTGGACAGCTTGCTGCGATCTGTCGGGACGGCGTTCTGTGTTGCTGTTGGTGGGTGTCGACCTTGGTCGACACGGCAGATCCACGCCATGCGTGGATGGATATCCGGTTCATCTGTGCCTCACGCGGAGGGCCGATGAAGGTTCATGCTATGAGGCCACGCAACGCACAGGACATCGCATTTCCCATGGCACGGACCCGGGTCGGCATCATTTTCGGGGGCAAGTCTTCCGAGCACGAAGTTTCGCTGCAGTCGGCGAAGAACATCCTCGATGCGCTCGATCGCGACCGCTTCGAGCCGGTGCTGGTCGGCATCGACAAGCAGGGGCAGTGGCACCTGAGCCAGCCGGAGACGTTCCTGATCAATGCCGAAGATCCCGCGCGCATCGCGCTGCATCGGTCCGGCACGTCGCTGGCGGTGCGCCCGGGCGCCGAGCAGGGGCAGCTGCAGCCGTGCGATGCGGCCAGCGCGCTCGGCCAGATCGATGTGGTGCTGCCGATCGTGCACGGGCCGCTGGGCGAGGACGGTGCGCTGCAGGGGCTGCTGCGCATGGCCAACCTGCCCTTCGTCGGTTCGCCGGTACTGGGCTCGGCAGTGGCGATGGACAAGGACGTGACCAAGCGTCTGCTGCGCGACGCCGGGCTGCAGTTGGCGCCGTGGCTGTGCATCCGCCGCCACCAGGTGGCGGAAGTGGATGTCGATGCGGTGATCGCCCAGCTTGGCTTGCCGCTGTTCGTGAAGCCGGCCAACCAGGGCTCGTCGGTAGGCGTGAGCAAGGTCAAGGATGCGGCGGGCTTTGCCGAAGCGCTGGCAATGGCGCTGCGCTACGACCACAAGGTGCTGGTGGAATCGGCGGTGATCGGCCGCGAGATCGAGTGCGCGGTGCTGGGCAACGAACATCCGCAGGCCAGCCTGTGCGGCGAGGTGGTGGTGCACGACGAGTTCTACGCCTATGACACCAAGTACATCAACGAGGATGGTGCCGAGGTGGTGGTACCGGCCGATATCGATGCCGGCACCCAGGCACGCATCCAGCAGATCGCGCTGCAGGCCTACCAGGCGCTGGAGTGTGCCGGCATGGCGCGGGTGGATGTGTTCCTCACCGCAGGCGGAGAGATCATCATCAACGAGATCAATACCCTGCCCGGATTCACCCGCATCAGCATGTATCCGAAGCTGTGGGGCGCCAGCGGTGTCGACTACACGACCTTGATCACGCGCCTGATCGAACTGGCGCTGGAGCGCCATGAGGCCGATCGCGGGCTGCAGAGCGCTGTGTAACGTCGTGATCGCCCGCAGAGTCGAGCATGGCTCGACTCTGCGGAAAGCGATGCCGGCCAGCGGCCGGCACTACCGGCTAGCCGCGCTTGCGGAACATCGAGATCACCGCAAGGATCAGGAACACCACGAACAGGATCCAGGCGATGTTGGTTGCGGCGCCGGCAATTCCGGAGAAACCCAGAACGGCGGCGATGATGGCGATGACAAAGAAGATGATGGCGTAGTGCAGCATGGCGCTCCTCGCGGGTGGTCGAGCCTTGGATGGCGTGGGTCCATCCTCCCGATCCTGCGGTGTGCAACCAGTGATGGCGATCTATGCAGCAGATGAAGCCTTCAGCCTGCGCAGACCCTCTTCGATGCTGACCTGCGGCACGTAGCCGAAGTCACGGCGCGCCGGTTCCATGCTGTACCAGTGCGGCGTGCACAGCTGTTCGGCCAGGAAGCGGGTCAGCGGCGGCTCGCCACGCAGGCGCAGCAGCGGCCACAGCCGCTCGCAGATGGCGCCGATACGGTACGCGGTCTTGAAGCTGATCGCCTTGTCCACCGTCGGCGCGCCAACAGCGGCCAGCAGCCTGTTGACCAGCTCGCGCATCGGCAGCGGCTCGCCGTTGGAGATGAAGTAGGCCTTGCCCGCACACGCTGCACCCGGCGCCAGTGCCTCGAAAGCGAGGAAATGCGCGAGCGCGGCGTTGTCGATGTAGGTGGTATCGACCTTGTTGTTGCCATCCCCCACCAGGCGCAGGCGGCCCTGCCGTGCACGCTCGGCCAGGCGTGGCACCAGCTGCTGGTCACCCGGGCCCCAGATCAGGCGCGGGCGCAGTGCCACCGTCGCCAGCGACGGATCGTTGGCGGCCAGCACGCGCTGTTCGGCGATCGCCTTGGTCGCCGCATACGGTGCCTGGAAGTCCTCGCCGTACGGCACCTCGTCGGCCCCCAGGCCTTCCACCGGATGCGTGGCGCGGTGGGTCACGCTGGGCGTTGAGGTGTAGACCAGCCGGCTGATGCCATGCGCGCGGCAGGCCGCGAGGACGTTGTCGGTGCCGACCACGTTGGCCTGGTGGTAGCTGTCATAGCTGCCCCATGCGCCGGCCTTGGCGCCGTTGTGGAACACCGCATCGACGCCGGCCACCGCATGCAGCACCGCCTGCGCATCGGCCAGATCACCGCGGATCTGGCCCACGCCCATGGCCTGCAGCGCCGGGTAATGACTGCGGTTGAACGCCAGCACCTGGTGGCCACGCTCGACCAGGCCACGGCACAGCGCCTGACCAAGGAAACCACCACCGCCGGTGACCAGGATCTTCATGCGCGCTTCTCCAGTTCGGCGCTGGCCCAGACGGCGAGCTTTTCGCGGCCGATCTTGGCGTTGTGACGGATATCGACGGGGAACGCCGGATGCACCAGGAAGTGCTGCAGGCCGGCCTCCGGCAAGCGGGCGGCGGCATGTGCACGCAGCGCTTCCTGCAGCGCCGGGCTGTCGGACTGGCCGCGCTGCAGTTCCACGCACAGCACCGGCACCTGCGCGCCGGCGGCGCCGACGCCGACCAGTGCCGTGCGCGCCACGCCGGCCACGGTGTTGAACACCGGCTCGACCTGCTCGGTGTACAGCGGCCCGCGCGTGGTTTCCACGCGCTGGGTCTTGCGCCCGCAGAACCACAGGCGGCCCTGCGCGTCGAAGTAGCCCACATCGCCCATGCGGTGGACGATGCGCGTGCTGCCGTCGTCCAGCGTCTCGCGGATCTTCGCCGCCGCCGTGGCCTGCGGGCGGTTGAAGTAGCTGTCAGTGGCGGTCGGCCCAGCCACGGTGATTTCCCCCACTTCACCCACCGCCAGCACGCGCGCCTGCGACCAGTCCGGCAGCGGTGCGTCGTCGATGGCGATGATGCGCACCTCGTTGGGGGCCACCACGCTGCCCACGCAGGTGCCGGCACCGGCCTCGGTCGCCGCGCGGGTGCGCTCCAGTTCGCGGCCTTCGACCACCGCCACCGGCAGGCACTCGGTGGCGCCATAGGGGGTCCAGAACTGCGCATCGGCCGGCAGCAGGCTGCGGATGGTGGCGACCACGTCCGGCGGCACCGGTGCCCCGGCCGAGGTCACCCGGGTCACCGTCGGCAGTGGCCGCCCGTGCCGGGCCAGCACCCGCATCAGGGCTGGCGAGCCGAACAGCTGGGTCACCCCGAAGCGCTGGATGGCATCGTGCAGGCGTCCCGGGTCGGCCTGCGCCGGCCGCGTCGGGTCCATGTCCGGGATGACCGAGGTCAGGCCCAACGCCGGGTCGAACAGCGCGAACGGCGGGAAGGTCGGCAGGTCCACCCCACCCGCTTCCATGCCGAAGGCACTGCCCAGCAGCTGGATCTGGCCGACGAAGTGGCGGTGGCGGTAGACCACGCCCTTGGGCACGCCGGTGGAGCCACTGGTGAACAGGATCGCGGCCATGTCCTCGCCATCGGTGTCGGCCAGCATCGGCCCCCCCTTGGCACCGGCACGTTCCAGCGCGGCCAGGCTGGTACCGCCCCAGCCGAGGCGGCGGCCGACCGTCACCAGCCGGGTGGCCGACGGCGCCCAGCGCAGCACCAGCCGCGCCACATGCGCCAGCGGAATGCCGATGAAGGCTTGCGGCTGGGCTTCGTCCAGGCATTGCTTCAGCGCGCGCCGGTCGATGCCCGGATCGACCAGCACCGGCACTGCGCCCAGCTTGAACAGCGCGAACATCAGCAGGAAGAACTCCGGAGAAGGCCGCACCATCACCACCGTGCGCACGCCACGGCCGATCCCGTAGCCGGCCAGGCCGGCGGCCATGGCATCACTGCGGGCGTCCAGCTGGCGGTAATCGAGGGTGACATCGTAGGCGGCCATGCCGTTGCCGGCGCCGCGGCGGCCCGGGCAGCGGATGGCGATCTGGTCGGGGCGTTCACGCGCCAGTTCGGGCAGGCGCGCGGCAATGTTGCAGGGTCGGTTCATCCGTTCATTGTCGCCGCTTACGGAATTTCTTGCGCGGCGGCCCACTTCGTGGAAAATCCGCACCCTCGTTCCCGATTCCGACTGCCGCCCGAGGCGGCTTGCCCATGCAACATCCCTGCATGACCTGCGGCGCCTGCTGCACCCAATACCGCGTGGCCTTCCACTGGATGGAATCGGACGAGGTCACCCCCGGCGGCGTGCCGCACCAGCTCACCGAGGTGCTGGACCCACACCGCCTGTGCATGCGCGGCACCCACTCCAGGCCGGTGCGCTGCGTGGCGCTGGATGCGCAGATCGGCGTCTACTCGCGCTGCACCATCCACCCCAACCGGCCCAGCGTGTGCCGTGAGGTGGATGCATCGTGGGAGTACGGCAAGGCCAGCCCGCAGTGCGACAAGGCGCGCATCGCCTATGGCCTGGATCCGCTGACGCCGGCCGACTGGCGGTGGCGCGATGACGCCGACAACGACGACGATCACCCGGACGACAACGGCAACAGCCCGTCCTCGCCACCGCAGGCGCCGGTCGCGGCGTAGTGGTAGTGCCGGCCGCTGGCCGGCAAGCGCGCTATGCGCGCCGGGTTCATGAGGTTGCCGGCCAGCGGCCGGCACTACCGGAATCCCCCCCGGGAACCGATCAGATCGGGTTGGCGTCCAGGAACGCACGGATCTCCGGCACCAGCACTTCATGCTTGTCTTCCAGCACATAGTGGCCGGCGTCCTCGAAGGCATGCACCTGGGCCTGCGGCAGTGCGGCCTGGAAACCCTTCAGGAAATGATGGTCAAACACGAAGTCGCGCAGGCCCCAGCCGAGGAAGGCCGGGCGGTCGGCGAACGACGGCAGTGCCTTGCCGGCACGCTCCAGCAGCGACCAGGCCTTGTCGGCCGGCGACAGCGGGATGTCCTGCATGAAGCGGATGGTGCTGATGCGGTTGGCCCAGCTGTTGTACGGCGACACATAGGCGCGGCGGACGTCGGCCGGCATCCTGCGCTCCACGCCCAGCCACGAGGCGCCGGACGAGAATGCGTTGAAGCTGCGGATGATCCACTCGCCGATCTTCCAGTGGCGACCCAGCGCGATCTGCCACGGCATCTTCTTCGCCGCCGGCATCGGGAAGGCAGCGGTGTTGAGCACGACCAGGCGCTTCACCTGGTCGTGGTGCGACAGCGCCCAGCCGAAGCCGATCATGCCGCCCCAGTCGTGCACGGCCAGCGTCACCGGGCCGGTGACGCCCAGATGCTTCAGCAGCGCATCAAGATCGTCCACGCGCGACTGCAGCGTGTACTCATAGCGGCTGTCATCGGGCTTGTCCGACAGGCCCATGCCGATGTGGTCCGGCACGATGCACCGGTACCTGTCCGACAGGCCGGCTACCAGCGTGCGCCAGTAGTAGCTCCACGACGGGTTGCCGTGCACCATCACCACCACCTCGCCATCGCGCGGGCCCTCGTCGAGATAGTTCATCGACAGGCCGGGGCGGACCTCGAAGCGCTGCGGGTGGGCGGGATAACCGGGAAGATCGCGCATGCGGAGCACCTAAGGAGAGTCGCGGCGCAATGTAGAGCCGAGCCGTTGCTCGGCTGCTCTCCGGTCCGCTGCGGAAGAGCCGCGCTGCGCGCGTGAGCCGAGCAGGGCTCGGCTCTACAGGAGGTCGGGCAACGGGCTGCTTACCAGACCACTTCAGCCATCGAGCAGTTCAGGCCCGAGCCAATACCCAGAAGCGCGATGCGATCGCCCTTCTTCAGCTTGCCCAGCTGCTTGAGCTTGCTCAGCACGATCGGCACCGAGGCCGGGCCAATGTTGCCGTGCTCGCCGAAGATGGTCATGACCTTCTTCGGGTCGATGCCGAAGTTCTTGATGAACGCGGCGGTATGCGGCTGGCTGACCTGGTGGATCACGAACTGGTCCAGCTCTTCCACGGCCCAGCCGAGTGCGATCTTGGCGGCGCTGAAGGTCTTCTGCGCCAGCTTGATGCCTTCGATCAGCAGCAGGCGGGTATCGGTGACCATGCGGTCCAGGTTGCCCAGGCACAGCTGGTTCCACTCGGTGGCCGAGCGGGTCACGCCGCCCTTGTAGCGCGGCGCGTCCGGCACCAGCTCCGCGCGCGCCATCACCATCGCCGCGGCGCCCGACCCGGTGGTCAGCGCGGCCAGCTCGTTGCGGAAATCATCGGCGGTGACGTCCGGGGCGGTCATGCGCTCCAGGGTCTTCTCGTACACCAGGTTGGCGGTCTCGCCGTCCACCACCAGCGCGTAGTCGATATCACCGCGCTCGATCATGCGCGCCGCGATGTCCATGCCGTTGATGAAGGCCAGGCAGGCATTGGCGACGTCGAAGGTCATGCATTCGTCGCTGACACCGAGGTTGCCCGACACGATGGAGGCCGTGGACGGCTCCAGATAGTCGCGGCTGACCGAGGTGTTGACCAGCAGGCCGACCTGGGTCGCGGTGATGCCCGCGTCTTCCAGTGCCTTGCGGCCGGCCATGGTGGCGGCGTCCGACGCCAGCACGCCGTTGTCCCACAGGCGGCGGGCGTGGATGCCGGCGATGTCGCCAAGCACATCGGTACGGATACCCAGGCGATCCAGCGTCGGCTGCAGGCGTTCGTTGATTTCCTTGGTCGTCAGCGTATGCGGTGCGTCGACGTGTGCCAGGCCGGCGATCGAGACATTCTTGAAGAGCATCGAGGTTAGCGCCAAGGCTCAGGCAAAAGGGGGCGCTATTCTATAACCCCCGGGCTTTCACCGCATCTTTACGAATTCAGCCTCGGCCGTATGGTGAAGCGTTCAGCGCGGCGGGCACTGGAACGCGGCGAAGCGCTGGCTGCCATCGGCGGGGGCCGCAGCGGCCTGGACGGCATTGGCGCCGGCGCTCGGGGCCTCGTTGCGGGCCAGGGTTTCCAGCTCTTCCTGCACCCGCAGCGGGTTGCGGTTGTAGAAGCCGACCTTGCTCTTCACGGTGACCACCACCTCGCCCTTGGCGATGCAGCCGGCTGGAACCGGGCCCGCCGGCAGCACGCGGGTCGCCTTGCCGGCCGGTTCGATCGGCACCCAGGTACAGGCGGTGACGGTGAGCAGCAGGGAGGAAAGCAGCAGAACGCGCATGGGCAGATCCTGGAAGGGTATGGGGGGATTCTGCCTGAACAGCCTGAATCGGGGGTAGCCGTGGCGGAGCCCAGGTAGCGCCGGGCCATGCCCGGCGAGCGCACAGCGCGGCATGGCTGGCCGCCGGAAAGCCGCCGGGCATGGCCCGGCGCTACCACGGGAGACCTGCCCGCCGTGGCGGGCAGGCACATCCCTTATTTCTTGACCGGGTTGCCTTCGGCGTCGATCACCGTCACCTCGCCCAGGTTCAGCGCACGCACGGCCGCTTCGGTCTGCTTGAGGTCACCCACCACCACCCAGGTCAGGACCTGCGGCTTGATCTCGGCGGCGGCCTGCTGCACCTGCGCCGGGGTCATCGCTTCGATCTCGGCCTTGCGCCGCAGCACGTAATCGTCCGGGCGCTTGAACTGCACGATCGAACCGATGGTCGACGCCACCGCACTGGCGGTCTCGTAGGCACCGGGCAGGCTCAGGGTCTGGATGTTGCGGATGCGGTTGACCTCGGCAGCGGTGGCTGGCTTGCTGCCATCGGCGAACGCGGCGATTTCCTTGCGCATTTCCGCCAGTGCCGGGCCGGTCTTGTCGATCTGCACCGGCGCGCTGGCCATCCACGGGCGCTGGCCCACCGAATTGACCGCGCTGCTGCGCGCACCGTACGACCAGTGCTTGTCCTCGCGCAGGTTCATGTTCAGGCGCGAGGTGAAGTCGCCACCGATCACGCCGTTGGCGATGTCGAAGCGGGTCGAGCTGGTGGCACTGGAAGGTGCCACCACCTGGCCGGCGAACAGGTTGGCCTGTACCGCGCCCGGCTGGTCGATCAGGAAGACGCGCGGGCCTTTCGGCAGCGCAACGTCGGTGGCCGCCTTCACCTGCGGGGCCTCGCCACTGGCCTTCCAGTCGCCCAGCTGCTTGTCCAGCAGCGGCACGATCTCGGCCAGGGTGGTGTCGCCGACCACGATCAAGGTGCCGTTCTGCGGGCGCAGCCAGTCGTGGTGGAAGTCGACCAGGTCCTCGCGGGTCAGGCCGTTGATCGCCGCCTCGTCACCGCTACCGGTAAACGGAATGGCATACGGGTGGCCCTTGCCGTACAGCAGCGGGGGCAGCACGCGCATCGCCACCGCACCCGGGTTGACCTTCTCCTGCTGGATGCCCGCGATCCAGCTCGCCTTGACCCGGTCGATCTCGCCCTGCTCGAAGCGCGGGTCGCGCAGCAGGTCGCGGTACAGCGCCAGCGACGGCACCAGGTTTTCCTTCAGCGCCGACAGCTCCACGCTCATCGAGTCCAGGCCGGCCGAGGCATCCAGGCTGGCGCCGAGCGCATCTGCGGCGTCGGCGAAGGCCAGCGAGCCCAGCTTGCCGGCGCCTTCGGTCATCAGGCTCATGGTGAAGTTGGCGGTGCCCGGCTTGCGGCCCTGGTCGGCGCTGAAGCCGCCCGGGAACTGGTAGCTGAACTGCACCACCGGAATCTCGTGGCGCTCGGCCAGGATCACCTCGGTGCCGTTCTTCAGCGTGGCGCGCTGCAGCGCCGGGAACTTCAGCTGCGGGAACTCGCGGGTCTGCGGCACGCCGGCCTTGCGGTCGACCTGCTCGGGCAGGGTGCTGTACTTCGGGTCCACCGCCGGCACAGTGAACGGCTTCGGCGCCTGGCTCGGGTCTTCCTTCAGCGCCACGCGCTCACCCGGTGCGATCACCAGGGTGTGGCTGCCCTTGTCCAGCCACTGCGCGCCCAGCCGGCTCAGATCAGCAGCACTGGCCTTCTCGATGTTGGCCAGCGAGGTGCGGAAGCAGCCCGGGTCGCCGGTGAACACCGCGCACTCGGCCAGTGCATCGGCCTTGCCGCCGAAGCCACCGATGCGCTCGATGCCGCGGATGAAACCGGCGCGGGCACCGGTCTTGGCGCGCTCCAGTTCGGCCGCGGTCGGGCCCTGCTTGATCAGCCGGTCCAGTTCCTCGTCGATGATCTTCTCGACCTTGGCCGGGTCCTGGCCCTGCTTGACCGTGGCCATGATCACGAAGTTCGAGCCCAGCTGCGAAGTCGACAGGCCCGACGCGATGCTGTCCACCAGCTTGTCCTGGTGCTGCAGGCGCTGGCTCAGGCGCGAAGATTTGGCACCGCCCAGCACCTGCGCGAACAACTGCAGCTGATCGACCTCGGTGGTGCCGACCTGCGGTACGTTCCAGGCACGGTAAATGCGCGCCTGCGGCACCTTGTCGGTCATCGTCTCGCGCGTGTCGGCACTGCGTTTGGCCACGTTCACCGCCGGCTGCGCCATGGTCGGGCCGGCCGGGATGCTGCCGAAGTACTTGGCGACCTTTTCCTTGGCGGTGGCCAGGTCGATGTCGCCGGCCAGCACCAGCACCGCGTTGTTCGGGCCGTACCAGGTACGGAACCAGGTCTTCACGTCATCCAGCGACGCCGCGTTCAGATCGTTCATCGACCCGATCACGCCGTGGTGGTACGGGTGGCCCACCGGGTACAGCGCCTTGTTGAGCTGGTCCCAGGCCTGGCCGTAGGGCTGGTTCTCGCCCTGGCGCTTCTCGTTCTGCACCACGCCACGCTGCTCGTCGAGCGCGGCCTGGTCGATCGCACCGACCAGATGGCCCATGCGGTCCGATTCCATCCACAGCGCCATGTCCAGCGCGGTGGTCGGCACGTTCTCGAAGTAATTGGTGCGATCGGTGTTGGTGGTGCCGTTCTGGTTGGTGGCACCGACCTGCTTGAACGGTTCGAAGAATTCGCCGTCGTGGTTTTCGCTGCCCTGGAACATCAGGTGTTCGAACAGGTGCGCGAAGCCGGTACGACCAGCCGGCTCGTCCTTGCTGCCCACGTGGTACCAGACGTTGACCGCGACGATCGGCGCCTTGCGATCGGTATGCACGATCACGCGCAGGCCGTTGGGCAGGGTGAACTGCTCGTACGGGATATCGACCTTGGCCGGTGCCGCGGGCCTGGCGGCAAGCGCGGAGGTAGGAGCAAGCGTGCCCAGGGCGGTGCTGAGGGCGACGGCCAGCAATGCGGTGCGCGGGCGAAGGGCGAGAGACATATCCGGATCCTTGGTCACATAGGTGAACCCCGATCCTAGCCTGCGCACGCGGCGGCAGGAATCGGTCGCCAGTCACTGGGGGTGTTTGCCCAGATGGCCATCCAGCCCGACGCCCACGGGCGCTCTTGAAACGTCACAGACGCCGGCTGAAGGCGTCCGGACAGTGTCCGCGCCTTATCGAATGGACAGGTGTCCGCCCAGCGGACACTTTCGGGACCACATAAAACCCTTGCAAATCAATAACTAAAAGTTGGCACGCGGATTGCTTGGTACTTCCTGCGCCAAGAAGGGCTTCAGACAAAAGCTGACTGAAGACTGAACAAATGCAGGAAATCGAAAATTTCTCTTGCATGCCCAGAACTGGTGTACTACCTTACTACCACACCACTGCTCACCAACACTAAACAGGCCCCGTCATGAACGCCAAGACCATTGCCATCGCCATCGCCCTGATCGCCGGCACCGCGGTTGTTTCGTCGGTGCAGGCCTCCGAATCCATCAAGACCCTGGCCACCGTGCAGGTTCGCCCGGCCGCCGACCAGCTGGCCCAGCAGGCCTGGGAACAGGCCAGCGGCATCCCGACCCTGGCCACCGTGGAAGTGCGCCCGAGCGCCGACCAGCTGGCCGAGCGCAACGGCTACGTCGCCGCCCCGGTTGCCGCCGCGCTGCCGATCACCACGCTGGCCTCGGTGGAAGTGCGCCCGAGCCTGGAACAGCGCGTCGCCCTGGCCGCCGAACTGGAAGCCCAGCGCTACGCCGCCACTCTTGCTGCGGCCGCGACCAACGTCGCCCACTCGGTCATCGTCAACCTGCCGGCCCTGCAGGTGCGTCCGAGCGCCGCCGATCTGCAGGCCCTGGCCACCGAAACCGCCCAGGTCCTGCTGCGCCCGTAACCGGTGCCGCCCTGCCCCGAGCAGGGCGTGCGCCGTAAAGGCGGCGGTCGTCGCAGGTACACTGCGCCGATGAATGCCGCGCCCCCGTTCCACGTGATCCTGTTCCAACCGGAAATCCCGCCCAACACGGGCAATGTGATCCGGCTCTGCGCCAACACCGGCGCGCAACTGCACCTGGTCGAGCCGCTCGGCTTCGCACTGGAAGACAAGCAGCTCAAGCGCGCCGGCCTGGACTACCACGAGTACTCGCGCCTGCAGGTGCACCCCGACCTGGACACCGCGCTGGCGCGGATCGCACCGAACCGGTTGTTCGCACTCAGTACGCGCGCCAGCGTGCGCTACGACAGCGTGGCCTTTGAAGAGGGCGATGCGTTCCTGTTCGGCCCGGAAAGCCGCGGCCTGCCGCAGGAGGTGCTCGATGCCCTGCCCGACGGCCGCCGCCTGCGCCTGCCGATGCGGCCGGGCAACCGCAGCCTCAATCTTTCCAACACCGTTGCGGTGGTGATGTACGAGGCGTGGCGGCAGCATGGGTTTGCCGGCGGCGCGTAGCTCACGTGTGTCACTTTCTTTGCTCGCGCAAAGAAAGTAACCAAAGAAACGCGCCGCCATCGGCGAGCCGGTGCTGCGCACCGGTACACTGCGCTCCTCGGCCCGCTTCAAGGCGGACCCGACAGCCGCGCAGTAGATCCACGCCATGCGTGGATGCCTTCCGCCTGGATCAATCAGGAGTGGGCGCCCTTGCGTTGCCCGGGGCGCGTGCGATTGCCGACAGAAGAAAACTCCAGACCATCAATATCGGCATGCGCACCGCACATGCCCAAGCCCGTTACCGTCGGGTCCATCCCGCCGGATGAGACTCTCAGCGCACCTGCATGTTTCTCGATCGCCACTGTGCCCAGTTCGGACTGATGAATCAGTTTTCCGCCTTCTGGCTTCATATGCAGCACGAAGGAGCAGACGTGCTGCATCGACTGGGTACTGTGCAGCTCAACCCTATAGCCCAGTGATTCTTCGACAATCGACAGGCTGTCCCTGAACCCATCGCGGCAACTGCGTCCGCTGCCCGGTTCGGTACACAGATCGCTCGCCTGCGAATAGCTGCCTGCCCATGCCGCATCATCCCTGTTGCCTGCCCACGCCATCTGCAGCACGGAGGCTTGGAAGAGCAGCGGGAGGCACAGCAGTCTTACAGTGGAATTGTTCTTCATTCAGTTTGCATCTCCGGATAGGCGTCCGTTGCCGCCCACCCTACTCGGCAATGCCGGCCAGCGGCCGGCACTACCGGTGCACTCAGAACGCGTTGATGCCGGTCAGTTCGCGGCCGATCACCAGCTGGTGCACGGTCTCGGTGCCTTCATAGGTGATCACCGATTCCAGGTTCAGCGCGTGCCGGATCGCCACGTGTTCGGTGGTGATGCCAGCCCCACCAAGCAGATCGCGACACTCGCGGGCGATGTCGATGGCCATGCGGCAGTTGTTCCACTTGGCCAGGCTGACCTGCTGCGGCTGCAGCTGGCCGGCTTCCTTCAGCCGGCCCAGCTGCAGGGCCAACAGCTGGGCGGTGGTGATGCGGCGGGCCATCTCGGCCAGCTTGATCTGCGCGCTCTGGGTGGCCGCCAGCGGGCGGCCGAACAGCACGCGCTCCTTGGCGTAGCCCAGCGCTTCATCCAGGCAGGCGATGGCCGCGCCTATCGGGCCCCAGCTGATGCCATAGCGGGCCTGGGTCAGGCAGCCCAGCGGCCCCTTCAGGCCCTTCACGTTCGGCAGGCGGTGGCTGTCGGGCACGCGCACGTCATCGAAGAACAGCGCACCGGTCAGCGATGCGCGCAGGCTCATCTTGTGCTTGATCTCCTGCGTGGTGAAGCCAGCCATGCCCTTCTCCAGCACGAAGCCCTGGATGCCGTCCTCGGTCTGTGCCCAGACGATGGCCAGGTCGGCCACCGGGCCGCTGGTGATCCACATCTTGCTGCCGCTGATGCGCCAGTCGCTGCCGTCGCGCACCGCGCGGGTCTTCATGCTGGCCGGGTCGGACCCACCGTGCGCCTCGGTCAGGCCGAAGCAGCCGATCAGCTCGCCGCGTGCCATCGCCGGCAACCACTGCTGGCGCTGTTCTTCGCTGCCGTACGCGTAGATGGGATACATGCACAGCGAGCTCTGCACCGAGACGAAGCTGCGCAGGCCCGAATCGCCGCGCTCCAGCTCCTGGCAGATCAGGCCATAGCTGACCGCGCCGAGGCCACCGCCGCCGTACTGGGTCGGCAGGGTCGCGCCCAGCAGGCCCAACGAAGCGATCTCAGGCACCAGTTCGTCGGGGAAGCGGGCCTGGTCGAAGGCATCGCCGATGATCGGCAGCACGCGCTCGTTGGTGAAGCGGGCGACGCTCTCCTGCACTGCGCGCTCTTCCTCGTTGAGCAGGGAACGGACATCGAACAGATCGTACGGATGCAAAGCCATGGCACTCACGCGCAGTCAGGACCCGGCCATTGTCGGTCATCCGCACGCATCGCGTCTGGTAGGTGTGGACCTTGGTCCACACGGATGCAGGTCCGGGCGGTGAAGCAATGTGCCAACCCGAGGTTGGCACCTACCCGGCCACGATCATTACGCTGCACTGCAGCAATCATGAGGTGAACATCGCCGATCTAGCTCGATCACGCGCGGCCCGGTACCCTGACACATTCAAACAACCGTTTCGCCCGTGGCCGCACGCGCGATTCCCAGGCACCGCCGGTGGCCCCGATGCCGGCCCTACCCACGAGTCATGCAATCGATGAGCGCTGAAGCCAACGCCCTGCCCCCGCGTGAAGTAATGGAGTTCGACGTGGTGATCGTCGGCGCCGGCCCCGCCGGCCTGGCCACCGCGATCCGCCTGCGCCAGCGCGCGCTCGAAGCCGGCCGCGAGCTGTCGGTATGCGTGCTGGAGAAGGGCTCCGAACCGGGCGCGCACGTGCTGTCCGGCGCGGTGATGGATCCGCGCGCGCTGGCCGAACTGTTCCCGGACTGGGCCGAACGCGGCGCACCGCTGAAGCAGAAGGTCACCCGCGACGAGTTCCTGTTCCTCAGCGAGACCGGGTCGCGCAGCACGCCCAATGCGCTGCTGCCGGAGTGCTTCCACAACGAAGGCAACTACATCATCAGCCTGGGCGAAGTGACCCGCTGGCTGGCGCAGCAGGCCGAGGCGCTGGAGGTTGCGATCTTCCCTGGCTTCGCCGCTGCAGAAGTGCTGTACGGCGACAACGGCGAGGTGATCGGCGTGGCCACCGGCGACATGGGCATCGAGAAGGACGGCAGCATCGGCCCGGCCTTCGAGCGTGGGATGGCGCTGCACGCCAGGTACACGGTCTTCGCCGAAGGTGCGCGCGGCCACCTCGGCCGCCAGCTGATCGCCCGCTACAAACTGGACGAAGGCAAGGACCCGCAGGCCTACGGCATCGGCATCAAGGAGCTGTGGCAGATCGACCCGGCCAGGCATGAGCCGGGCCTAGTGGTGCATGCGGCTGGCTGGCCGCTGGACAGCGACACCTATGGCGGCGCGTTCCTCTACCACGCCGACGGTGGCAAGGTCGCCATCGGCTACGTGGTCGGCCTGGACTACAAGAACCCCTGGCTGAGCCCGTTCGAGGAATTCCAGCGCTTCAAGACCCATCCGGATATCCGCAAGCACCTGGAAGGCGGTACCCGCATCGGCTACGGCGCGCGTGCGATCACCGCCGGCGGCCTGCTGTCGCTGCCGAAGACGGTGTTCCCCGGTGGCGCGCTGGTCGGCTGCGAGGCCGGCTACCTCAACGCCAGCCGCATCAAGGGCAGCCATGCCGCGATCAAGACCGGCATGCTGTGCGCCGACGCTGCGTTCGACGCGCTGGCTGCCGACCGCCAGCACGATGAACTGAGCGCCTACCCGAAGGCGTTCGAATCGAGCTGGCTGTTCAACGAACTGCAGCAGGCCAAGAACTTCAAGCAGTGGTTCAAGAAGGGCCAGACCGTTGCCACGCTGATGACCGGCGTGGAGCAGTGGCTGCTGCCGAAGCTGGGCGTGCGCAACCCGCCGTGGACCCTGCACCGCACCCAGCCGGACCACGCCTGCCTGGAGCCGGCGTCCCAGCACACCCGCATCGCCTACCCCAAGCCCGATGGCGTGCTGACCTTCGATCGTCTCAGCTCGGTGTTCCTGAGCAGCACCAACCACGACGAGAACCAGCCCAGCCACCTGACGCTGAAGGATCCGAGCATTCCGGTGAAGGTGAACCTGGCCGAGTACGCCGGTCCCGAAGCACGTTACTGCCCGGCCGGCGTGTACGAGTTCGTCGGCGACGCCGACAACGCGCGCCTGCAGATCAACGCGCAGAACTGCGTGCACTGCAAGACCTGCGACATCAAGGACCCGACCCAGAACATCGTCTGGGTGACCCCGCAGGGCGGCGGCGGCCCGAACTACTCGGGCATGTGATCGCCCCGGGCTGCGACCGCGTGTCGCAGCCCGGCCGCTCCACCGCACCGCTATCCTGCCCGCCCATGCGTGCCTCCTGCCTGCTCACCACCGTCGCCGTGGCCCTGCTCGCCACGGCCTGCCAGCGCCCGCCTGCGGCGCCGGCCACGCCCGAACAGGCCCGGCAGCAGGCCATGCAGCGCGCGTTCGAACTGTGCGCCGGCTGCCACACCGTGCAGCCCGGCGGCATCCACCGCTTCGGGCCGAACCTGCACGGCGTGATCGGCCGCCGCGCCGGCAGCCTGCCCGACTACGGCTATTCCGAGGGCATGCGCCGCGCCGACATCACCTGGAGCGCGCAGACCCTGGATGCGTTCCTGCAGTCGCCCACCCACGTGGTGCCCGGCACACGCATGTACAACGCCTTTCCCAGCGCCGAACGCCGCGCGCTGGTGATCGCTTACCTGCAACAGCAGTCGGCTCAGTGAGCCAGTCGCTGCAGCTGGTGCTGCAGCCGTGCCACGAACGCCGTTACAGCGGCGAACACCGGTGCCGGATCGGCCTCGGTCGCATCCTGCAGCCGCTCGACCAGCGCGTTGGCCTGCCCCGCCAGTGCGCTTGCCCCGATTGCCCCCAGACCACCCGCCTGGCGATGCAGGTGGAGCGCCGCAGTCTCGCGGTCACCGGCCCGCACGGCGCGCTGTACCGCCGCCAGATCACTTTCACTGGCCTGCAACAGGCTGTCACGCAGCTGCTCGGCCACGGCGCGCGAGCCATAGCGCTGCTGCAGGGTGGCCAGATCAGGCAGTACTTCGGCGTCGTCGGCGACAGTCTCCTGCACTGGCGACTCGAACGACTGGCCCTGTGCCTGCGGCAGCCAGCGCAGCAGCGCGGTGCGCAGCGTGGCCAGCGACAGCGGCTTGGCCAGCACCTCGTCCATGCCGGCCTCGCGGCAGCGGCGCGCATCGTCGTCCAGCACGCTGGCGGTCAATGCCAGCACCGTCAGTCGCGGCTGCCCGGTACGACCCTCGCGTTCGCGCAGCAGGCGGGTGAATCCAAACCCGTCGAGTACCGGCATGCGGCAGTCGGTAATGACCAGGTCGAAGGACTCCGATGACAGGCGGTCCAGCGCCTGCTGGCCGTCGCCCAGCAGCACATGGGGCACGCCCAGTTGCTGCAGCCGCCACGCCATCATCGCCTGGTTGGTCGGGTGATCCTCGATCACCAGCACCCGCGCCTGGCGCAACGCGGCGGGCAGCAGCGCGGTCTGCTCCTGCTCGGCCAGCAGCGCCGCCGCGTCCTCGCTGCCGGCCTCGACCAGCGAGACCCGCACTTCGGCGCGCGTGCCTTCGCCCAGCGTGCTGTGCAGGGTCAGTTCGCCCTGCATCATCTGCACCAGGCGCTGGCAGATGCTCAGGCCCAGGCCGGTGCCGCCGTGGTCACGCTGGATGTAGGCGCCGGCCTGGGTGAATGGCGCGAACAGGTGCTGCAGTTGTTCCGGTGCGATGCCCAAGCCGGTGTCGGTCACGCTCAGGCACAGCGGCTGCACACCGTCCTCGCTGGTCGGCCCCAGCACCTCCAGCTGCAGGCGCACCTCGCCCTGGCTGGTGAACTTGATGGCATTGCTGAGCAGGTTGAACACGATCTGGCGCAGCCGTACGCCGTCCACTTCGTGGGCCGGCGCCAGCTGGGGATCGATCTGCACGTGCAGCGCCAGGCCACGCGCGCTGGCCTGCGGGGACAGCAGGCGGCACACGCTTTCCAGCAGGGGCCGCAGCGGTTGCGGTACCGGCTCCAGGCGCAGTGCACCTGCTTCCAGCCGCGAGTAATCGAGGATGTCGTCGAGGATCTGCCGCAGCATCTGCGCCGAATCCTCGATCACGCCGAGGATGCGCTGCTGCTCGCTGTCCAGCGGTGAGTGCGCCAGCACCTCCAGCATGCCCAGCACGCCGCTCATCGGCGTACGGATCTCGTGGCTCATCGTGGCCAGGAAACGCGATTTGGCCTCAGCGGCCTGCTCGGCGTCCGCCTTCGCCGCCGCCAGTGCATCGGCCTGCATCCGGGCTTCGCTTACATCCACCCAGTACCCGCTCCAGATCACCGCGCCTTCTTCGGCGGCGTAGGGATGGGCCTGGCTGCGCACCCAGCGCACGCCTTCCCCGTCGCTGCGCAGGCGGAACTCCAGGATCAACGGCGCGAACTGGTGCGCGGCCTGCTCGATGGAATGCAGGATGCGCGCGCGGTCCTCCTGCTCGACGCGTTCCAGCAACACCCTCGCATCCTGTTCGGCCTGCTGCCGGGTGATGCCGAACAATGCAGGCAGGTCGCCGGCGATGAACGGGAAGCTCAGCGTGCCATCGGCATCGCGACGGGCCTGGTAGACCACCGCCGGCAGGTTGTCGGTCACCTCGGCCAGTCGCTGCTCCAGCTGGCGGCGTCCTGCCACCTCACGGCGCAGCCGCCAATGGCCCACGCCATGCACAAGCAGCGCGGTCAGCAGCACCATCAGCACCGGCACGCCCCACCGCAGCAGATTGCTCCAGTCGACCCCATTGCGGTACTCCACCGCCAGCCAATCGCTGCGCAGCGCCTCGCGCTTGCGTGGGGTCATCTGCAGCAGCAGGCGATCGAAGGTCGTGGCCAGGGCCGCATGGCGGCGATCCACTGCCAGCGCCAGCTGGTCGTTGAAACCGGCCGGAGCCGCTACCTGCATCCGCCCCGGGAAACGGCTGCGCAGCAGGTGATCGACCATGGCAAGGTTGCCGACATAGGCATCGGCTTCACCCTCGAGCAGGCGCTGCAGCGCCTGCTCGGCACTTCGCGCAGCAATGATCCGGGCCTGCGGCGCCTGCTGCTGCACATAGCCACGCACGCGCTCCGGGTCGGACAGCAGCACGCGCTTGCCCTGCAGATCGGCCAGGCCCAGCAGCGACTCACCATCGCTCCTGACCACAATCACGTTCGGCACGCTGATGAAGGGCTGGCTGAACACCCAGTCCGGGCCCAGGTAGCGCGAATCAACGGGTATGCCCATCACCGCCTGCAGTTCACCGCGGCGGGCCTTCTCACGCACCTCGTACCAGTCGTGGCTGTTCTCGACCTTCAGGTTGGCGCCGGCCTGCATCAGGCGCTGCAGGTACTCGCTGGCCAGGCCACTGGGCCGGCCATCCTCGCCGGTGAACGACAGGGGCGCGGCATTCGGCGCGAAACCGATCATCAGCGGCTTCTCCAGCACACGCTTCTCGGCCTGGCTCAGCGCCAGCTGCGCCGATGCCGACCAGTGCGGCGGTGACAACCAGCGTTGTGCGAGGGCATCGCGCTGGGCCTGGCTGGTCGCGGCCAGCGCCAGGTCCAGGGCTTCGGCCAGCGGTTGCTTGCTGTTGGGAATGCCGAAGTGCAGCCGTTCAGGAGGCAGGTCGCTCGGCCGCAACAGCGCCACGCCCTGCAGGCGCCGGCTGGCAATCAGCTCGGTGGCGACAAAGGCATTGCCGATGTAGACGTCCGCTTTGTCGTCTCTGACCATCTGCAATGCGCTCAACGTGTCGTTTGCGACAAGCTGGCGGGCACGCGGGAATCGGGCGCGCACCTGCGGACCGGTCAGGAAGTCCTGTTCGATCACCACCCTCAGCCCATCCAGGTCCGGCATGTCGGAGGCACGCAGGTCATCGGGCCGGCCCACCAGTGCGAGTGGCGCCTCACTGTAGGCGGCGGTATAGACCATGCAGCGGGTGCGGTCGGCACTGAGGCCGACATTCATCACCACGTCGATCTCGCCACGACATGCCGCATCCAGCACGGATGTCCAGTCCGGATAGCGGCGCGCCTCGACCTTCACACCGAGCTGGCGAGCAAGATGCGACAGGTAGTCCGGTCCCAGCCCGACCTGCTCGCCATCACGGAGGGACTCGAAGGGCGGCCAGCCGCTGTCATACTGCCCGACAACGATGGTCGGATGCGCCACCAGGTATTCGCGCTGCAACGGGCTGAGCGGCAGCAGGCCAGGGGCCGGCTGTGCCTGGGCCACGGGCAGCGCCAGCACCGCCAGCAGCAGGAGCAGCCCGCGAACAGCCCACCTACGCATCTGCGTCGATCTCCTAGAATCCTGCCAGGGACCGCGATGGTCGCGGTCCGGCGTGCCCGATGGCCATACTAGAGCATGAGCTTGCGCATCATCATCGCAGACGATCACCCCGTGGTCCGTATCGGTACCCGCGCCGTCATCGAGTCGAGCGGCGTCGGCCGCGTGGTCGGCGAGGCCGACAGCGCGCAGGCGCTGATGACCCTGCTCGCCAGCCAGCCCTGTGACCTGCTGGTCACCGACTACTCCATGCCGGGCAGCCTGCAGGCCGATGGCTTCGCCATGATCGGCATGATCCGGCGCCGCCACCCGGACCTGCCGGTGCTGATGCTCAGCGTTTCCAGCAACCTGGCGATCCTGCGCATGGTGCTCGACAGTGGTGTGCTCGGCCTGGTCGACAAGAGTTCGTCGATGGACGAGCTGCCGCAGGCGATCCAGGCGGTCTACCGCGGCCAGCCCTATATCAGCCGCAGCCTGCGCGAGCGGGTCGAGGCAGCCGGCAGCTGGCGCATGCGCGAGGGTGACGGCAAGCCGCTGTCCCCGCGCGAGGTGGAGGTGCTGCGCCTGCTCGGCACCGGCATGACAGTGAAGGAGATCTCGCTGCTGCTGCACAAGAGCGTCAGCACCATCAGCCGGCAGAAGGGCGACGCGATGCTCAAGCTGGGGTTGAAGGGCGATGCCGAATTGTTCGACTACCTGCGTGACGGCAAAATCTGAGACGCGATTCACATAATCGCCCCGGCAACGGCGGCCGCCTTGCTGGTCTGCGGATCTGTACCAGGATGAACGGGCGTGGGTTCTCAATTCGAGGTCGAAGGAATCGACCCGGCCCATGTCCGGCCGCCGGCCGCGTCACCGTGGAGACGCGGGCCGCCAGCGAGCAGAGCCTGGCGCTCAGCAGCGGTGCGGTGCAGGGCGCACCTGACGTGCTGCAGCCGCAGCAGGAGACCCCGCAGGAGCAGGCGCGGCAGGCCCGGAAGGCGACGGGCGTCTGACATGCCAACGCCTTGGCAGAGAAGGGAGGGGCCACGCCCGCGTGGCCTTTTCCCTTTCTGCCAGCTGAGCGGCCGAGGCCACTTTCAGCCTTGCTTCATGCCACCTGCCGCTAGATGAATGCGCAAGCCGCTCGATACACCAGGCAATGTTCCGGCAATGTTGGAACGCCAGCGTGGACATCACGGCAGCCGGGGCGCCCCGCGCCCTCCCTGCCCAGCGTGGCATGCACCTCACAGGAGAACGAATCATGCTCAGTACTTCCACACTCAGCTTCCGTGGTCTGGCGATGGCGCTGGCACTGGTGGCCGGTGTCGCCGTGGTCAGCGATGCCAGCGCGATGTCGAGGAAGGACAAGCGCACCCTGGTCGGCGCCGTGGTCGGTGGCGTGGCCGGCAACCTGCTCTCCAACGGTGATCCTGCCGCCACCGTCGGTGGTGCCGTGGCCGGCGGCGCGATCGGCAATCTGACCACCTCCGACCGCCGCGACCGTCGTTATTACGACAATCGTTACTACGACAACCGCTACGACCGCCGCTACGATCGTGGCTACTACCGCAGCGGTTACTACGACCGTGGCGACGACCGCCGCTGGCAGCGCGAGCGTTACTACGACAACCGCTACTACCACGACCGCGGTCGCCATCGCGGCTGGTAAGCGGCACGGCGGCGGTACCCCTGCCGATGGCAGAGACGGGCGGGTCGATGACCCGCCCGTTTGCGTTGGCCGCGCGCATGGCGTTGAATGCGCAGCCTTGGATGTGACTTTCCCCTCTCGGGCCGCGGCATGACGTCTTCCTCCCACCGTGTGCAGGGCCTCAACAACGACGAGGTGGCTGCCGACTGGCCACCGATCAGCGCGGCGGACATCGCATGGCTGCGCCAGCGCTACCCGCAGCTGGACAGCGGCAGCCAGCCACGCTGGCACAGCCCGCGGCCACTGTCGGCTGCCGCCATCGTCGATGGCACGCGCGGCGCAGTGTTCATCAAGCGCCATCACCACAGCGTGCGCAACGCGGCCTGCCTGGAGGAAGAGCACCGCTTCATCGCCCATCTCGCCGCTGCCGGCGTGCCGGTGGTGCAGGTGCTTGCGGCAACCGACGGCCACACCGCGGTCGAACACGGCGAATGGACGTTTGAACTGCACGACGTCGGCGTAGGCGACGACCTGTACCGCGACGCGGTGTCGTGGTCGCTGCTGACCGATGTCGCGCAGGCCCGCGAAGCCGGACGCGCACTCGCACAGCTGCACCGCGCCGCCGCCAGCTACCACGCGCCCCAGCGCAGCACCCATCTGCTGGTGGCGCGCGACGACCTGATCCGCGCCGACGATCCGATTGCCGCAATCAAGGCAGGGCTGCACGAGCGCCCCGGCCTGGCCCGCTATCTCGCGCGCATTCCGTGGGAAACGCAGCTGCGGCGTGACGTGCTGCCGTGGCACACGGGACTGGCCGAGCGCCTGCACGACGAACCACGGCTGTGGGCGCACAACGACTGGCATGTCTCCAACCTGCTGTGGCGCGACGGGCAGGTCAGCACCGTGCTGGATTTCGGCCTGACCTCGCCCACCAGCGCACTGTTCGACCTCGCCACCGCAATCGAGCGCAACGCCGTGGCATGGCTGGAACTGGCGCGCGGCATGGAGGCAGTGCGCATCGATATCGCGCTGGCGCTGCTCGATGGCTACCGCCAGGTGCTGCCGCTGTCGGCGGCACGCGTGCACCTGCTGGCCGACCTGCTGCCGATGGTGCATTTCGACTTCGCACTGTCCGAAGTGGAGTATTTCGAGGGCGTCACCGGCTCGACCGCCAATGCCGATGTGGCGTGGCAACCCTTCATGCTGGGGCATCCGGCGTGGTTCCACAGCGCGCCAGGGCAGGCACTGCTCAACGCGCTGCACGCGGCAGCCTGAAGGGCACCGGCTCGCAAATCCGTACCATTTGTAGTGAAATGGTCACCTGAAGCGGGGGTGCCTGGATCTGCCAGGCTGAGAGAGTCCCTTGGAACCTGATCCGGTTTGCACCGGCGTAGGGAGCTTTGAGCCGCAGCCACACCCCCATCCTGGGCCGGTGCACCTGCGCGCCGTCGCTTCGTCTCCCTTGTTGGCCGAAGACGAACCGAATGAACCGCTGCCTGCGCCCCACCCTGCTCTCCCTCGCCCTCTGTGCCGCGCTCCCGCTACATGCCAGCGAGGCCGAGGCCACCACCGATGCGGCCGCCATCGGCGCCGAACGCTCGCCGACCGAACTGGCAGCGGTGCGCGTGCAGGCCGGCAAACCGAAGGCCGATACCTCGCGCGTGAACGCCTTCGGTGGCGGTTCGTGGAAGGACACGCCGGCTTCGGTGAACGTGCTCGAGCGCGACTATCTCGACCGCCGCCAGCTACGTTCGCTGTCCGAGCTGGCCAGCAATGATGCCTCGCTGGGTGATGCCTACGCGCCGGTGGGCTACTACCAGAACGTCGCCATCCGCGGCTTCGCCCTGGACGCCGCCACCGGCTACCGCTTCAATGGGCTGTCCATCGCCGGCGAGCAACGCCTGGCGCTGGAGAACGTGCAGTCGGTGGAGATCCTCAAGGGTGAAGCCGGCCTGGCGGCAGGCGTGATGGCGCCGGGCGGAATCATCAACTACATCGGCAAGCGCCCGGCCGAAGTGCGCACCGCCACGCTCGGTACCGATTCGGAAGGCTCGCGCTACGTCGCCGTCGATGTCGGCCACTGGATCACCCCGCGCTTCGGCCTGCGCCTGAATGCCGCATGGGACTCCAGCAATTCCTATGTCGAGCATGCCGATGGCCGCCGCAACTTCTACTCGCTGGCCGCCGACTGGCTGATCGGCGAACGCGGCAAGCTGGAGGTGGACGCCAATTACCAGACCAGTTCGCAACGTTCGGTGTCCGGCTACCAGCTGCTGGGCGCACGTGACCTGCCGCGCGGCGTCGACCGCGAGCACCTGCTCGGCTACCAGCCGTGGCAGCGGCCGGTGGATATCGCCAGCACCAACATCACCGCGCTGCATACCTACGACTTCAACGACGCTTGGCAATCACGTGTATCGGTGGGCCACAGCCGTTCGGTGATCGATGACAACGTCGCCTTCGCCTACGGCTGCTACTACGCCGCGCAATGTGCCGACGGCAGCGTGCCGGGCAACTACTTCGCGCCCAACGGCGACTATGACATCTACGACTACCGCAGTCCGGACGACACGCGCCGCAACCAGCAGGCCCGTGCGGAACTGCGTGGCCGCTTCGAGACCGGCAGCGTCGGCCACCAGCTGACCATCGGTGCCGACTACTTCCGCCGCACCGTGGACAGGCGCCCGAGCGTCAACGAGTACGTTGGCACCACCAACATCCACGACGCACTGGTGCCGGTGTTCGCGCCGTCGCCGAAGATGCCGGGCCCGTCCGCACGTCGCCTGGACAGCCGCCAGACCGCGTTCTTCGTGCTGGACCGGATCAGCTTCGGTGACGACTGGCAGTGGCTGGCCGGTGGCCGCTTCGTCCGCCTGGATGAGCGGGCCTACGACAAGCGCGGCACCCCGCAGCGGCACAGCCGCCTGTCGCGCTTCCTGCCACAGACCGCGGTGGTGTGGAAAGCCACCGACCAGCTCAACGCCTACGCCAGTTACGTGCGCGGCATTTCGCTGGGCCAGGAAGCGCCGTTCTGGACCAGCAACGCCGACACCTTCCTGCCGTCGGTACAGTCGCGGCAGCTGGAAGTGGGCCTGAAGTACGTGCCGGTCGAAGCGCTGACCCTGGGCGCGGCGGTGTTCCGCATTTCGCAGCCGTACCAGTACGCCAAGCCGGACAGCAGCGACGTGGGTTACACCTTCGTCGAGGAAGGCACCCAGACCCACACCGGCCTGGAGTTGACCGCCAACGGCCAGCTGACGGATGCACTGCAGATCGTCGCCAGTGCCAGCGTGCTGCAGGCGCGCGCGCGCGACACCGGCACGCCGGCCTATGAGGGTCATCAGCTGGTGAACGTGCCGAAGGTGCGTGCCAGCGTGCACGTGGCCTATGCGCTGCCGTTCGTGCAGGGCCTGGATGTCACTGGCGGGTGGCGCTATGCCGGTGCCAACGTGGCACGCGCCGACGGCGCCGTACGCGCGCCGGACTACTCGGTGTTCGATGCCGGCCTGCGTTTCCAGCATCGGCTGCACGAGCGCGCCGTGACCTGGAACCTGTCGGTGGACAACGTGTTCAACCGTTTCTACTGGCGCGATACCGGCAGCAGCGGCGGTGACTACTACCTGTTCCCCGGCGCACCGCGACAGGCGCGCCTGTCGGTGACGTTCGCGCTGTGAACGGCGTCGTGCTCGAGTGGGCCGCCGCGCTGTGCAGCGTCCTCGGCGTCTGGCTGATGGCCCGCCGCCGGTTGTCTGCATGGCCGGTGGGCCTGCTGTCGGTCACGCTGTATGGCCTGGTGTTCGCCGAGGCCAAGCTGTACTCGGACACCCTGCTGCAGGTTGCCTTCGGTGGTTTCCTGATCTACGGCTGGCTCAACTGGCGCCAGCACGCCGCCGATGAGGGCAGCATCCGCATCGTGCCGCTGGCGCGAGGCAAGCTCTTGCGTGACCTGGCCATCGGCCTGTGCGGCGGCGTGACGCTGGGCGCCGGCATGCACAGCTTCACCGATGCCGCGCTGCCGTGGCTGGACGCGATGCTGACCGCGCTGAGCCTGGTCGGCCAGTGGTGGCAGGCACGCCGCCACGTCGCCTGCTGGTGGGTATGGATCGCCGTGGACGTGGTCTACGTGGGCGCCTACCTGTTCAAGTCGCTGCACGTGACCGCCGCGCTGTACGTGTTCTTCCTCGGTCTGGCCGTGTTCGGCCTGCGCGCATGGAGCGCGGCCGCGCGCGAGCCGCAGGTGGCAACGCAGTAGAGCCACGCCATGCGTGACTGTTGCGGGCAATCGGCGCGCCATCCACGCATGGCGTGGATCTACGGCGTCAGGGCCAAACCCAGCCGCAGCGGCTGGCGCATGTCCGCCGGCGGTCCCGCCTGCAGCGGGCCGGCCTGCAGCGTCGCGCGCAGGTCGGCGTCGACCTGGGCGTCACCCAGGCTGTCGAATTCCAGTTTCGAAATACGGCCATCCGCCGCGATCCACACGCTCACCGGCAGCGGCGTCGGTGCGTCCGGGTGGGCCTGCAGCCACTGCAGCACGCGCTGCGCCTGCGGGTCCTGTTCCTGCTGCAGGCGCTGCTGCAGCTGGCCACCCACGGCGGCGGCGTAGGCCATCCAGTGCGCAGGGGCTTCCTGCGCGGACGCCGCGGCACTCCCCAGTGCCAGTGCGCCGAACACCGCAGCCAGACGCCGCCACCAGCGGCGTAGGCCTGTCCTGTTCCCTGCCATGACCATCGCCTGCCTCCTGCGCGCCCATCCAGCGCGCCATGGTCGGCGCCATAGATGACAGACAGATGGCGGTCGGCCCGGCGCGATCACTCGCCCAGGTCGGCCAGCACCTTGCGCGAGGGCGCGAAGAAGGTCACGCCGGTGGTGGCGGTGGAGAAATCGAGGATGCGGTCGTGCAGCGGCGCGGGATTGCCGATGAACATGCGCTCGAGCATCTTCTCGATCACCCACAGGCGGCGCGTGTAGCCGATGAAGTAGGTCCCGTACTCGCCACGGCCCGGGTTGGCGAACGGCATGTTGTCACGCAGGATCTCGTGCTCGCCGTCAGCGTCTTCGATGGTGCACAGCGTCTTGTGCGATTTCTGCGCATCGGCCGGCGCATCATCCAGCTCGATGTTGTCGTGCTTGGTGCGGCCGATGATCGCCTCCTGCGCCTCGGTCTTCTGCGCGCGCCAGGCATCGAGGTTGTGCAGGTACTTCTGCACCACCACGTAGCTGCCACCGGCATGCTCCGGGTCTTCATCGCCAACAATGGTGGCTTCCGGCAGCGACAGTCCTTCCGGGTTGGCGGTGCCATCGACGAAGTCGAGCAGGTCGCGGCCATCGAAGTAGCGGAAGCCGGCCACGTCATCGACCGCTTCGACCGCATCACCGAAGGCCATCAGCAGGTTGCGCTCGAACGCCACGATCAGGTCCATAGTACGTGCGCGGATGTGGTACAGCAGGTCACCCGGCGTGGACACAGCGGTGTGGGTCGCGCCCTTGATCTCGCGGAACGGCTTCAGCTCGCGTGGCGGCGTGGACCCTACCAGCGGCTGCCACACGCGATGGCCAATGGCCACGTTGCAGGTGAAGGTGCGCTCGATCTCGCGGATGGCGGTGTTCTTGATCAGATCGTCGGTACTGGCCAGCACCTCGCGCGCCTTGGCGATCGACGCCTCGTCGTCCTTCACCTTCAGCACCAGGAACGCCGCCGAATGGGTCAGTGGCGCGGTGATCTGCTGCGGCTCGTTGTCGAGCGTGTGATTGAGAGCGGTGATCTGGGCGGGCTGGGTGTTCACGGTATTCCTGCGGGCTTGAGGCGGGCGCATCGCGCGTGGCGATGTGCGGGCGATCATAGCGGAACGGCCTCGCGGGCGACGGAGCGGTTCTCAGTTCGCGCGTCAGACCGCCTCCACTGGTTGCGCGCTGCGATGGATACCTTCAGGCTTGAATACCTTCAATGAATCGATGCACTGCCATGTCGTCACGCAAGTTCAGTATGGAGGGCGCGTTGCACCTGATATCAGGTGGGCCTGGCGTCCTGTCGCCGGCAGATCTTTTCCACACAATTGACGATGACAAGACCCGCGAAAGGTTTAAGGGCTGCAATATCTACATGGTGGCGATTCGTCGACGCATGCTGATTGATCCGGCATCGGTTGCCATCCAGCAGGGTGCTTTGATCGGCAACCTGATGGTGGCACGTGACCAATGGCGGCCGGTGCCGTTCCGTCTGGCATTGCACGACGTGCTGGATCACCATCCACCCGGCACCCTCCGCGCTTGGGCTGCGCCGACCGGAACGCACCTTGTACTCGACGTCGATGGCAATAGGCTGCAGATACGATCCCACGTCATCGTGGCCAAAGCAGAGTGCCAGCTTACACCTGAGGAACGGGATCTGAGTGTTCTCTATGTTGGTCAGGGTATCGGTCGCACCCGTTCCCGACTGGCGATCGACCGGCTTTACAACCACTCGACGCTGCAGCGAATCCTCGCGGACATGCATACCCACCAGCCCGAAGCGGAGGTACTGCTGCTGCTCTACAGATTCGGCGATTCCCGAGTGATGATCAGCTCGGCGGGCGATCTGAACCTTATACCCTCCTCTACTGTTGAGGAGGATCGATCACATCTGGATCGTCTGCTTACTGCGGAGGTGGGGCGGCACGCGCGCGTGTGCCTTGCAGAGGCTGCATTGATCAACCATTTCCAGCCCCCCTACAACACAACGTTCCGTGGCACCGACTTCACCAAGGCGCGCAAATTGAAGCTGTTGCGCGAGATCCTTAATCAGGATCTGACCGGCCTGATCGTTGAAATCGACTCTCACACGATACGCTCGCGGCTGCGCACCGAGCACTGCGCACCCAGGGAACCGGATCCCGCACTCCTGGAAGGTTACCGTCGAATAGCCAGTATTCCGGGCGAACTGCAGCGCCAAGCCCACGCCGAGCTGCAGCAGATCCTCCATACGCACATCGCCCATTTCCCACTGACCCAAGCCGAGGAACGCGACAGCTTCCTGCATGGCACCTGCTGGCATGGCGAATCAGAGCGCCAGCCACTGTTCTAGAAAGTACAGGAATTTCTTTCCCTCTGCTGATCCAGCACGCTAGAGCATTGCAGGAGATACCCTGAATGCTCCAGTGGCAAAGCAACCGGGCTCGACAGCAGCAGATATTGTTCTACACAAAAAAAGAAGCCCGGCACGAGGCCGGGCTTCGGTTGGCGTGTGGGAGAGAGAGAGAGAGTCACACGCCAGCACAACACGCTCTAACGACGGGCGTTTGTTACCAGGTGAAGCGCGGGCCCACGAACCACTCGCGGTCGCCGGCCTTGGCCAGCTTCACTTCGCCACTCAGGCCCCAGTTCTGGTTGAACTTGGCGGTGGCGCCGACGCGGCCGTAGAACTCGCCGTCCGGGTTGATGCCGTGCTTCTTGGCGTAGTCCTCGTAGCCGGCCATAACGTAGCCTTCCACGTACGGGTTGAACGCGGTGCGCACGCCGACCTCGGTCGAGTAGCCGTTGAAGTCCAGGCCGTGCTTCATGTCGAACTTCTGGTACGCGACGCGGGCCACCAGGTCGGTGTTCGGTGCGATACCGTAGTTGTAGCCGGCACCGATGCGCCACTGGTCGACGTCATTCTTGAACGTGTCGGTCTCCTGCGCGCTGTAGTCGCCGAAGATGTGGAAGTTCGGGTGCACCGCCACGGAACCCTTCACCTTCCAGCCGTCGGCGTCGCCGCCCTTGGCATCGGTGTTCACGTAGCCGCCTTCAACGTAGTTGTACGACAGGCCATCGGTTGCCGATGCAGCGAACGGCAGAGCAGCCAGAAGGCCCAGGGCGAGCAGCGAATTCTTGTTCATCGGGACACACCTTTAATTATTTTGGTTTCGTCGGCCGCCTCCCGGGAGGGGGAGAGAGAGGAGGCGGTCGACAGGTGTGAATTATCCGTTAGGGGGTCTAATCGGCCCTGAATATTGAACTGACTGGTGTATAAATAAGGCTGGCGTTCAGGGAATTCCTCATGCCGCACGTAGCCATCCCGTCACTGCTGTTTCCGCTGCATGCCCGACGCACAGCGCGGGCGTTGCTGCTCTTCGCCCTGCCGATGATGCTGCAGGTAGCCAACGCAGCCGAGCGAACCCGCCCTTCCGGGCGCATCGTGATTCAGACCGACGATGTCACGCGCTTCTTCAACGTGCTGGATGCAAGCGGAGGCAAGCCTAGTGCCGACGATCTGCAGCGTGGCTATCTGCATGCGGGTACGGATGCACTACGCAGCTTCACTGACAGCCGTATCGGCTCGATGGATCGTCTTGCAGATGCGATCCAGCACAAACCTGCGCTGTTTGCCAAAGCACGTACCTGTGCGACGGCGCTGCCGGAGATCCGCGAGCGGGTTGCCAAGGCGCTCGATCGGTTGGGCACCCTGCTTCCCTCCGCACGTTTTCCGCCGGTCACCGTGCTGGTGGGTCGGGGCAACAGCGGCGGTGTCACCACGCCCGACGGCGTGGTGATCGGACTGGAGGCGCTGTGCAACGCCGACTGGATGCAGGCCGATGTGAGCGACCGTTTCGTGCACCTGATCGCCCATGAGTATGTACACATCCAGCAGCCGGGCGCAGCCGCGGACGTTGCGCAACCGACCCTGCTCTATCAGACGCTGCTGGAAGGAGGCGCCGAGTACGTGACCGAGCTGATCTCCGGGCAACCGGCCAACGCGCATCTGCGTCGTTGGACGCAGGGCCGCGAATGCGCTCTGGAACGCCAGTTCGCGCGGGACAGCGCCGGTACTGATCTGTCGCAATGGCTCTACAACGGAGCGGGCGACGAAACGCGCCGCGGCGATCTTGGCTACTGGATCGGCTACCGCATTGCCGCTGACTACGTTGCCCGCGCCGATGACAAAGCCGGTGCCGTCGCCACGCTGCTGGAGGTGCGCCCGGAAAGTGCGCCGGCATTGTTCGCCGCAAGTGAATGGCGCCCGGCGTGTGGGCCAGTGGAAAACGGCCAGGAATGAGGCCGTCTTCAGGCTGATGAATTGGGCGATTCGAGCAACCGCAAGGCCGTCGCCTCTGTGCACATCAGCTCGCCTGATCTCACTCGTTAAGCTTCGCTGACGAACATATTTCACAACCCTTCCACGTCTTCCAACTTCAGCTGAAAGCGCTTGTCAGCGTGGGGAACAAACGCCGCTATATTCCAGCTTCCCCAGACGAAGGAGGGAGTGCAATGAACCTGAACCCGCAACACATGAAGACGGCCCGCGCACTTGCTGTAGCGCTCATCGCCACCGTGAGCCTTGGCGCTTGTGCCACCTACAAGGACGAGTTCGCAACCATCAACTCGCGCCTCGATCAGCTCGATGTAAAGGTGCAGGGCGCTGCACAGAGTGCCGAGTCCGCCAACCAGTCGGCACAGCAGGCCAATCAGCGCCTGGACCAGATCGAAGGCCGCGTGCAGCAGCTTGAAAGGGCTCCCGTCGGACGCAAGCCGCGCGGCTGATCGTTCCCTCACCGTTTGAATTGATCCACCTCTGTATCGGGAACCAGTGGCCCTCACCGGCCACTGGCGTCCTTCCACCAAGATTGCATTGCCAGGAGCCGTCCCATTCGTATCTCCTCCTCCCCTGCACGCCGCGCCCTCCATGCCGCACTGGCCATGGCACTGGCCGTTGCATGCAGCGGCGTAGCCAACGCCAGGGACAAGGACGCACCCGCACCACCGTCGGCCGCCGTTGATGAACTTCCGCCCGACCAGAGCGTCTCCGAAACGGTGATCGAGCTGGCCGGCTGGGTGGTCGCCAGCAAGGACAACCAGGGTTATCCGTTCGCGATCATGGACAAGGCTGCCGCGCAGGTCCTGGTCTTCGGTGGCGACGGCAAGCTGCGCGGCGCCGCACCAGCGCTGTTCGGTTCGGCCATCGGCGATCATTCCGCACCCGGCGTCGCCAAGCTTGCCCTGAGCGCGATTCCCGGCCACGACCGCACCACGCCTGCGGGCCGCTTCATTGGTGCCTATGGCCCCTCCGACGATGCCGGGCGCGTGCTGTGGGTGGACTACGATTCCGCCGTGTCGATGCATCCGCTGCCGCCGGGCAGCCCGAAGGAAAAGCGTGCCGAACGACTGGCAACGCCGACGCCGGACGACAATCGCGTCACCCACGGCTGCATCAACGTCTCGCCGGCGTTCTACGAGCAGATTGTGCACTCCACGTTCGAGAAGGGCGGCGTGTTCTACATCCTGCCGGACAAGGATTCGATCGCGAAGACGTTCCCGGCGTTCGCGCAGAGCCGTGCCGCCGCGGATGGCGACGAAAAGAAGACCGCACAGCACGCTGGCGAGTAGTGCGTTTGTGCGTCCGCTCTGGGCGTTGTGGGCACATGCCTGGGCCATGCCCGGCCGCCGGGGCGGCTGCGATGCACAGTCCGCTCGTGGAAAGCCGCCTGCCTATGAGACCGGGTGCCCCCCGAGGCGCGGCGCGCTGGCATACTGCGCCCGTTGATGATCCTGCGAGGCAATGCCTGCCTCGTCCAAGAGGCCGCCGGTGGACCCACTCTTCCAGTTTCTGCTGAGCACGATGGGTGGCGTATTCGTCTTCCTGTTCTTCGTGGCGCGCGAGTACCTGCGTGGCCTGGGATGGCTGCTCGGTTCCTGGGATCCGAACATGGGGCACGCGACCGAAGATGAGCTCATTTCGAAGGCCAATCGCAGCGCCTTGCTGATTGCGGCGGTGCTTCTGGCGTGGGCCTTCATGGGCCCTTCTCCCTACCGCCGCAACTGGGAAATCGAAGTAATGGGCATCGGCACCGGCATGTTGCTGGCTTATGTGGTGATCATCCGCCTTGCAGCTTCAAGGGTGAAGAGGCTGCTTGGGTGAGCGTGCCTCACATCGGCACCAATGAGGATCAGGAAGCCGTAGCCTCTGCAGCCCGCGCCAATGCCGCGGCGTGCGCGTCGCCCTTCCGCTCGCTGTAGCGGTCTACCAGGTAGTCCGACCGGCCCCGCGTCAGCAGCGTGAACTTCACCAGCTCTTCCATCACATCCACCACCCGATCGTAGTACGGCGAGGGTTTCATCCGGCCGTCGTCATCGAATTCCTGCCAGGCCTTGGCCACCGACGACTGGTTGGGGATGGTCAGCATGCGCATCCAGCGGCCGAGCACGCGCAACGTGTTGACCGTATTGAACGACTGCGAGCCGCCACTCACCTGCATCACCGCCAGCGTCCTGCCCTGCGTGGGCCGCACGCTGCCATCTTCCAGCGGCAACCAATCGATCTGGTTCTTGAACACGCCGGTGACCGTGCCATGCCGCTCGGGGCTGACCCAGACCTGCCCTTCCGACCACTGCGACCAGGCGCGCAGCCGCTGCACTTCGGGATGACTCGAATCCACGCTGTCCAGCATCGGCAGCGCATGCGGATCGAACACCCGGGTTTCGCACCCCAGGTGGCGCAGCAGCCGCTCGGCTTCCAGCACCAGCTTGCGGCTGAACGACTGGGGCCGCAGCGAGCCGTAGAGCAGGAGAATGCGTGGCGGCCCCAGATCTGCCGCGGCGAGCTGGTGATGATCGGGCTGGGGCAATGACGATTCCGCCAGGTTGGGCAGGTCCGGGCTTGTGATTGGCGAATTCATTCGACTATTCTAGAAATATGGAAACGTCGAATGCAATCACCGCCCTGACCGCCCTCGGCCATGCCACCCGCCTGGCCGCCTTCCGCCTGCTGGTGGAGGCGGGCCCGGCAGGGCGCATGGCGGGCGACATCGCCACGGCCCTGCAGGTGCCTCCAGCCACGCTCAGCTTCCACCTGAAGGAGCTGGTGCAGGCCGGGCTGGTGGAGAGCGAAAGCCAAGGTCGCCACGTCTGCTACCGCGCCAACTTCGATGCGATGAACGGCTTGATCCAGTACCTGACGCACAACTGCTGCGCGGGCTCCCCGGATGCGCGGTGCGCGGTGAGCGAACCGGCATGCAGGTGCTGAGATGAAACCCGACCCGGTGATTCGTGCAGGCACGCGCGACGACGTGTGCTCCATCCGCGACCTTCTGCAGCAGGCGCAGTTGCCCGTGGCCGATCTGGAAAGCAGCGAGGTGGCGTTTCTCGTCGCAGACCTCGACGGCGTTCCGGTGGGTGCCGTTGGATTGCAGATCTTCGGCGCGTCGGCCCTGCTTCGCTCCCTGGTGGTGTCCGATGACCGACGCAATACCGGCCTTGGGCGCGCGTTGCTGTCAGCGGCCGAGGACATGGCCCGCCGCATGCAGGTCTGGGAACTGGTGTTGCTGACAACGTCGGCAGGCCCGTGGTTCGCGCGGCACGGCTATGCCGGATGCGATCGCGCGCAGATAGCCGAGGCGATCCGCAGCTCTGCCGAGTTCACTTGTCTCTGCCCGGCCAGCGCGCTGTGCATGTCCAAGCCACTCACTGACCACGGAAGCCACATGACCCGCAATGTCCTGTTCCTCTGCACCGGCAACAGCGCGCGCAGCGTGCTGGCTGAAGCCACCCTGCGCGCCTGGGGCGGCGATCGCTTCAGGGCTTTCAGTGCGGGCAGCCAGCCCACTGGCCAGATCAATCCCTTCGCGCTCGCCCAGTTGCACGCCGAAGGAATGCCCATTGAGAGTCTGCGCAGCAAGTCGTGGGATGAGTTCGTGGATGCAGCCCCGATGGACCTGGTGATCACCGTGTGTGACGCGGCCGCTGCCGAAGCCTGCCCTGTGGTGTTCGGTGACTTCATCCGCAGCCACTGGGGCCTGCCCGATCCGGCCGCCGTGGAAGGCACCGGTGCCGACAAGGCCGCAGCCTTCGCACTGGCCCATGCCATCGTGAAAACCCGCCTGCGTGCGCTGCTCGCACTGCCCGAATCGGTGTGGTCCGAACGCGAAGCGCTGCAGCACGCGCTGGACCGGATCGGCCAGCTGCTGCCGACCGACGGCGCGCAGTGACGGTGCCACTGCCATGAGTCTGTTCGAGCGCCACCTGACGCTGTGGGTTGTGCTGTGCATTGCGATGGGCACGCTGCTGGGCCACGTCCTGCCTGGTGCTTTCGCGGCGCTGGCCTCCGCCGAAGTGGCCAAGGTCAACCTGCCGGTTGCCGCGCTGATCTGGCTGATGATCATCCCGATGCTGCTGAAGGTCGACTTCACTGCGATGCGCCAGTTGCAGCAGCACTGGAAGGGTATCGGGGTGACGCTGTTCATCAACTGGGCCGTGAAGCCGTTCTCGATGGCGCTGCTGGGCTGGCTGTTCCTGCGCCATGCTTTCGCCGTCTGGTTGCCCGCAGCACAGATCGACAGCTACATCGCCGGGCTGATCCTGCTGGCAGCCGCGCCCTGCACCGCCATGGTGTTCGTGTGGAGCAACCTGTGCCGTGGCGATGCGAATTTCACCCTGAGCCAGGTGGCGTTGAACGACGCGATCATGGTGGTCGCTTACGCACCGGTGGTTGCACTGCTGCTCGGCCTGTCGGCGATCACCGTGCCGTGGGACACCCTGCTGTTGTCGGTTGGCCTCTACATCGTGGTGCCGGTGCTGGTGGCCGCGTTGCTGCGGCCCTGGATCCTTTCGCGTGGCGGCGAGGCGAGGCTGCAGCGTGCGCTTCGACGGCTGGGCCCGCTGTCGCTGTCCGCCCTGCTGCTGACGCTGGTGCTGCTGTTCGGGTTCCAGGGCCAGCAGATCGTGAAGCAACCGCTGGTGATCGCGCTGATCGCCGTGCCGATCCTGATCCAGGTCTATTTCACTTCGGGCCTGGCCTACCTGCTCAACCGCCGCCTGGGCGTGGCACATTGCGTGGCGGGCCCGTCAGCACTGATTGGCGCCAGCAACTTCTTCGAACTGGCGGTGGCGACTGCGGTGGGACTGTTCGGCGTGCATTCGGGTGCTGCGCTGGCGACGGTGGTGGGCGTGCTGATCGAGGTGCCGGTCATGCTGTCTGTGGTGCGGATCGTGAATCGTACTCAGGCTTGGTACGAAAGACCCGGAGAGCGCTGACAGCCAGAGTGGGCGAGTTCGATCTACGTTCTTCGCTCCGCACTGTCGTCATCGGCTTGATGAGGTACCCACATCCCTTGTCATCAAGTTCGAACCATGTCGCATATTCCCCATGCTGCTACGGACGTTGCGGCACCTGCGTCCGCGACGGCTTAACAGCATGCAAGAATGCTGAAAGCGTCTTCGATCAAACGCTGTTTGCAACTTGTCTGATTGGCGTTTCGCAGCGACAGCGGTACAGATGGCGGGCCACCGGAAGATGGGTGGCCGGGCCTCGAAAACCCGTGGCAATGCGTACGTTGTATGCGCCTGCCCGTCGGCGTCACCTAGTGTGGCGCCGGCGGGCAATTCGTCTGCCGACTATGGCGGGCGGAGCGTGGAGGCCTTGTGCCTGCCGGCCTTGTACGCACTGTCCCGGTTTTCGAGCCACGTCTCCGCCCGCCACCTTTGCGTGGCGGCTGCCGTCTGTCCTGCACGGAGCACTGCCATGACATCACCGGACTTCCCCCGCCTGCATCCGCATCGCACATCCGCCACTGACGGTGAGCCATCAGAGCACGCGCCTGCGACCGATCCGAATGCCTTCATCGCCACGCTTCGCCGCATCGGCAAAGGCGCGGCCGCCGATGGCCAACCCTGGCCGGAGCGTCACCAGATGCCGGGCCGTTGCATGGCGCTGGCCGATGCGGACTGTGCGCTGGCCGGCCAACGCGTGACGCTGGAGCTGCTGCTGGCGGCCGAGCGCGTGCGTCAGAACGGCACGGAGGCCGAGTACGTGGGCGACCGGGTGATGGAAGGGCTGATCCTGGCGTGCCTGACCATGAACGCACAGGCCAGCGCGCGCATGCAGCCGGAAGGATGACGCGGGCGCCACATCACTCGCAGAGTGCGCTGTCTTCCTTCAACGCGGCATCCTGCAGTGGCTGGCGTTGTTCGATCTGCGCACGCTGTTCCGCCGTCGGCTCACCCAGCCACCACACACGACAACGCGCGGTCAGACGGCCGACCATCTTCGCCTCCGTCGGCGAATACAGCATCGCCAAGGCGGTGCCGGGGCAGTCGTGGGCCTGGCAGGCGGTATAGAACCACCACGGCTCGCCCTGCAGCACCACCAGCTCGCCAGGTCCGCTGGGCCCGCTCAACAGGCGTTCGCGCAGCGTGGGAATCTCCTTGTCGCTGGATTCGGCTGCCGCGGTGTCCTTCATCAGCGCGTTGAAGGCGGCCAGCACCTTCGGGTCCTTGCGGCCGCAGTCGTCCACGGTGTTACCGCCCACCAGGGTGAAGAAATGCGTCGCCAGCGGATTGTCCGCGCAGGTGAGTTCGCCGCCGGCGCCCGGGTCTTCCGGCTCGCCTTCGTTGTCCCACACTGCGGGGTCCACACCGTCTTCGACGGACGGTTCCTTTTCGACCACCGTCGCCGCGGTGGCCGGTGCTTCGGTGGTCGGCGCTGGCGCCACAGCAGGTGCAGTCTCGCCAGTGTTCTCCGGTGCCTGTCCGCAGGCTGCCAGCAGCGCGGCCATCATCGCCATCCCTGTGATTCGCATCTTCATTCCGTGTCCTTGTCTGATCTGCGCCGCGTCCACCGAATCGGCGGCCGCGTGATTCTAAACAGCGGCGCGGCGCTAGGATGCGTCTGAAGCCTTCCCATCATCGCCAGGGCCTGGACGCATGCGCCGCACACGACTCGCCATGATCTTCTGCGGTGCCCTGCTGATGGCATCGCCGGCAATTGCCCACGATGCAGAAAGCGCGAAGCCTGCACAACCTCTCCCGGATGCAGCCCTGCCCGCGCCGCTGGACCGTGTACTGCGCGACTACGAGCAGGCGTGGCGCACGGGTGATGCCAGGGCACTGGCTGCGCTGTTCGCCGAGGATGGCTTTGTGCTGCAGAGCAACCAGCCGCCGGTGCGCGGCCGCAGTGCGATCGAGGCCGCGTATGACGGCCAGGGCAGCAGTCCGTTGCGGCTGCGTGCCTTGGCGTATTCGATGGAGGGCAACACGGGCTGCATCATTGGTGCGTACGGCTACGGCAACACCGTGGGCGATACCGGCAAGTTCACGCTCACGTTGAGGCGCGCGGGTGATGGGCCGTGGCTGATCTTTTCGGACATGGACAACACCAGCGCGCCGCCACGGGCGCGGTGATGGATTCCGCCGGGCATGGCCCGGCGTTACCGGGCGCCAACCAAGGTTGGCAGCTACCAGAAGCAGGCTCCGTCGTAGATCCACGCCATGTGTGGATGGCACGCGCACAAAAAAAAACCCGGCACGTGGCCGGGGTTTTTCGATTCACTTGAACAGCGTGTCCGGATACTCCGGTTTCTGTTCCCGCGCCAGCAGTGCGCGCAGGCCTTCTTCCGGGGTCTGCTCGCCATGCAGCACGGCACGCACACCGTCGGAGATCGGCAGGTCGATGCCATGACGGCGCGCCTGTCGCATCACTTCATCGGCGGTCTGCACCGACTCGACCACCTGGCCGATTTCGCGCACCGCATCCTGCAGCGTCTGGCCGCGGCCCAGGGCCAGGCCCAGGCGGCGGTTGCGCGACAGGTCGCCGGTACAGGTCAGCACCAGATCGCCCAGGCCGGCCAGGCCCATCAACGTTTCCGGCTTGGCGCCGATCGCAGCGGCCAGGCGCAGCATCTCGTTGAGGCCACGGGTGATCAGGCCGGCACGGGCGTTGAGGCCCAGCTGCATGCCATCGGCCACGCCGGTGGCCACGGCCAGCACGTTCTTCATCGCGCCGCCCAGCTCGGCACCGACCATGTCGTCGCCGGTGTAGGCGCGGAACGCCGGGCCATGCATCGCCTCGGCCACCGTCTGCGCGAACTCGGGTATGTCGCCGTGCACGGTGATCGCGGTCGGCAGGCCCTGGGTGACTTCCTTGGCGAACGACGGCCCGGTGACAACGGCCAGCGGCACATCCTCACCCAGCACTTCGCGCGCCACTTCATGCAGGAAACGGCCCGAACCGGGTTCGAAGCCCTTGGTGGCCCAGGCCACGCCGGCACCGGCCGGCCGCAGCGGCGCCAACGCACGCACGGTCTCGCCGAACGCGTGCGACGGCGTCACCACCAGGATCCAGGCCGCGCCCTGCACCGCCGACGCCAGGTCGGTGGTAGCCCGCAGGCTGTCCGGCAGCGGGATGCCCGGCAGGTAACGCGGGTTCTCGTGGCGCTGGTCGATGGCGTCGACCACGGCAGCATCGCGCCCCCACAGCACGGTCGGGTGACCGTGCCGTGCGAGCAGGCTGGCCAGCGCGGTTCCCCAGGAGCCGGCGCCCAGCACGGCGATCTTGTCAGCGGGAGTGCTCATCCGTGACGTCGCGGCAGGAATCAGGCGTTGCCGGCCGGCTCGGAGTCAGCCAGCGACGGTGCGTCGCCCTGCTCCTGGCGCTGGCGCAGGGTTTCTGCGTACAGGCCTTCGAAGTTGATCGGCTGCAGGAAGAACGGCGGGAAGCCGCCGGCCTGGATCAGGTCGCTGATCAGCTGGCGCACGTACGGGAACAGGATGTTCGGGCACTGGGTGCCGAGCAGCACGTCGATCGACTGCGGGTCCAGGCCGACCAGGCCGAACACGCCGGCCTGCTTCACTTCGGCCACGTAGGCGGTGCGCTCACCGGCCTGGCAGGTCAGGGTCACGGCCAGCACGACTTCGAAGGCGTTCTCACCCAGGCGCTGCACCTGCTGGTTCAGGTTCAGCTGCAGCTCCGGCTGCACCTGGTCATTGAAGATGGTCGGCGCGTTCGGCGACTCGAAGGAGACGTCCTTGACGTAGATCTTCTCGACGGTGAAAGCGGGGCCGGTAGCGGCATCGACCGGCGCAGCGGCGCCGTTGGTGATCTCTTCGGACATTTCCAGTAACTCCAGGTGAATGCAATGAAAACGATGGTCGAACTACTGCGATGGGGGCGGGACCAGGCCCAGACAAGGCCGGATCCGCCACCTGCGACAATCAGTTGCGGCCCTTGACCAGCGGCAGTTCGGCCTGCTGCCAGGCGGGAATGCCGCCATCGAGCACGTAGACCTTTTCGAAGCCGGCCTTCTTCAGCGCCTTGGCGGCGGTTTCCGAAGCGTTGCCGCTGCGGCACACCAGCACCACCGGCGACTGCTTGGCATTGGCCACCAGCTTGTTTTCCGGGCCGAAGGCACTGGCCTGGGCATTGCGGCTGCCGGCAATGTGGCCCTTTTCGAAGTCACCGCTGGCCGACAGGTCGACCACCACCGTGCCGCCCGCGTTGATCAGCTGGGTCAGTTCGGCGGGCTTGATGCCCTTGAAGCCCCGGAACAGGCGGCGGATCTCGGTGACGATGATGGCCACGGTCAGGCCGACCAGGGCCGCGGACAGCATCGGGTTTCGGCCTGCAAAGGCCAGCAACTCTTCGTAATTCACTCAGGTCACGGGTCGATTAAGCGGGCACCGATTGTCGCACAAGCCGGACGCGGCCCGTCACTGCCCCTTCCACAGGTCCGGCAGGCCGGCGGTCTGCCACCAGCGCTTGGCCTCCGGGTCCCAGCGCCAGCGCTCGACCACGACCACGGTGCGCTCGGCCTGGGTGTTCTGGTTGATCACCCCGATCTCAACCCGGCGCTCGACCAGGCCACCGTCCAGCGAGGCGCTGCTGCGCTCGCGATAGGACGACACGCGCAGCTGCGCGTAACGGTTGAGCTCGAACTCGGTGGGCGGCTTTTCCTTGCGCAGCTTGGGGTCGAGATAGCCGATGGCATCGTCCATGCTGCCCCAGCGGATGGTCGCGCCGTAGGCGATCTGGGTCTCTTCCAGCAACTTGCGCTGCTTGCGGCTGAGGTCGTCGGCCGAGGCCACGGTGCTGACCAGCAGCAGGGAACAGATCAGGAACTGGATGAGGCGGCGCATCGGTGGTTTCCCCAGGACGTCAGCCTGCCATCCTACCCTTTGGCGAAGGCAACAAAGCGACCGCTGAACTCGGCGGCAGGCCGGCCATCGGCGCCGGGCTGGGTGGCGATGATGCTGATGCGGGCCTTGCGGCGCTGCCGGAAGGTGTTCAGGAAGGCGTCCCAGCCGGTGGCCTCGGCCGCTTCGGCGTGGGCGTGCAGGTCTTCGTAGACCGGGGCCAGGTAGCGCAGGTTGCTGTCGGCCACGTAGACCTCGGCATCGTGGCCGGCCAGGCGCAGGCGCAGGCTGACCAAGGCCCAGCCGGACAGGGTCAGCACCGAGGCCAGGCTGCCGCCGAAGGCGTTGCCCTTGTCGTTGACGTTGGCAGCGAGCGGCGCGGTGATGCGCAGCACGCCATCGGCATAGCCATCCAGGCGGATCTGCATGGCGCGCACTGCCGGCATGCAGTCCAGCACGTCCTGCAGGGCGGCCAACGAGGAAGTCAGGGCATCAACGGACATCGGAGCAGCGACCACGACAACGAAGGGCCCGCATAATGCAGGCAATGGTCGACCATACGATACCCACTGGCGCCACCCGTTCCGGCGCGCGCTGGACCCTGATCTCGCTGCGCCCGCGGGGCCAGAACGTGGCGCTGCGCCGCGCCGTTGCCGGGCTGGGCGGGAATGTCCTGGCCCTGGCGCCCTGGCGCCTGCAGCGCCTGCATGGCACGGCTGTGGTGCGCCAGCTGCAACGCGCGCTGAACTGCGACCGGGTGGTGTTCACCAGCCCGGCCGCTGTCGCCGCAGCGGCATCGCTGCTGCCGTTGGCCGAAGCGCAGTGCAGCCCGTGGCTGACCGTGGGCGACGGCACTGCGCGTGCCCTGCAGGCACTGGGCGTCGACGAGGTGCATGCGCCGCAGCGGATGGACAGCGAGGGGCTGCTGGCGATGCCGGTGCTGGCCGACGTACGCGGCCTGCGCATCGGCCTGGTGACCGCCCCCGGCGGGCGAGGCCTGATCGCTGCGCAGCTGCACGCAGCCGGCGCCACGATCGAACGGGCCGACGTCTACCAGCGTCGCCTGCTGCGACTGCCCCCGCGAACGCTGGCTCGATTGGCGCATTCAGCGCAGCCGTGGGTGCTGGCCGTGAGCAGTGGCGAAGCGCTGCAGCATTTCTGGCAACAGCTTCCGCCGGCCGGGCAGCAGCGCCTGCGGGCGTCTGCCCGCGTGGTGGTTGCCAGTGACCGCCTCGGCGAACAGGCGCAGGCGCTCGGCCTGCAGCGCATCACACGCAGCGCCGGCCCCACCGCTGCGCAGCTGGCGGCCGCTGCACACGCGACGCTCACCGTCCCGGCAGCGACCTGAACAGGGACGTGGATCACGCTTGCCGCTGCCGTCGGCAACGGTGATGCTGTGCACAACGCAGCCTGCCGGCACCCCGACCGGCGACGTTGCCGACAAGGAAGCCCGATGAACGATACTCCGCCCGCAACCCCACCCCATCGACCCGTGCGCTGGCTGCTGCCGCTGGCCGCCGTGGTCGTGCTCGGCGCGGGCGGTTATGCCGGCTGGTACGTCTGGCAGCAGCAACAGCGCGAACAGCAAGCGCAGGCACAGACCACGGCCGTACAGCTGAAGGGCCTGGAGGCCACGCTGGATGCGCTGCGCCGTGACCAGCGTGCGACCAGCCAGCGCCTGCAGGACGCGGCGACCACCAACCGCGTGCTGCGCGACGAGATGCTGGGGCTCTCGCAGCGCAGCGCTTTGCTGGAAGAGAACCTGGCCAAGCTGGCCGACAGCGCCAACCAGGGTCGCCAGGCGGTGCAGCGCGACGAGGCCGAGCTGCTGCTGACCCAGGCCGCACAGCGCCTGAACTACGCCGACGACGTGGACGGCGCACGCCGCCTGTATGCACAGGCCGCCACCGCGCTGGCCGAACTGCCCGACACTGAGGGACTGAACCTGCGCCAGGCGCTGGTGCAGGAGCGCGAGGCACTGGATGCGCTCGGCAGCGGCCCGCGCGTGCAGTCGCTGCAGCGCCTGGATGCTGTGGCCCGGGCGCTGCAGGGCCTGCCCTCGCAGATCACCGGCACGACCGGCAGCAGCACCGCCAAGCCCTGGTGGCAGGCCACGCTGGCACCGTTCGTGGACATCACCCCGAGCCGCCAGAACGGCCCACTGACTGCCGCCGAACAGCGCAACGCCGACGATGCGCTGCAGCTGGAACTGACCTTGGCGCGCGCCGCGATCGAGCGCGGCGACCGCGCGGGCCGCAACACCGCATTGGACCGCGTGGAACAGTGGGCACAGCAGCGCTGGCCGGATTCACCGGCCCTGCGCGCACAACGTGCTGAACTGAAGGCCCTGCGTGAACTTCCGCTGCAGGCCAGCGACGCTGTTCTTGGCAGCACCCTGCAGCAACTGCGCACCCAGACCGACCGGAGGTAAGCCCGCATGAAACCCCTGCAATCCCTGGTCGTGCTGTTGCTGGCCGTGGCCATCGGCGTAGTCGCCGCGCAATGGCTCGGCGCCGATGACCTTAACCGCTTCGGCGAGGTGACCCTGCGCTACGGCGGCTACGACTATCACAGCAACCTGCCGAAGGTAGCGCTGCTGGCGGTGATCACGGTGCTGGTGCTGTGGTTGCTGTGGAGCCTGATCGCTGCACCGTTCCGTGCCTGGGGCCGCTACCGCCGCAAGCAGGGCCGGGTGCGCCTGATCGACGGCCTGCAGGCCTACGAGCATGGCCAGTGGCAGCGCGCGGAAAAACTGCTGGACGGCGCCGCCAGGGACCCGGAAGTGAGCGCGGTGGCACTGGCCACCGCCGTGCGCAGCGCGCAGGCACGGGCCGACGGCCCCGCCGGAGAGGCGCTGCTGCAGCGCCTGGGCGAAAGTGACGCCACCCTGCAGGCGCTGCTGCGCGCCGAACAGCTGCTGGCGCGCGATCTGCCAGTCGATGCGATCAACGCGCTGGACGTAGCGGCGATCCAGCCGCTGCCGCCACGCGGCCTGTGGCTGCGTACGGAAGCGCTGGCACAGGCCGGCCGCGCCCACGAAGCGTATGGCCAGCTGGGTGCGCTGCGCCAGAGCAAGGTGCTGCCGGCCGACGCGAACAGCGAACTGGAAGCACGACTGGCCGCACAGGCGCTGCTGGAAGCGGCCGACGTCAACGCACTGGCCGCGCAATGGGAAGCCACGCCGAAGGCGCTGCGCCCGACCCCGGACGTGGTGGGCGCCTATGCCAGCCGCGCCGTGGCGCTGGACTGGGACGAGCCTGCGCTGCTGGCGCTGGAACAGGCCCTGGACCAGCGCTGGGATGACGAACTGGTGGCGCTGTATGGCCGCCTGCCGGCCGAGCGCCTGGCCACCCGCCAGGCCAACCTCGCTCGCTGGCGCAACGTACATGACGGCTCGGCCGCGCTGCGCCTGGCGCAGGGCCGCGTGGCCCTGGCCCAGCAGCAGTGGGAGGCCGCCGATGCGTTCCTGCACGAGGCCATCGCCGCGGGTGCCGGTGCACCAGCGTGGGAAGCGCTGGGTGAACTGTTCGCCCAGCGTGGCGAACACGCGCTGGCCGCACAGTGCCTGGCCAATGCCCTGCGCCTGCAGCGTGGCGAGGACAGCGTGGCGCTGGTGCGCGGCAGCGAAGCGCCGCTGCGTGCCACGGTGGAAGAGCAGCCGATCGCGGTGCAGCCGCCAGTGTATGACGCCAACGAAGAGCGCGACGAATTCGGCAATCCGCGGTTGCCGTGAAGCGTGCCGACCAACGGTCGGCACCCACCGATGCAAAAAAAAACGCCGCCCATTGGGCGGCGTTTTCGTACCAGCGCTGCCGGCCAGCGGCCGGCACTACCGTGATGCTCAGCGTTCGACGATCGCCACCACGCCCATGCCGCCGGCGGTGCAGATCGACACCAGTGCGCGGCCACCGCCGCGTTCGGCCAGCTGCTTGGCTGCCGTGGCGATCACGCGGGCGCCGGTAGCAGCGAACGGATGGCCAGTGGCCAGCGACGAGCCCAGCAGGTTGATCTTGTCCGGGTCGATGCGGCCCAGCGGCGCGTCCAGGCCCAGGCGGTTGCGGCAGTAATCCTCGCTCTCCCACGCACGCAGGGTGCACAACACCTGCGCGGCAAAGGCTTCGTGGATCTCGTAGATGTCGAAGTCCTGCAGGGTCAGGCCGTTGCGCTTGAGCATTTCCGGCACCGCGATGGTCGGTGCCATCAGCAGGCCTTCGCCATGCACGAAGTCCACCGCGGCCACGTGCGCGTCACGCAGGTAAGCCTGGGGTTCATGGCCATGCGCGCGTGCCCACTCTTCGCTGGCCAGCAGTACTGCAGCGGCACCGTCGGTCAGCGGGGTGGAGTTGGCGGCGGTGAGCGTGCCACGCCCGGAAACCTTGTCGAACGCCGGCTTCAGCGTCGCCAGCTTTTCCAGCGAGGTATCCGGGCGCAGGATGTTGTCACGCTCGACGCCACGGAACGGTGCGATCAGGTCGTTGAAGAAGCCACGCTCGTAGGCGGCGGCCAGCTTCTTGTGCGACGACACCGCCCACTCGTCCTGCGAGTCGCGCGAGATGTTCCACTCCTTGGCCATGTCCTCGCAGTGGTCGCCCATGCTCTTGCCGGTGCGCGGCTCGGCCACGCCCGGGAACTCGGGCTTGAGCTCGGAGAACTTGAAGCCAGCGGTGAGCGCGCGGATCTTGTCGCCGGTGCTCTTGGCGCGGTTGGCCGCCAGCAGGCGTGCACGCAGCTTCTTGCCGTAAACGATCGGCACGTCGGAGGTGGTGTCCGAACCGCCACCGATGCCCGATTCGATCTGCCCCAGTGCGATCTTGTTGGCAACGGTGATGATGCTGTCCAGCGAGGTGCCGCAGGCACGCTGCAGGGTGATGCCCGGGGTCAGCGGCGACAGGCCGGACGACAGCGTCGCTTCGCGGCCCAGGTTCCAGTCGCTGGAATGCTTGATCACCGCGCCCATCGCCACTTCACCCAGTTGCTGGCCATGCAGGCCGAACCGTTCGACCAGCGCGCCCAGCGTACGGACCGACATGCCGAGGTTGCCGACATCCGAATACGCGGTGTTCTGGCGGCAGAACGGAATGCGGACGCCACCGAGGATGGCGACGGGACGAGCGTTGGGCATGGAGATACCTGGCATGGATGAGGGTGTCTGCAACATGGCCTGCACGACGGAGCAGGCATAATGGAGCCAAGTGTAGCTGCCGCCCTGTGATGGGCCAACCGTGGAACCATGAGCAAACCCGACCCCGCGATGAATGCCCTTGGCGTGCTGGCCCTGGAACTGGCCGGCGGCGAAATCCCCCGCCAGGCGGTGCTCAGCGCTGAACAGGCCGGTGAACTGGCCGAACGCGTCGGCCGTGACCTGGCCAAGCTGGTGCCGCAGGTCGCCGAGCTGGACCTGGTGTTCGCCGCCGCGCATTTCGACCCGGCCGAAGTGCTGCGTCCGGGCTGGCCGATCCATCGCCGCCTGGAAGAGCTGCAGATGCGTGCCCCGGGCCGCAACCAGGGCCCGCGCCTGCTGGCCTTCGGTACCGATGCCGAGGGTGACGTGCCACTGCCGTTCCAGGCCGATGCCACGCTGGTGGGCGGTGGCCTGCGCGTGGTGCCGTTCCTGCTGACCGGCAGCGATGTAGCCACCACCAACGCGGTCGCCGATGCGCTGGAAGAAACCTTGCTGGCCAACGGCATGGCGCATGCCGACACCGCGCTGATGGCGCAGAACACCTTCGGTGCCCGCATCGAGCACGCGCGCTATTTCACCGTGAACGACCTGGCCGCGATGATGTCGATGCAGTACGACAACCAGGGCCTGGCCGCACTGTGGCCGCTGATCGAGACCGCGATCATGGCGCCGGGCGAGGACGAGTGGCTCAATGCCGCGCCCGAGCCGCTGCTGCGCTATACGCATGGCGAAGCACGCATGGCGCTGTTCGACCCGGCCGGGTGGTGCGCGCACTACAGCCACAGCAAGAACGACTGCGATCGCCTGCAGGGCATCTACGAGCAGTTCCTGATGCGCCAGCGACAGATGGCTGCGGTGCTGGAAGCACACGGCGTGCCGGTACTGTTCGTGCACTGCGAGGCCGGGCAGGACGCGCGCGAACTGCTGGCGCGCTGATCCGGGTGATCTGTGGGTAGTGCCGGCCGCTGGCCGGCACCTCCGGATCTGTGATTGCCGGCCAGCGGCCGGCACTACCCATCAGGAAAAACGCCGGCTTGCGCCGGCGTTCTTTGTTTCTTACGGGGCCTTCTGGATCACCGCACAGGCCAGGCGCGCGCCGGCGTTGCCGGTTGGCTGGGTCTTGTAGTCGTCCGCATCGGCGTGGACGATCAGGCCACGGCCGATGATGTCGAAGTCATCACCCTTGCCGATGTTGACGTTGCTCGACACCGGGCCGTCGATGGTGGCCACGCCCTTGTCGTCGGCCTTGATGTTTGGCATGTCGCCGCCGTGGTGCGGATCGGTGGCGACGTTGCCGTGATCCTGCTTGCCCGGGTTGAAGTGGCCGCCGGCGCTCATGCCGTCCGGCGCGCTGCAGTCGCCCTTCTCGTGAATGTGGAAGCCATGTTCGCTGCCTGGCTTCAGGCCGGTGATCTGGCCGGTCACGTGGACCTTGCCATCAACCACCTTGAAGGTGACGCTGCCCTTGGTCTCGTTGCCCTGGGTCGGTACCAGCTCGGCCGTTGCCGAAGCATCGGCCGCCGGTGCCGCAGCCGGTTCAGGAGTTGCAGCCGGCTCGGTGGTGGCGCCGTCAGCCGGCGCGGCCGGCGGAGTTTCAGTCTGCGGCGCGGCGGGCTGCTGGTTACAGGCCGCCAGGCCCAGCGCGGCGATGGCCGCAAACAGCGAAGTGTGGATCAGACGCATTGGAATCTCTCCCTCGATGATGCCTGCAGTGATCAGCGGACGACCCGGATCACGCCACAGGCGATGCGGACGCCGGCATTGCCGGCGGGCTGGCTGCGATAGTCGTCGGCGTTGGCATGCACGACCAGTGCGCGTCCGGCGATATCGGTGGCGGCGCCTCCGCCAAGGGTAACCCCCTTGAGGTGGATATCGACGTTGGCGCGGCCCTGGGCATCGGCACGCAGATTGTCCATGTCGCCCAGGTGGTGCTTGCCGGTGCCGGCGCGGCCATGCGCAGCGCCACCGGGATTGAAGTGATTGCCGGCACTGCTGGCATCCACCGCACTGCAGTCGCCGCGCTCATGGATGTGGAAGCCGGCCTGCTGCATCGGCTGCAGGCCACCGACCAGGCCGGTGATGTGGATGCCACCGGGTTCCACCATCAGCGCGATGCGGCCACTGACGATGCTGGCCGAGGCCGGCGCGAGATTGGCCTCGCCCTGCTTCGCAGCACTGACCACGGTCGGCGGAGGCGGCGTGGGCTCAGCCTTCTTCGGCGCACTGCCACAGGCAGACAGCAGCACGGCGGCGGACAACGGGAGGATGGCAAAGGACAGACGCATCGAAGACTCCTTGCAGGTGACACTAAGCATTGCATCGTCCATGAACGATCAACGGTTCGGCAAGCGGGCGCGAGGATCGCGTGCAGGGACCGTTCAATGGCCCCCGCGGCGGCGCCCGGCGCCCAGCTTGCGGGTAAGCGTATTGCGGCCCAGGCCCAGGCGGGCAGCGGCTTCGGCGCGGCGGCCATGGGTAATCTGAAGCGCCGCCTCCAGCAGCGCATGGTCGACCCGCTCGCGCACCTGCGCATGCAGCCCTTCCACGCCTTCGGCCAGCTGGCGGCGCGCCCATTCGGCCAGCAGCGCTTCCCACTGGCCTGGATCGGCAGCGCTGATGCTGCCGCGACGGCCCCGCGTACGGTTCAGCGCGGTATCGACGTCGGCCACGCCGATGGTGTCAGCGGCGGCCAGCGCGGCCATCCGCCAGCACACGTTTTCCAGTTCGCGCACGTTGCCGGGCCAGTCGTGTTCGCGCAGCGCCTGCAGGGCCGCGGCGGTGAGGCGCTTCGGTGGCGTGTCCAGCCTGCGTGCGGCGGCGGCCAGGAAGGTGCTGGCCAGCTGCGCGATGTCCTCGCGGCGCTCGCGCAGCGGCGGCAGCTGCAGGCGCACCACGTCCAGGCGATGCAGCAGGTCGGCACGGAACTTCCCCTGTGCGACCAGCCCTTCCAGGTCCTGGTGGGTGGCGGCGACCACGCGCACATCGACGCGGATCAGTTCGCGGCCGCCGACGCGGAAGAACTCGCCCTGCGCCAGCACGCGCAGCAACCGGGTCTGCAACGGCAGCGGCATGTCGCCGATCTCATCAAGGAACAGCGTGCCCCCGTTGGCCTGCTCGAAGCGGCCAATATGGCGGCGCTGCGCACCGGTGAAGGCACCGGCCTCGTGGCCGAACAACTCGCTTTCCAGCAGCTCGGATGGGATTGCAGCGGTGTTGAGCGCGACGAACGGACCCTGCGCGCGCGGCGATTCGCGATGCAACGCATTGGCCACCAGCTCCTTGCCGGTGCCGGTCTCGCCGGTGATCAGCACCGCCAGCGGTGCCTGCGCCAGGCGACCGATGGCGCGGAACAGCGCGCGCATCGGCGGTGTATCACCGACCAGCTGCGGCGGCTGGTCGCTGCCGGTTTCGAGCGCAGGGGTGGGCGCTGCCATGGCCGGTGCAACCGCCGGCAGCACGCGTTGCGCCAACGCCACCGCATCGTCCAGGTCGAACGGCTTGGACAGGAATTCATGCGCGCCGCCGCGGAACGCGCCGGCCGTGCTGGCGACATCCGTGTAGGCCGACATCACCACCACCGGCAGCTGCGGCAGCGCGGCCTTGAGCTTGTCCAGCAGCACCAGGCCATCGTCGCCGGGCATGCGCACATCGGTGAACAGCAGGGCCGGCGGCGGGCCCTCGCTCAACGCCTGCAGGGCCGGGGCGGCGCTGTCGAAATCGACGACCTGGTAACCCGCCTCGCGCAGCGCGGTGCACAGCACGAAGCGCACGGCACGGTCATCGTCGACCACCCAGATGCGCTGCGCGGTGGTGGGGGACTCAGACATCGCGCGGGGCCTCCTCGGCCGGAGCGGCGCCGTTGCCGATCGGCAACAGCAGGGTGAACACGGTATGGCCCGGACGCGAGCGGTAGGTCAGCGTGCCGCGATGCTCGCGTGCCACCTGCTGGGCCAATGCCAGGCCGAGTCCAGTGCCTTCGGCACGGCCACTGACCAGCGGCAGGAACAGGTGTTCGGCCAGTTCCTCGGGCACGCCACGGCCGTCGTCAGCGATTTCCAGGCGCAAGGCCAACGTGTGCAGGTGTTCGGCGATGCGCACGCCATGCTCCACGCGGGTGCGCAGGGTGATGCTGCCGGCACCGGCCTGGATCGCGTTGCGCACCAGGTTCCACACCGCCTGGGTGAGGCGGTCGACGTCGCCATGGAACTCGGGAATGCTGGGGTCGTAGTCGCGCTGCAGGCGTACCGCCCAGCCGGCCTCGTTCTCGGCCAGGCGCAGCACGCGCTCGAGCGCGGCATGGATGTTCAGTTCGGCGTGGGGTGCGGCCGGGGCCGGCGACAGCAGCTGGTCGAGCAGGCCGTTGAGACGTTCGATCTCCGAGCCGATCAGCTCGATCAGTTCGCGTTCGCTGGCATCGCGCTGTGCGGCCCGGCGGGCCAGCAGCTGGGCCGCGCCCTTCAACCCGGCCAGCGGGTTGCGCAGCTCATGGGCCAGCCCCTTCAGCGCTGCACTGAGCGCGCTGGGCAGGGCCTGGGTCGGGTCGAGCCCGGGGAATTCATCGACCGGATGCGCCTCCAGCAACCAGCCGCCATCGTCGCGCCGGCTCATCCAGCCCTCGGCGAAGCGCGGCGCCTCGCCGGGCACCGCCAGCGCCAGCCGGTTCAGGCGCAGACTGTCGCGCTCATCGCGTGCCAGGAAGTGGGCCAGGGCTTCGCCCTGCACTTCCAGTGCGGCCAGTGGCTGGCCCAGCAGGCGGCGACCGCTGACGCCCAGCCAGCGCCCGAAGGCCGGGTTGCAGCCGATGATGCGGCCATCGGCCCCGGCCCAGGCCAGCGGCGTGCCCAGGGCATCGAGGGACGGCGGGGGTGCGGGGTCGGACATTGCACCAATGTAGTGCAAAACGCGGGGTTCGGGGTCAGAGCCCTTTCCTCGCGGAAAGGGATCTGACCGCAGGCGCTGCGGGGTCCGGGGTCGGATCCCTTTCCGCCTGGAAAGGGCTCTGACCCCTGCCGCAGGTCGAGCAAGCTCGACCACTACCAGATGCGTGGCCGGTTACAGCTTCATGTTGAGGCCGACGAACACGCTGCGACCCGGGGCCGGCGAGAACATCGGGCGGGCGCTGTCCCAGAAGAAGCTGTCGTACCAGGCGTAGGCGTACTCGCGGCCGGTAACGTTCTTCAGCTGCAGGTCCACGCTGAAACGCGGGGTGAGTTGGTAGGCCGCGCTGAGGTCGAGCACGGCGAAGCCTCCGAACTTGCCGGCCACGTTGCGCTCTTCCAGGTAGTAATCACCCTGTGCACGCGCCTGCAGGCCCAGCCGCAGCGCATCCGTGGCGCGGTAGTCCACGCCCAGATTGCTGATGTGGCGCGGGGTGGCGGCCACTTCCCGGCCCTGCAGGGAAATGCTGGCATCGCGGTCGTCGCGGGTGATCTTCGCTTCCTGGTAGGCGTGCGACGCCCATACCGTCCAGTCGTCGCCCAGTTGCAGGCTCAGCTGCGCATCCACGCCGCGCCGGCGGGTCTTGCCCAGGGTGACCGTGGTGCCGGTGGCCGGCATGTTGGACACCTCGTTTTCCGCGTCCTGCTGCCACACCGCGAGGCGTGCCTGGCTGCCGGCAAACGGCTGGAATTTCAGGCCCAGCTCCATGCCGGTGTTGGTGGACGGCTGCATCGGTGCCTGTCCCGGGGTGAGGTAGGCCGGTGCGGTAGACCCGGTCAGCACCTGGAAGGTGCGGCCCCAGTTCGCGTAGACGTGAGTGGTCTGGCCCAGGCTGTGGATGATGCTCAGCTTGGGCTGGCCGATGCTGCCGTAATCCTGCAGCCGAGCGGTGATGCCGTTCATCAGGTGCGTGCGGCCACTGAAACGGTCGACGCGGTAGGCCGGCACGATCTTCCAGGCCTCGACCGGCTGGTAGATGGCCTGTACGTAGGCACCCCAGTTGTCGAAGCTGTGGCGATCGTTGTTCTGCACCCGCGCCGGGGGCTGGCCGAAATCAGTGGGTTCGGCGTAGGCGTAGCGCTCGCGGAGGTAGCCGTTGTCCTGCTGCTCGTAGTTCAGGCCGCCCTCGACAGTAAGCGTGGGGCTGGCCTGCCAGGTCAGCGTGCTGAGCAGGCCATGCTGCCGCTCGTCCCACACGCGGCGCTGGCGCGGCAGGTTGCCGGTGGGCAGGTCGCTGAAGGTCACGCGGCGGTCGTCTTCATAGCGGTTGTAGTACAGCCGCGTGCCGAAGGTGAGCGCGTCGGACAGCTTCAGGTCGAGGTGCACGGCGATCTGGCGCATGTCGCGGTCATCGCCATCGTTGCCGTTGCGCAGGTCGCTGCCACGGCGATGCGTGCGCAGCTCGTCGGCGGTCATGAAGCCGGGTTCGTCGGCTTCGTGGTGGTACGCGCGCGCGGTCAGTCCCACGCGCAGGCCGTCGTCCAGCGAGCCGTAGAACCACTTGCCGCCCAGCGAATATTTCTTCGAGGTGTCGTGGTCGCGGTAGCCGTCGCTGGCCTGGGTGCCGACGAAATAGTTCTGCGCGAAGCCATTGGCTTCACGGCCGACTGCCAGCTGCGCATCGCGGGTGTTATAGCTGCCGTAGGCCAGCCGCGCATCGGTGTAGCTGCCGCCCTGGCGCGTGCCGAAGTTCACGTTGCCGCCGATGTTGTGCAGGCCGTAGCGCGGGTCGTTGGTACCACGCACCACTTCGATGTAGCTGATGTCCAGCGGAAACAGCATGTCGATGAAGCGCTGGTTGCCGCTGTTGACGTTGCTGGGGATGCCGTCGATCAGCGTCTTGATGGCGTTGAGGTAGCCCTCGCCGTTGAAGGCGCGGAAGCTGACCTTGCCCGATTCGGCGCCCTGCCGGGTTTCGGTGAGCTGGATGCCGGGCATCTGCCCGAGCAGTTCCCAGCTGTGCGAGACGTTGCGGCTTTCGATCTGGTCTGCACCCAGCACGTCCACCGAGGTCAACACCTGGTGCGCGCTGAGCTGGCCTTCGCCGTGCTGATGTACCTGCACCTTGCCGAGGGTGAGCGCGGCGTCGGCAGACTGTGCGAGTGCTTCAGGGGCGAACGGTGCGGCCGCGAGGGCGGCCACCAGGGTGGGAGTCTTCATGGGAAGGGGCGGTTACGGTGAAATGTAATCATATAACATTTCACACGCCCGCTTTTGCAGCGTCGAGCAAGGCTCGGCGCTGCAAGGGCGGGTGCCGGGGGGATTACACCGGGTAGCCGGTGGCTTCCCGGGCCTTCTTCCAGGCGCTTTCGAATTCGCGCGCGGAGATTTCGTCGTCCTCGTCGAAATCCAGGAACGACACCGGCTGGTCGGCCAGCAGGAAGCGGTCGTCGCTGTGGGCATGCTCGTCGGCCCAGACCATCTTGGTGCCGTAGATTTCCACCTGCCGCACGATCTTCTCGCCGCGCGCTTCCATCAGCACGTTGCCCTTGCCCAGGCCCGATTCGGCCCAGTGCTTGTAGTACTTCTTTGCGGCGGATTTCGCGCCGGATCTTGCGTTGTGCTTTGCGTAGGTCATTGCAGGAGCCCTGGCCGCAGGCGCGGCCGGAAAGTACGGAATGGCGCCATTATCAGGCATCCGGGGTCAGAGCCCTTCCCTTTGGAAGGGATCCGACCCCTGCTGCTTCAGTTCGGCAGGGGCACGCCCTTCGGCCACAGCATCCAGATGTTGCCCTTCTGCTTCATGTCGCCAGCCAGCTTGCCGGCGGCATCGCCGCTGCCCCAGTACAGGTCGGCGCGCACTTCGCCGGCAATGGCGCCGCCGGTGTCCTGCGCGGCCACCGGGCGCACCACCGGGCTGCCGTCCGGGCGCGTGGTGGACAGCCACAGCAGGCTGCCCAGTGGCACCACGGTACGATCAACCGCCACGCTGTAGCCGGCGGTGAGCGGCACGTTCAGCGAACCGCGCGGGCCCTCCGGGCTGTCCGGGTTGCGCACGAAGAACACGTAGCTGGGGTTGCTGCGCAGCAGCTCAGGCACCCGCGCGGGATTGGCCCGGGCCCAGCTGCGGATCGCGTCCATGGTGACGTCTTCCTTCTTCAGCTGACCCTGGTCCACCAGCCAGCGACCGATGGCGCGGTAGGGGTGTCCGTTCTGCTCTGCGTAGGCCAGCCGAATCTGCGTGCCGTCGCCCAGGCGCACGCGGCCGGACCCCTGGATCTGCAGCAGCTGCAGGTCCATCGGGTCGGTCAGCCAGGCCAGTACCGGCGCCTTGGCGCCCTTGCTGGCGATGGTGCCGGCATCGTCATAGGGCTTGAGCACCTTGCCTTCGACGCGCCCGCGCAGGCGCTTGCCCTTCAGTTCCGGGTAGAGGCTGTCCAGCTGCACCACGATCAGATCATCGGGCGTGCCGTAGACCGGTACCGTCGCCTTGTCGGTGCGGGTCAGGCTGCCGGGGTAGATCGGCTCGTAGTAGCCGGTAATCAACCCGTCGGCCTGATGGCCACCGGCACGCAGCGCGTAGGCATCGAGGTCGCGCTGCAGGAACTGGCGGATCGCGGCCGGGTCCTTGTCTGATACCGCGGCGGCGGTGGCGCAGGGTTTGGCCCAGACCGCGTCGTTTTTCAGGCGGGCGCAGCTGCTGCGCCAAGCCACGAAGCCGGCCTGCAGATCGCTGTCGGAGACCGCTGGCAGGGCTTTCCAGTCGACCTTGGCGTAGGTGGCCGCCGGCGGCGAGGTCGGCGTGGGCGCTTCGGAGCCCGTGCGGGGAGCGGTGGTGGCGCAACCGGCGAGCACCGCCGCTGCCAACAGGGTCCAGTGCTTGCGCTTGAAGAACGTAGCGGAATCGATCATGCCGCCATGGTGGAGTGCCGGCCGCTGGGCGGCAACCCAGCGCGGGGTCAAGCGTTCATGCGCGGGGTCACGGTATCTGCAGCAGCAACGAATGCAGGATGCGCGCGTCCTCGGCATCCAGTGTCTTCGGCAGGTCGTCGCGGCCACGGAAGCGGCGATGGAACGCGGCGACGGTGGCCTCGCGGTTGCCGAGCGGGTAACCGAAGCGCGCCAGCGCATTCCACGCGTCGAAACCCTCCGGTGCCGCGCCGTCGGCCGCGCGCGGCCAGACGCCGAAGCCGGCCTCGGCCAACTGCTGCCAGGGGAAGAAGCGGCTCGGATCCTGCTTGCGCGTCGGCGCCAGATCGGCGTGGCCAATCACCTGGCGCGGTGGGATGTTCAGGCGGGTGGTGAGGTCGCGCAGCAGCAGGACCAGTGATTCGATCTGTGCCGCACTGAACGGGCTGCGGCCATCGTTGTCGAGCTCGATACCGATCGAAGCCGAGTTGAGATCGGTGATGGTGCCCCAGCGCCCGGCGCCAGCGTGCCAGGCGCGGCGCTCATCGGCCACCAGCTGGTAACGATGGCCATCGGCGCCGATCAGGTAGTGCGCACTGACCGGCCCACCGCTGTTGGCCGTGCGCAACGTATGCAGGCTCTGCTGCACCGATTTCTGCTCGGTGTGGTGGATGACGATGATGACCGGCGTGCGCGCGTTCTGGTTGGGTGACGGCACCCAGGTGGCGAGCGGGTTGCGCGTCTCTCGTGGCGTGAAAGCGCAGGCGGCCAGCAGCAGGCAGGCCGAGAGCATCACAGTGGTGCGGATCGGTTGCATGGCCTGATTGTGCGCGATTGCGCTTGATGATGCATACCAGGGTGCCGACCAACGGTCGGCACCCACCACGTCAGTACGCCGCTACCTCAGGCCTCGTAGGCAGACTCGCCGTGCGAAGTCACATCCAGGCCGGTGCGTTCGGCCTCTTCGGTCACGCGCAGGCCGACCACGACCTTGACCATCAGCAGGATGACCGCGGTCACCACCGCCGACCACAGTACGGTCAGGCCGACGCTGACCACCTGCACCCACACCTGGTGGGCAATATCCAGATCGGCCTTGGTACCGCCCAGCGACTGTGCACTGAACACGCCGGTGAGGATCGCGCCGACGATGCCGCCGACACCATGCACACCGAACACGTCGGCCGTGTCGTCCACTTTCAGCAGGCGCTTGAGACCGGTCACGCCCCACACGCAGACCACGCCGGCGACGAAGCCGATCACGATCGCGCCAAGCGGCCCGACGGTGCCACAGGCCGGGGTGATGCCGACCAGGCCGGCCACCGCACCCGACGCCGCACCCAGTGCCGACGGCTTGCCCTTGCCGATCGCTTCCACCAGGGTCCAGCCGAGCACGGCGGCGGCGGTGGCCAGCACGGTATTGAGGAAGGCCAGCGAGGCCACCGTATCGGCCGCAGCGGCGGAACCGGCATTGAAGCCGAACCAGCCCACCCACAGCAGCATGGCGCCGATGTAGGTAAACGGTACGTTGTGCGGCTTCAGCGCGGTCTGGCCGTAGCCCAGGCGCTTGCCGACGAACCACGCGCCAACCAGGCCGGCCACGCCCGCGTTGATGTGGACCACGGTGCCACCGGCGAAGTCGATCGCGCCCAGTTCACCCAGGTAGCCGCCGCCCCAGACGATGTGTGCCATCGGGATGTAGCTGAGGGTGAACCACAGCGCCGAGAACAGCAGCACCGCGCGGAACTTGATGCGCTCGGCGAATGCGCCGACGATCAGCGCGGTGGTGATGCCGGCGAAGGTCGACTGGAAGGCGACGAACAGGTAGTCCGGCAGGCCCTTGATCGGCGTGTTGCCCACCGAGTCGGGCGTGAAGCCCTTGAGGAAGGCGAATTCGGTGAACGAACCGAAGAATGGATTGCCCGCGCTGAACACCGCGCTGTAGCCGTAGGACACCCACAGCAGCAGCACCAGCGAGAACACCACCAGGATCTGGCTGAGCACCGACAGCACATTCTTCGAACGCACCAGTCCGCCGTAGAACAGGGCCAGGCCCGGCACCACCATCAGCAGCACCAGCAACGTGGAGGTGAGCATCCAGGCGACGTCGCCACGATCGTAGGCGGCGGCCGCTTCGGCCACGGCCGGCGCAGCGGCGCTGGCGGCCGGATCGTGCAGCGGCTCGACCGCAACGGTTTCGCTCGGCAGCGGCGACACCTGTGCCTGGGCATGGGCGCTGCCCGGCCACGCACCTGCAGCCAGCGCGCTGAGCAGCATCAACAGGCACACCAGGTGGAACCGGGCCTGCCACCCGGTGAGAAGGCGCATCTTCATTGGGGAGTCTCCGGAAGGGGGTTACAGCGCGTCGGCACCGATTTCGCCGGTGCGGATGCGGATGACCTGTTCGACGGCGGTGACGAAGATCTTGCCGTCACCGATCTTGCCGGTGCCTGCCGACGACTGGATCGCTTCGATCACCGCGTCGGCACGCTCGTCGGTGACCACCGTTTCGATCTTGATCTTGGGCAGGAAATCGACGACGTACTCGGCGCCGCGATACAGCTCGGTGTGGCCCTTCTGGCGACCGAAACCTTTCACTTCGGTCACGGTGATGCCCGACACGCCTGCATCGGACAGGGCCTCGCGGACCTCGTCGAGCTTGAACGGTCGGATGATGGCGGAGATCAGTTTCATGCGCATGTCCCGATGGTGGATGGGGCCAGCGCGCCAGCGCGCGTTGGCATCAGGCAACCACAGGTCATCAGGGTGATGACCGTGGCTGTTGCACCGGACACGTACAGGGCCGGGACGGCCGTGCCTCTCTCCTTGCACGACCGACGCGGGAGGGAGGGCGGCCCTGGTCGCGTATCCGGTCTCTCTCTTGCCCCTGGGGTGGGGTCAGAGCCCTTTCGCGGCGCGAAACGGATCTGACCCCCTACAACCGCGGCTCCCCAGCCGCGAAAACGGAAGCGATGGCGGCGGGTGGGAGGGGGAACCCACCGCCATCGCGTCCGGTCAGCTGGCGTAGTACAGTTGGTATTCCAGCGGGTGGGTGGCCGCGCGGAACTTGGTCACTTCCTGCATCTTCAGCGCGATGTAGCCGTCGATGAAGTCATCGCTCATCACGCCGCCGGCCTTGAGGAACTCGCGGTCCTTGTCCAGCGCTTCCAGCGCCTGGTCCAGCGAGGAGCAGACCTGCGGGATCAGCTTCTCTTCTTCCGGCGGCAGGTCGTACAGGTCCTTGTCGCTCGGTGCACCCGGGTCGATCTGGTTCTTGATGCCGTCCAGGCCGGCCATCATCAGCGCGGTGAAGGTCAGGTAGCCGGACTGGATCGGATCCGGGAAGCGCATTTCGATGCGGCGCGCCTTCGGGTTGGAGACCCACGGAATACGGCACGACGCCGAACGGTTGCGGGCCGAATAGGCCAGCATCACCGGCGCCTCGAAGCCCGGCACCAGGCGCTTGTAGCTGTTGGTGCCCGAGTTGGCGAAGGCATTGATGGCCTTGGCATGCTTGAAGATGCCGCCGATGTACCACAGCGCCAGCTGGCTCAGGCCACCGTAGCCGTCACCGGAGAACAGGTTGGTGCCGCCCTTGGACAGCGACTGGTGCACATGCATGCCGCTGCCGTTGTCGCCGACGATCGGCTTGGGCATGAAGGTGACGGTCTTGCCGTTGCGGTGCGCGACGTTCTTGATGACGTACTTCATGCGCAGCAGCTCGTCGGCCTTCTGCACCAGGGTGCTGAACTTGGTGCCGATCTCGCACTGGCCGGCGGTGGCCACTTCGTGGTGCTGCACTTCCACTTCGATGCCGACCTGTTCCAGGGTCTTGCACATCTCGGCGCGCAGGTCGTGCAGGGTGTCGGTCGGCGGAACCGGGAAGTAGCCGCCCTTCACGCCGGGACGGTAGCCGCTGTTGGCGCCGTCATACTTGGCGCCGCTGTTCCACGCCGCTTCTTCCGAGTCGACCTTGAAGAAGGTGTTGCCCATTTCGTTGGCGAAACGGACCGAGTCGAAGATGAAGAATTCCGGCTCCGGGCCGAAGAACGCGGTTTCGGCGATGCCGGAGGACTTCAGGTAGGCCTCGGCACGCTTGGCGATGCCGCGCGGGCAGCGGCCATAGGCCTGCATGGTGGCCGGATCGAGGATGTCACAGCTGATCACCAGGGTCGGATCGGCGTAGAACGGATCAACGTAGGCGCTGGACGGGTCCGGCAGCAGCACCATGTCCGATTCGTTGATGCCCTTCCAGCCGGCGATCGAGCTGCCGTCGAACATCTTGCCTTCTTCGAACAGCGACGGTTCGACGATGCTGACCGGGAAGGTGACGTGCTGCTCGACGCCACGCATGTCCACGAAACGCAGATCGACGAACTCGATCTGGTTGTCCTTGATCAGCTTCTCAACGTTTTCCACGGACATCGGTACGACCTCGGATGGGGATGAATGCCTGCTGAGGTACAGCAATGACCGTGCCAACTTTTCGAAGGCCGCAAGTCATTGATTTTTGGCCGAGCGCCCCGTACCGGTGCATTGCCCCGCGCACCAAACGGGTGCACTTGCCAACAGACGCACCCGTTTGGTGCAGCAGGGATCGTCTATCCTCTCGACCTTCTTCCTTCCTGCCGCGCGTGCCCGCACCGTCCATGTCCGACCTGCTCTCCGCCCTGCTGCTGGGCATCCTCGAAGGCTTGACCGAATTCCTGCCGATCTCCAGCACCGGCCACCTGCTCATCGCCCAACACTGGCTGGGTGCCCGCTCGGACTTCTTCAACATCGTCATCCAGGCCGGCGCGATCGTGGCCGTGGTGCTGGTGTTCCGCCAGCGCCTGCTGCAGCTGGCCACCGGCTTCAACCAGCGCGAGAACCGTGAGTACGTGTTCAAGCTGGGCGCTGCGTTCCTGGTTACCGCCGTGGTCGGCCTGGTGGTGCGCAAGGCCGGCTGGTCGCTGCCGGAGACGGTCAGCCCGGTGGCCTGGGCACTGATCATCGGTGGCGTCTGGATGCTGCTGGTGGAGGCCTACACCGCGCGGCTGCCCGATCGCGACCAGGTGACCTGGACAGTGGCGATCGGCGTGGGCCTGGCACAGGTCGTGGCCGGCGTGTTCCCCGGAACCTCGCGCTCGGCCTCGGCGATCTTCCTGGCCATGCTGCTGGGCCTGAGCCGTCGCGCCGCTGCCGCCGAGTTCGTGTTCCTGGTCGGCATTCCCACCATGTTCGCCGCCAGCGCCTACACCTTCCTGGAACTGGCCAGGGACGGGCAGCTGGGCAGCGAGAACTGGACCGAGGTGGGCGTGGCCTTCCTTGCCGCGGCCATCACCGGCTTCGTCGTAGTGAAGTGGCTGATGGGCTACATCAAGTCGCACAGGTTCACGGCCTTCGCCCTCTACCGCATCGCGCTGGGCGCGGCGCTGCTGCTGTGGCTGCCCTCTGGCAGCTGAACAGCACTGGGGCACGGTAACCCCATGGCCGGCCCCACCCCGTTTCCCCCACGGTTCCCCAAGGAGAATCACCATGAACCGCAAGCTCACCCTGCTCCTCCCGCTGGCCCTGATGGCCGCCTGCAGCCAGACCCCGGCCCCGGCCGGCACCGGCGGCGACGACGTGGCCCCGGCCGCAGCCAAGGCAGCAGATCAGCAGACGCTGGCGCACCTGGATGCGCAGCGCCTGCAGAGCCAGCACTGGCTGCTGCAGCAGGCCACCGGCGCCGACGGCAAGCGCATCGACGCGCTGTTCGCCCGCGAAGGCAAGCCGGTCACTCTGGACTTCGCTGACGGCCGCCTGTCGGTCAGCAACACCTGCAACCGCATGGGCGGCGGCTACACCCTGGCCGACGGCAAGCTGACGGTCAGTGCGATGGCCTCGACCATGATGGCCTGCACCGACAAGGCGCTGATGGCGCTGGACGAAGCCGTGTCGAGCCGCCTGCAGGGCGAACTGAAGGCCGAGCAGGATGCCGATGGCAAGCTGACCCTGACCAACGCCAAGGGCGACGTGCTGGTGTTCAACCCGGAACCGACCGCTGAAACCCGCTACGGCGGCGCCGGCGAAACCGTGTTCCTGGAAGTGGCCGCGAAGACGCAGAAGTGCTCGCACCCGCTGATTCCGGACTACCAGTGCCTGCAGGTGCGCGAAGTGAAGTTCGACGACAAGGGCCTGAAGCAGGGTGAGCCGGGCAAGTTCGAGAACTTCTACGGCAACATCGAGGGCTACACCCATGAAGACGGCGTGCGCAACGTGGTGCGCGTGAAGCGCTACGAAGTGAAGAATCCGCCGGCCGATGCGCCGTCGCAGGCGTATGTGCTGGACATGGTGGTCGAGTCGGCCATCGAGAAGTGATGCAGAGCCGACTGTCAGTCGGCTGATGGGTGGAGGGCGGCCGCAAGGCCGCCCTTCTTCGTTGTGGGTAGAGCCGGCCGCTGGCCGGCTGCCATGCGCGGATCCGGCAGCACACGGGCGTTGCCGGCCAGCGGCCGGCACGACCCGTTATGCCGCCTCAGCCCAGCGCCGGATTCAACGTGTAGGTGCCGTGCAGTGCCGCCTCGGCCAGCACGTGGCCGTGCATGGCGCGGTAGGCGTCGGCGGCGGTGAAGCGTGCCGGCAGCTGCAGCGACGCCACGTCCAGCGCGAACACGCGGAAGAAGTAGCGGTGCACGCGCTCGTCGTTGAACGGCGGGTAGGGGCCGTCGTAGCCCAGGTAGTCACCGGCCATGTCCGGGTTGCCGGCGAACCAGCCGGTGAAGTCGTTCAGGCCCTGGCGGCTGCCGGCCGGCCCGGCCGGCGTGGTCTTGCCCTTCACCACGAAGCCGTCGCTGCAGCTGCCTGCGGCGATCTCCTGCACCGAGGCCGGGATATCGGCCATCACCCAGTGCACGAAATCGCAGCGTGGCTGGTCGCGTGGCACGCTCATGTCGGTGCGGCCGACCGTCTCCGGCACGGTCGGCACGTCCGGATCGACGCATACCAGCAGGAACGAACGGGTGCCCTCCGGCACATCGCTCCAGGCCAGGTGCGGATTGCGGTCCGGTGCGAAGCCTGCGGCATCGCCGGCGGCGAATTCGCGGTCGATCGGTGCACCGTTGGTCAGGCTGTGGCTGCTCAGTTGCATCGGCGTGTCCTCACTCTTCCGGGTAACCCAGGCGCACCGCGATCGGGGTGAGCTTGGCGAAGGCGGCGCTCATCACGTCGCGGTAGTTGCGCCAGTGGCCCGGCGGGAAGCGCGGCGCGCCCAGCTGCGCGGCCGGCGGCATCGGCCGCTCGAACAGGCGGCCCAGCAGATCGGCCATCGCCTGCGGATCGTTGCCGATCTGGTCGATGCGCAGCAGCACCTGCGGGTACAGATCATCCTCGTGCAAAGCGGCGACCTGGGCCAGTGCGCGCGTCAGCCATTCGCTGGCTTCGGCCAGCGAGGTCATCGCCAGCGGCGCGGCCGCACCGTAGGCCACCCAGTCCAGCAGCATGTCGCGCGGGTCGCGCAGCACCACCAGCAGGCGGCCCTGCGGCAACTGCGGGCGCAGCGCCCACAGCAGCGCGTTGTCCCACCACAGCAGCCAGTCGATGATCGCGTCGTCCTGCACGCCGCGCGACGGCAGCTGTTCGCGCCAGCGCTGCACCAGCCGCTCCGGCGTCAGCACGCCCGAAGCGAGGTCCTGCAGCGTGTGGTAGTTCTGGAACGCGTCGTCGGGTGCGTTGGAGGTATAGCGGTCGCTGCGCAGCACCGGGCTGGCCGCGGCCAGGCCGGTCGCCACGCGCTCCACACCCGACCCCGGCGCCCCCCACAGGAAGATCGGCGCGGAAGTGGCATCACCGTCGATCTCGCCCTTGTCCGGCCAGCTCGGCGGTGCCTTGGCCTGCGGCGGCAGCGGCAGGCGCTGCGGGGCCTGGTCGGCCTGCAGGGCCAGCCAGGTCTGCAGTGCGTCTTCGTGCTGCCCGGCGCGATCCTGGATCTCGCCCAGCCAGGTGCGCAGGTCGGCGCGGTGGCCTTCCGGCGCCATGCCGATCAGCGCCTGCACGCGGGCGATGGCGGCCGCCGGATCGCGCTGCAGCAGGCCTTCGACCAGGCGGGTCTCGCCGCTGACGCGGCCCGGCTCGAGGCTGACGATACGCTCGGCGATCGCTTCGGCCTGCGCGTGTTCGCCCACCATGTCGTGCAGCCGCAGGCGCGCTTCCAGCGCCGGCAGGTGGCCCGGCATCGCGTCCATCCAGCGCTCGACCGTAGCGGCGGCGGTGGCACTGCCGACCTCCTCCACCGCCAGGCGTGCCAGCCACAGGTCGTGCAGCTGCGGGTGCTGCTCCAGGGCGGCATCCAGGCGTGCGCGGGCCTCGTCTTCGCGGCCCAGGCGCTGCCAGGACATCAGCAGCAGCTGCAACACATCGCGGTCGCCGGGCGCCGATTCCAGCAACGGCAGCAGGTGTTCCAGCGCCTGCAGCGGCTGGCCGCTGCGCAGCGCCAGTTCGCCGGCCAGGCGGCGCATCGACGGCGTATCCAGGCCTTTCTGCTGCAGCGCGATCTGCATCGCCTCCGCCGCAGCTTCCAGGTTGCCCTGGCGCATGGCCAGCTGCACCACCAGGCCATGCAACGAGGCGATGGTCGGGTTCAGTTCCAGCACGCGGCGGAACGCCTGCTCGGCGAAGGCCAGCATGTTCTTGCCCAGGTAGGCGAAGCCCAGTGCGTAAAGCACGCGGATGTCGTTGGGCAGGGCCTGGTTGGCGGCCGACAGCAGCGTCAGCGCGCGATCGGCATCATCGCGGCGCAGCGCGATCATGCCATCGATGGTCAGCAGCTCCGGGTGGTCCGGTTCGACGCGCGAGGCCAGCGTGGACAGGCGCTGCGCTTCATCGAAATCGTTGCGACCGATCGCCAGGTGGGCCTGCATCAGGTACGCGGCGAATGCGTTCGGGTCCAGCCCGGTGGTGCGCGTCAGTGCTTCGCCTGCGCCGTCGAACTGGCGCAGGGCCAGCAGCAGGCCGGCGTGCTGCAGGTGCAGCTGGGCATTGTCCGGGGCCAGCTGCAGCGCCTGCTGCAGGGCCTCCATCGCGTCCTCGGCCTTGCCCTGCTGCTGCAGCGCAAGCGCCAGCCAGCGGTGGGCCTCGGCCTGGCCGGGTTCATCACGGGTCCACGCCTGGGCCAGCTGCACGGCCTGGTCGGCCTCGTTCTGGCGCAACGCTTGGATGATCTGGTCTTGCATGGCGGTCCGGTTCAAGGGCAAACCCGCATTGTAGCGGCCTGCGCGCCCGTGCCGGTTCAGCCTTGCAGCACGCGCTGCAGGCGCTGCGCCACCCAGCGCTCGGAGAAGCCGTCACCGCGCCAGTTTTCCAGGAAGCCACAGTGTCCGCCCCAGCTGGCGGTTTCCAGGTGCGCCTGGTGCGGCAGCTGCCAGTCGCTGAAGGTCGCGTAGGGGATCACCGGGTCGTCCTGCGCCATCAGGATGTCGGCCGGCACCTGCAACGTGGACAGCCGATCGCCGGCAATCGAGTAGCCATCGAAATAGGCCTGCAACGAACCGAAACTGGTGTGGCGCTCGACCAGCCAGGCGGTCAGCGCGCGGATGTCCAGTTTCAGTACGCGGTCGTCGCAGTCGCTCAGTTCGGGGAACAGGTCGCGCTTGCGCCGCAGCGAACCGGCCCACTTGCGGCGGAAGTACCAGTCGTACATCGCCGGACCGTTCTCGATGTTCTCCATGGTCAAGCCTGGGTCCAGCACCGGGCATACCGACGCCACGCGCAGCAGCGGCACGCCGGCCGCCGGCGCGCGCAGGGCCAGGCGCAGCACGAAGTTGCCGCCCAGCGAGTAACCGGCGGCCACCAGCGGCAACTGCGGCCAGCGCTGGGCGATATCGCCCGCGGCATGCACCACTTCGTCGATCAGGTTGGAGTGGAAGATGCCGGGGTTGAGATGATGGGTATTGCCGTGGTCGCGGAAGTTCAGCCGCACCACGTCGAAGCCCTGTTCGAGCATGCGCGCGGCCGCCATGCGCATGTAGCTGGATTCGGCGCTGCCTTCCCAGCCGTGCAGCAGCAGGGCCATGCCCTTGGGTTCGCGGCCTTCGATGTGGCTGTGCCAGCCTTGCAGGCGCACGCCATCACCGCCGTCGAGGATCAGTTCTTCGCTGATCGCGCCGGTCGCGGCCAGCAGCAGCAGGCCGCGCTGCAGGCGCATGCGGCTGGAGCTGAGCATCGATTGCAGGTGCGGGTTGCGCAGCCAGCGCGGCGGCTGGTAGTCAGCCGCGTGCAACGTCGGCGTGCCGGCGTCCAGGACGGGTGGCGGGATCAGGGCCACCGCACCCTCACCCGGTGCTCATGGCCGCCACGATGCGCGCGCGCGACGTCTCCGCGATGCGCCGACGGCCTTCCAGGTCCTGCGCACCGATCGGTGCCAGGAAGTGCACTTCTGCACGCCGCGCCGGCTCACCGAGCAGGCGCAGGAAATTGGCGAAGAAGCTCTCACCGGGGCCGAACGCGACAATGGTCTGCGCATCGCCCTTGAGCCCGTACACCAGCGCCACCGGCTGCACCGGCACGCCGGTTTCAACCGCGGCCTGGAAGATGCGGGCATGGAACGGGCCTACTTCGTGGCCGCCGCGGGTGCGCCCTTCCGGGAACACGCCCACCGCCTTGCCTTCGCGCAGGCGGTCAGCCATCACCTGCATCACGCCACCGAGCGATTCGGTGTTGCCGCGCTGGTGGAAGATGGTCTGGCCACGCGCGGCCAGCCAGCCGACCAGCGGCCAGCTGGCGATCTCGCGCTTGGCGACAAAGCCCATCATGCGCTGGCTGTGCAGGATGCAGATGTCGACCCAGCTGACGTGGTTGGCGACGAACAGCACGGCGCCGGGCAGCGGCGTGCCAATCTGCACCAGGCGGAAGCCGAAGATCCACATCAGCCCCCCCTGCCACCAGTTGACCACTTTGGCCCCCAGGGTCGCCTCGCCCACGCGCAGTTCGCCCCACGGCCGAAGCATGCCGATCAGGATGAGCGGCAGGAACACGATGATGTGGACCAACAGCAGCGGTACGCGGTACAGGTAACGGCACACACGCGCCACGCCGCCGCGGGGGGCCGGAGTGGGGGAAGTCATCCGCGCACGATACCGGAGGGCCGTCATCGCTGCCAGCCGATTTAGGCCATAACACCCATCGACCGGGGCAATCGGCGGGGAACGCTGGGTTCCGCTGCCGTCACCGGCCGTCCGGGGCTCAGCCGTGGCCGGCCGCCACCACCGCCAGGGTCAGCCGCGAGATGCACACCAGGCGGCCCTGCTCGTCCTCGATGCGGATCTCCCACAGCTGGGTGCTGCGGCCGACGTGCAGTGCGCGTGCGGTGCCGGTCACGGTGCCCGAGCGCACGGCGCGTACATGGTTGGCGTTGATCTCCAGCCCTACGCAGATCTGTTTGGCAGTATCCACGCACAGGTTGCCGGCGCTGCTGCCCAGGGTCTCGGCCAGCACCACCGACGCGCCGCCATGCAGGATGCCGTAGGGCTGGCGGGTGCGCTCGTCCACCGGCATGGTGGCCTGCAGCCAGTCATCACCGGCCGCGCTGAAGACGATGCCCAGCGACTCGATCGCGGTGTTGCGGCTGAGCGTGTTGAGCTGCTCGAGGGAAACGGCTTCGCGGAACACCAGGGTCATGCGGGCACCTTCAGAGGATGGGAACGAGGCCGGCGCCGAATGCGGTCAGCATGCGTACCAGCAGCCATTTCGGGCCGACATTGACTTCGGGGAAATCGCCCACGGCGACATAGCAGCGGTGGAAGTCCGGGTCCTGCCGGGGCAGCGGCCGCGGGCAGTCCGGGCCGGGCTTGAACTCGTAGTCGGTGGCATAGCGCCACGGCCAGAAGTCGAGGATCGGCAGTGCTTCGGAGGCCTTGCCGACGCTGTAGTTGAGCCCGGACAGCACCGGCGGCTTGGCCCGCGGCGCCACCGTCCACGAATTCTGCGGGTGGGTGTCGCGCAGGATGCTCTCGGCCAGCTGCTCGGCGAAGGCCGGGTCATCGATGATCACCGCACCTTCGGTGTTGTAGTTCTCGCTGCGCGGATCGAAGTTGTGGGTGCCGACCACGCCGATGCGGCGATCGACCACCAGCGACTTGGCATGCAGGCCCATGCGCGCGCCCTTGCGGGTGACCGGCAACGGCTTGTTGACCGCCTTGCTGCCCAGGAAGGAGGGCCGGGTCTCGGTGCGCAGCAGGCGGGTCTCGACCTCGCTGCCGGCCGCGCGGCGGCGCTCGCGTGCGTTCTGGTAGGCACTGCCGGTGCGCGGGTGGTTCACCGCCCCCTGCTTGCCGGCGGGTGCCGGGTGCTCATCGCGATCGCGGCTGTCGCCGGCATTGCTGCCCGCGGCGCTGCCGCCGATCAGCGGATTGCGCCCGCCGTCGTCGTCACCCCCGGGCGCGGCGATCGGATCAGGCAACAGGTTGCGGTAGTCGACCGGTGCATCCAGCGGGAACGGCTTGTACTCGAAGATGTTGAAGCCCAGTTCGCGCATGTTGCGCCGCTTGTACTTGTACGACAGCGCATACACGATCGGGTTGTCGGTGGCCGCCAGGCTGTTGCTGGACACCACTACCCGCGGCGGCTGCGGGCGCTTGCGCAGCTCGCGGAACAGCTTCTGCGCCGGCTTGGACAGCACCAGGTACGGGGTCTGCAGGATCACTTCCTCCTGCGCGCCGGCGATCAGCGCATCCAGCTGCGGCTCGGTCACGTGCTGGCCCGCCAGTGGCGCATCGGCCTTCTCGCGCCGGTGCTTGCGCGGCAGGTCGGCGACATAGCGCACCGAGGCCACCGGCAAGGCGGTATCGACGAAGGAACGGCTGACGAAGTCGATGTCATTGGCTTCGGCGCTGACCCGCTGCACCCGCTCGGGGCGGCGGAAGCTGGCCGGCGGCAGGGTCGGCACGCCCTCGCGCAGCAGGGTGCGGCCGACATCGTTCAGGCGCTCGGCCGGCACGCTGCGCCTGGCATGCCAGAAGGCATCGAAGTTGGCGGCCATCGCCCGCGCCTCCGGGCCGGCGATCAGCACGTCGCGGTCGCGGAAGTTGTACTCGCGGTCCCAGTCGTAATAGTCGTCCTGGTAGTTGCGGCCACCGACCACGCCGATCGCATCGTCGATCACCAGCAGCTTGTTGTGCATGCGCTGGTTGAAGCGGCGGAAGCAGCACAGCACGCTGCCGGCATAGTCGAAGTAGTTCAGCCGGGCCTTGCCGAAGGTCGGGTTGTAGACCCGCAGCTGGAAGTTCTGGTGCGCGCCGGACAGCGCGCCGAGGATCTGCAGGTCGGAGATCGCCGAGAGCTGGTCGATCAGCACGCGCACCTTCACCCCGCGCCGCGATGCAGCCAGCAGCTCGTCGATGACCAGCCGGGCGCTGTCGTCCTTGTCGAAGATGTAGGTCTGCAGGTCGATGCTGCGGGTAGCGCTGCGCAGCAGGTTCAGGCGCGCCACCAGCGCACCTTCGCCCTCGTCGAGCAGGGTGGCGTAGTGGCGCGGCTGTTCGGGGGTGGATTCGGTGAACGCCCGGCCGGCCAGCGCTCGCAGCGGTGAGTCCTGCGCGCAGCGGTCGGCGCGCTGGCAGCCGACCACGGTCGAGCGCGCCTGCACGGCGATCGCTTCGGCACGATCGCGCTCGGCATGCGAAAGCGATGCACAACCGCTGCCCAGCAACACCGTTGCCAGCGCCAGTAAACGCAGCAGGAGGTTCACGGTTTCGGCGCCTCGCTCAGGCGCGCACGTAATACGAAGGTCACTCGGTCACTCAGGGCTAGCTGCCAGCTGTCCATTCCATACCGGCCTCGCTGCACGGTACCGCGGCTGACGACATCGCAATCATAGCCGGGTCGGGCGCACTCCGCCTTCTCGACCCGCAGCGACTCGGGGTGGCTGACGCCGCGCAGGGTCAGCCGGCCGTTGATGTCGCCGCCCTGTTCCACCGTCTCCGGCCAGTACGGCAGCGAGTCGAACTCGACCACCGGATGGCGCCCGGCATCGAAGAACTCTTCGCCGCGCATCCAGCCGGTGTAGCGCGCCTTGCCAGGGATCTCCACCGAACGGGTGAACATCTTCAGGTGCACCTGGTGGCGCCCGTCGGACAGGATCTCGATGCGCCCCTCGAAGTGCGGGAACACGCCTTCGATGCGCTGGCCGAAACGGGTCCGCACCTCGAAACCGATCCGCGAGCGCTGGGTATCCAGGCGCAGTACCCGCGGCGCTTCGGCGGACACCGGCGGCAACGGGGTAGGTGGGGGCACAGCGGCCCAGGCCGGGCCAAGCGCCAGCAACGCGGGCAGCAGAAAGCGGCTGCGCCGCGCCTGGCTCATCGGATCACGGCCACCAGAACGCGTTCAGGCTGGCCACGCCCGGTTCGATCGAGACCTCGCGCGGGAAGCCGAGGACCGCCACGCCGCCCGGCGGCATGCCGCGGTAGTCGCTGCTGGTGCCGTCGGTCATCAGGGCCACCAGCTGCTCCAGGCCCGGGTTGTGGCCCACGATCAGCACCCGGTCCAGGTCGCGACGCTCGTCCACCAGCGCCGCCAGGGTGCCCGGGGTGGCTTCGTAGATCCGGTCTTCCAGGCGCTTCTCAACATAGCCGATGGCCGTCATCACCGCTTCCAGGGTCTCACGGGTACGTCGCGACGGCGAGCACAGCACGCAGTCCGGCAACAGGTTGTTTTCCTTCAACCACTTGCCGGCGGCTTCAGCTTCGGCCAGCCCTACCGGCGACAGCGGCCGGTCGAGGTCGGCCTGGCCGGAAACGGCGGGTTCGGCATGGGCATGGCGCAGCAGGATCAGTTCACGCATCGCGGGTTTCCATGGAGAAGAGGATGCAGCAGGAGAAGTGAGGCAGGCATCAAAGCTTGAGCCAGGACAGCAGCGGTTCCCAGTCGGCCTGGTGTTCACGCACCTGGGCGGAGCGATAGTCGAACAGGCTGCGGCCCAGGCCGGTCATGACCACGTAGCTCTGGCTGTCACGCAGCTGCGCGACCACCGGGTACGGCCATTCGGCCAGCATCTGCAATGCCTGCTGCGAGGTCTGCGTCCAGGGTTTGGTGCGGTTGAGGACCAGCCCCACCGGCAGCTTGCGGCTGTGCACGCGCGGGTTCTGGGCCAGGCTGTTGAGGAAGCCGACGATGGCTTCGATATCCAGCGCCGAGGGCAATACCGGCACCACCACGGCATCGGCCGCGTCCAGGAAATGGGGGATATCGTCGGCCAGCGCACCGGCTGGTGCATCGATGATGACGGTATCGGTACCGTCGGGCAGCTTCTGCGCCCACTGCTTCTTCCGATACACATCGACGGGGAGCACCGCGCTTTCCAGCCCGGCACGCCGTTGTGCCCAGCGGGTGCTGGAGCCCTGCGGGTCGGCATCGGCGATCACCGTGGCCTTGCCCTGCAATGCCGCGTACGCGGCCAGGTGGGTGGCGACGGTGGTCTTGCCCACCCCGCCCTTGGAACCGGCCACCAGGATCGTCTTCATGCCAGCCTCGCTTCCGGGTACGTGCCCCGAGCGTACACCGGCGGTGGTGACGGGAGGTAGCGCCGTGCTGAACCAGTGGCCATCGCCTTTGCTATCGTGGCGCCCCCGAAGGATCGAACCGGCATGAGCGAACTGCAGGACCTGAGCGCACTGATCCGCGCCAATACCCCCCTGATCGTGATCGAGACCCAGGATGAGGGGCGCATCGTCGAACTGTTCCGGCAGACGCTGATGCACGTGTGGCGGGCCCTGCACCGCTGGTCCATCACCGAGGGCCTGCGCCGCATCGACCTGGACCGCGAGGATCCTCCTGTCGGCCCGCCCGATGCCAGCGCCGCGCTGCAGATGATCCGCCAGGCCGACCAGCGCGGTGTCTACCTGCTGCTCGATTTCCACCCCTACCTGGGCTATGCCAGCCACCAGCGCGCACTGCGCGACCTGATCCAGCGCCGCCACAGCGAACCGCACGTGCTGGTGCTGATCGGCGCCAAGGTCGAGCTGCCGGCCGAGCTGGAAGCACTGGCGGTGCGCTTCAACCCGCGCCTGCCCGATGCCAACGCCCTGCTGAAGATGCTGCGCGAGGAGGCCGATGCCTATGCGCGCGAACACGGCGGCCGCCGTGTCGAGGTCGACAGCGAGGCGGTGAAGAAGATCCTGAAGAACCTGCAGGGCCTGAGCCTGGTCGATGCCCGCCGCATCGCCCGCCAGCTGATCTACGCCGATGGCGCGCTGCGCGACGACGACCTGCCGCAGCTGGCACGGCTGAAGTTCGAGCTGCTCAACCGCAGCGGCCACCTGTTCTTCGAGCACGACAGCGCGCGCTTCGGCGACGTGGCCGGCGCCAACCGGCTCAAGCGCTGGATCAGCCAGCGCCGGGTGGCCTTCATCGCCGGCTCGGCACCGGCCGGCCTGGACCCGCCGCGCGGCATGCTGCTGCTGGGCGTGCAGGGCTGCGGCAAATCAATGCTGGCCAAGGCCACCGCCGCCGGCTTCGGTGTACCGCTGCTGCGCCTGGACGTGGGTGCGCTGTACAACAAGTATCACGGCGAGACCGAGGCCAACCTGCGCCAGGCGCTGGCCTCGGCCGAGCAGCTGGCGCCCTGCGTGCTGTGGATGGACGAGATCGAGAAGGGCCTGGCCAGTGGTGGCGAGGACGGTGGCGTATCACGCCGTGTACTCGGCTACCTGCTGACCTGGATGGCCGAACGCAAGGCGCCGGTGTTCATCGTTGCCACGGCCAACCAGGTGCACGAGCTGCCGGCCGAACTGCTGCGCAAGGGCCGTTTCGACGAGATCTTCTTCGTTGACCTGCCCACGCCGGAGGTGCGCGTGGAACTGCTGCGGCTGCACCTGGGCCGGCGCCAGCTCAATGGTGACGACTTCGCGCTGCCGGCGTTGGCGGCCGCGGCGAATGGTTTCTCCGGCGCGGAGATCGAGCAGGCGATCGTGGCCGGGCTGTATGCAGCGCACGCCGAAGGCCGGCCGCTGGACACCGAGCTGCTGATGAATGAGATCCGCGCGACCCGACCGCTGTCGGTGCTGATGGCCGAGCAGGTAGAGGCACTGCGGGCATGGGCGTCGGGGCGGACGGTTTCCGCAGACGATTGAGGGGTTTCCAGCGAACGGCGCAGCCCCTCGTGGCGGCTGGTTGGCTGTGAACATCAAAAGCCGCGCTTGGCCGGGCGGGGTGGATTCGCGTTGGCTGGCCGCTCTTGAGCGCATGGGGTCAGATCCGTTTTCCTCTGGAAAACGGATCTGACCCCAGTTCGATTTCTATCCCGGGCAGATCAGTGAGCCGCATGGATGCGGCGACCAAGCCCCCATGGATGGGTTTACGGCGGCCCCGCAAACCCACAGTGCCCCGCCATCCCTCAGGAAACCCGCTTTGGCTTTGGCTTTGGCTTTGGCTTTGGCTCCAGCCCTTGCTTCTGCGGGTGCCGGGTGCAACCCGGCCCCCCCTTCCCTCAGGGCCAGGCCGGCGGGGCGGCCGCCCAGGCCTGCTGCACTTCCGCCAGCGAAGCACGCTCGTCGTCGCGCCACAACGGCAACAACTGCGCATAGCGGCTGCTGTCGCTCCATTGCGTCGGCTCGGTACGCACTGCGGCGGCATACCACTGCACCGCCTCCTGCTTCCGCCCGGCCCGCCACAGCGCCAGCGCATAGGTCGGTGGCAACCAGCCCGGCTTGCTCAGCGAACCACCGGCAGCCGCCTGCCATTGCTCCAGGGCGGCTTCGGGCTGGCCCTGACGCAGCAGGTCCCACCCGTAGTTCCAGCGCACGCCACGGCCCAAGCTGCCCTGCACCGGCGCATCCTTCAGCGCTTCGCGATACAGCTGTTCACCCAGTTCGGTACGGCCCTGGGCAATGGCCACCGACGCCAGCTGCACGGTGGCCTCCACGGTCCGCCGGCCGCGCTCGCGCTGCTTGAGCAGCTGCGCCACCAGCGCATCCCCGTCGGACTGGACCACGATCATGGGCACGGCGGCCGCATCGCTGTCGAAGTAGAACTCCTGTGGTGCCGGCACCGCCGGCGCGGCCCACACCGGGGCCGCTCCCGAGACCAGCAGCATGCTGCCCAGGATCTTTCCTGCAACTGACATCCCTTCTCCCCAGGCCGCAACTGCAGCCTCCCTCTCTCTCTCCCCGATCCTAACCCCAGCATGGCCGCCGGCGCGAGTGCCGGGGCGGCCGGGCCTCGCTGCTACAATTCGCGCCTTTCCCGCCGCGTGCCTGCACGCGGCCGGTGCCAGCCGATCCTGACCGGGCCAGCCATGACCAGTACCGCGCAACTCACGTCGCCCTCCTCCACCGACCTGATCGACCGTGACTACACGCTCGACCACAAGTACACCCGCAACGAGGGGCGGATCTATCTGAGTGGCGTGCAGGCGCTGGTGAAGCTGCCGCTGATGCAGCGGCTGCGCGACGCGCACCAGGGCATCGACAGCGCCGGCTTCGTCAGTGGCTACCGTGGCAGCCCGCTGGGCGGCTTCGACCTGGAGCTGTGGCGCGCACGCAAACACCTCGACGCCGCCAAGGTGAAGTTCACCCCCGGCCTGAACGAGGACCTGGGCGCCACCATGGTGTGGGGCACCCAGCAGACCAACCTGTTCCCCGGCGCCAACGTGCAGGGCGTGTTCGGCATGTGGTACGGCAAGGGCCCGGGCGTGGACCGCTGCGGCGACGTGTTCAAGCACGCCAATGCCGCTGGCACCTCGCGCTACGGCGGGGTGCTGGCACTGGCCGCCGATGACCATGCCTGCCGCAGCTCGACCCTGCCGCATGGCAGCGAGGACGAGTTCGTCAGCGCGATGATGCCGGTACTGAATCCGGCCGGTGTGCAGGACATCCTCGACATGGGCCTGCTGGGCTGGGCGATGAGCCGCTATACCGGGCGCTGGGTCGGCTTCAAGACGATCGCCGAGACAGTCGAATCATCGGCCTCGGTCGAGGTCGACCCGATGGCGCGCCGCATCGTGCTGCCGGAGGACTTCGAGATGCCTTCGGGCGGTCTCAACATCCGCTGGCCGGACCCGCCGCTGGACCAGGAAATGCGCCTGCACCGCTATGCGGTGAAGGCCGCACAGGCGTTCGCCCGCGTCAACGGCATCGACAAGGTGGTGATGGACGCGCCGCGCGCGCGGCTGGGCATCGTCACCACCGGCAAGAGCTACCTGGACGTTCTGCAGGCGCTGGAATACCTGGGCCTGGACGAAGCCGCCTGCGCCGACATCGGCATCCGCGTGTACAAGGTCGGCATGACCTGGCCGCTGGAGCCGCAGGGCATCGCGCGCTTCGCGCAGGGCCTGGAAGACATCATCGTGGTGGAGGAAAAGCGTGCCTTCATCGAGCGCCAGATGAAGGAACAGTTCTTCAACTGGCCGGCCAGCTGGGGCCAGCGCCCGTCCATCGTCGGCAAGTATGACGAGAGCGGCGAATGGATCCTGCCGTCCACCGGCGAGCTGACCCCGGCCACCATCGCCGGCGTGATCGGCCGCCGCATCCAGAAGTTCTTCAACAACGCATCGATCGAGCAGCGGCTGCAGTGGATGCAGGAAAAGGAAGCCGAGCTGGCCCTGCCGCGCGCCAGCTTCCCGCGCGTGCCGCACTACTGCTCGGGCTGCCCGCACAACACGTCCACCAACGTGCCGGAAGGCTCGCGTGCGCTGGCCGGCATCGGTTGCCATTACATGGTGACCTGGATGGACCGCAGCACCGACACCTTCACCCACATGGGCGGCGAAGGCGTGACCTGGGCCGGGCAGGCGCCGTTCACCGACACCCCGCACGTGTTCCAGAACCTGGGCGACGGTACCTATTTCCACAGCGGCTCGCTGGCGATCCGCCAGGCGGTGGCTGCCGGGGTGAACATCACCTACAAGATCCTCTACAACGATGCGGTGGCGATGACCGGCGGACAGCCGGTGGACGGCCCGTTGAGCGTGCCGGACATTGCGCGGCAGATGCGCGCCGAAGGCATCCACACCATCGTGGTGCTGTCGGACAACATCGGCAAGTGGACCGCCCAGCGCGAACACTTCCCCAGCGATGTCGAGTTCCACGACCGCAGCGAACTGGATGAGGTGCAGAAGCGCCTGCGCGAGGTGAAGGGTGTTTCGATCCTGATCTACGAACAGACCTGTGCCACCGAGAAGCGCCGTCGCCGCAAGCGCGGCAAGCTGGAAGATCCGCAGAAGCGGGTGATGATCAACTCGCTGGTCTGCGAAGGTTGCGGCGACTGCGGCAAGAAGAGCTTCTGCGTGTCGGTGCTGCCGAAGGAAACCGAGTTCGGGCGCAAGCGCGAGATCGACCAGTCCAACTGCAACAAGGACTATTCCTGCGTGAACGGGTTCTGCCCGAGCTTCGTCACCGTGCACGGCGGCCAGCCGCGCAAGGGCAGCAAGCGCGATGCCTCCACGCTGCTGGACAACCTGCCGGCACCGACTCTCCGCGGCAGCCTGGAACAGCCCTGGAACATCCTGATCACCGGCGTCGGCGGTACCGGCGTGGTGACCATCGGTGCGCTGCTGGGCATGGCCGGCCACCTGGAAGGCAAGGGTGCGACCGTGCTCGACCAGACCGGCCTGGCGCAGAAGGGCGGCGCGGTGACCACGCATATCCGCATTGCCCGTCGCCCTGAGGACATCCATGCCGTGCGTATCGCCGCTGGCGAGGCCGACCTGGTGCTGGGCTGCGACATGGTGGTGGTCAACGACTACTGGGCGCTTTCGAAGGTGCGCGCCGGCCGTTCGCAGGTGGTGCTGAACACCTACGAAGCGATGCCGGGCACCTTCACCACCCGCCCGGACATGCAGTTCCCCGCCGCCGACATCATCGCCGGCGTGCGCGTGGCACTGGGCGGCCAGGAGCCGCTGCTGCTCGATGCCACCCAGCTGGCCACCGCGCTGCTGGGCGATGCCATTGCCGCGAACCTGTTCATCCTCGGCTACGCCTGGCAGCAGGGCCTGGTGCCGCTGTCGTTCGACTCACTGATGCGCGCCATCGAGCTCAATGGCGCCGCCGTGGCGATGAACCAGCAGGCCTTTGCCTGGGGCCGCCTGGCCGTGGTCGATCCGCAGGCCGTGCAGCAGGCGGCCGGCCTGGTGCGCAACCGCCATACCGATACCGAATCCACCCCGGGCCCGCTGCATCCGCTGCCGCCGGGCGAGTGGGAGGGCAATGAATGGGGTGCCACTGCGGCACCGCGCAACACCGGCGACGAGCGCGAACTGCGTGGCCTGCCCTCGCACGGTGGCGACGTGGCGTTCCTGCCGCTGGACGACGCCCGCCTGTCGCGCTCGCTGGATGAAATGATCGAGCGCCGCGCCGCGTTCCTGGTCGAGTACCAGGATGCCGCCTACGCCAAGCGCTACCGTGACCTGGTAGCGCGCGTGCGCGCCACCGAAGCCGACCGCATCGGCGGTTCCACTGCGCTGACCGAGACCGTGGCGCGCTACCTGTTCAAGCTGATGGCCTACAAGGACGAGTACGAAGTGGCGCGCCTGTACACCAGCGGCGACTTCCAGCGCCGCTTGCAGCAGCAGTTCGAGGGCGACTACCAGCTGCGCTTCCATCTGGCACCGCCGCTGTTTGCGAAGAAGGACGAGCAGGGCCGGCTGCTGAAGAAGGAATACGGCCCGTGGATGTTCAAGGCCTTCGGTCTGTTGGCGAAACTGAAGTTCCTGCGTGGCGGCCGCTTCGATGTGTTCGGACGCACCGAGGAGCGCCGCATGGAGCGCAAGCTGATTGCTGATTACGAGGCGACGGTGCAGGTGCTGCTGGACGGGCTGGAGGATGACCGTCTGTCGCTGGCGGTGGAGATCGCCAGTATTCCCGAGCACATCCGCGGCTTCGGCCATGTCAAGGAAGCCCACCTCGAACAGGCCAAGGCACGCGAAGCGGCCCTGCTGGCGCAGTGGCGCAACCCGAAGGCGCTGCATATCGTGCAGGTGGCTTGAGGCCGCGGAACAGGTAATGCCGGCCGCTGGCCGGCATCCGTCCTGGCAATCGGTGCCGGCCAGCGGCGGCACTACCGGCGATTCAGCCCAGCCGCCACAGCAGCAACCGGTTGTTGGCCGGCATCGCCACGTCACCCAACCGGGTAAACCCGTTGTCCGCCGCCAGCGCCTGCACCGCTTCGCTGTCGCGGATACCGCTGCGCGGGTCGCGCGCCTTCAGCCAGGCATCGAACTGCGCGTTGCTGTCGCTGGTGTAGCGACCGCCGTAGTTGAACGGGCCATACACCGCCAGCAGCGCGCCATGACGCAGTACCGCAGGCAGTGCGGCGAACAGTGCCTGCACGTGCGCCCAGCTCATGATGTGCAGGGTGTTGGCGCTGAATGCGGCGTCGAACGCGCTGCTTCCTGGAAGGTCCAGGTCCGTTGCAGGTGGCAGCTCCACCTGCAGCGCCACCGCCGGCAGCAGGTTCAGCAGCGCGGCCTCTGCACGCCAGGCCTCGATGCCGGGCAGATGGTCCGGATGGTCGCTGGGCTGCCAGCGCAGCCACGGCCAGCGCTCGGCGAAGAAGGCTGCGTGCTGGCCGGTACCACTGCCGATCTCCAGCACCCGATGGCGGTCGCCCATCCACGGGTCGAGTGCGGTGGCGATGGGTTCGCGGTTGCGCTCGCAGGCTTCTGAATACGGCTTGCTCGACATCAGGACGGTGTCCAGGCGGGGTCGGCCCCATTGTGCACGAGGGGGGTGCCTGCAGGGCTTGCAGCCCTGCACCCGCAGGAGCAACGGCAAAGGCCGAAGCAACGTCAAAAGCGGACTTGCTGTGGGTTGGCGGGGTGGGTCCGATTGCGGGGGACGCCGTAAATACGTCCCTGTAGGCTCGGTCGCGGCATCCATGGCGCTCACGCCCCCGCAACCGGACCCACCCCGCCTTCGACAGATTTCCGCCATCTGTCGGAAGTGCTCTTGGGGTCAGATCCGTTTTCCACAGGAAAACGGATCTGACCCCGGATTCATTTCGATACCTGACAGATGTGTCGACCAAGGTCGACACCTACCAACAGCCGCAGGAATCTGTCAGAGGTGGGGCGGTGTCGGATTGCGGGGTGTCAGCCGCATGGATGCGGCTGCCAAGCCTCCATGGACGGATTCACGGCGTCCCCGCAATCCGACGCCGCCCCGCCCACCCACGGAATGCCGCTCTGGCTCTGGCTCTGGCTTTGGCCGTTGCCGTTGCCGTTGCCGTTGCATTGAGCAGGTGCAGGGCGCAGCCCTGCCGAAACCCTCCCCAACCATGACTGCAGTCACTTGCCCGGTTGCGCCGCGCTGGCGAAAGTCGAGGAGTTGACGTGATCGGTCCGGCGCGTTGCCGACCGCACGCAAGCGAGAGAGAGAAACGCTGTGCAACGACGTGAGTTCCTGGCTTTTTCCGGTCTGGGCCTGGCCGGCCTGCTGCTGCCGCATTCCCGTGCCATCGCCGCCGAGCAGCTGCTGGCGCCGGTCGATACCGCCCAGCGCCGGCGCTTGGCCGAGGTCGCGCTGGCCACCGCGCGCTCGGCCAAGGCCAGCTACTGCGATGTGCGCATCGGCCGCTACCTCAACCAGTCGGTGATCACCCGCGAGCACCAGGTCGGCAATGTGACCAACCGAGAATCGTCCGGCGTGGGCGTGCGGGTGATCGTCAACGGTGCCTGGGGCTTTGCTGCAACCCACCAGCAGACCGAGGCCGCCGTGCGCGCGGCAGTCGAGCAGGCGGCGGCAATCGCCCGCGCCAACGCCAGCATCCAGACCCGCCCGGTGCAACTGGCACCCACGCCATCCGTTGGTGAAGTGCGCTGGCAGACGCCCATCCGCAGGAACGCGATGGCGGTGCCGATCCAGGACAAGGTCGAGCTGCTGCTGGCCCTCAATGCCGCTGCGCTGGATGCGGGCGCCGACTACATCAATTCCACCCTGTTCCTGGTCAACGAACAGAAGTACTTCGCCTCCAGCGACGGCTCGTTCATCGACCAGGACATCCACCGCATCTGGTTGCCGTTCACCGCCACCGCCATCGACAAGGCCAGCGGCAAATTCCGCACCCGCGCCGGCCTGTCCTCGCCGATGGGCATGGGCTATGAGTTCCTCGATGGCGATGCGCGCGGCAAGGTGCAGCTGCCCGGCGGCATCACTGCCTACCGCGATTCCTACGACCCGGTCGAGGACGCCATTGCGGCCGCCCGCCACGCACGCGAGAAACTGAAGGCGCCGTCGGTGAAGCCCGGCAAGTATGACCTGGTGCTGGACCCGTCCAACCTGTTCCTGACCATTCACGAGAACGTCGGCCACCCGCTGGAGCTGGACCGCGTGCTCGGTTACGAAGCCAACTACGCCGGCACCAGCTTCGCCACGCTGGACAAGCGCGATGCGGGTTTCCGCTGGGGCAGCGACATCGTCACCTTCTTCGCCGACAAGACCCAGCCCGGCAGCCTGGGTGCGGTCGGCTACGACGACGAAGGCGTAAAGACACAGCGCTGGGACCTGGTGCGCGACGGCATCCTGGTCGACTACCAGGCCACCCGCGATGAAGCCCACATCCTCGGCCGCGATGCATCGCATGGCTGCAGCTATGCCGATTCCTGGTCCAGCGTGCAGTTCCAGCGCATGGCCAATGTCTCGCTGGCGCCGGGCAAGCAACCGCTCAGCGTCGAGGACATGATCAAGGACGTGGAGAACGGCATCTACATCCACGGCCGCGGTTCGTATTCGATCGACCAGCAGCGCTACAACGCGCAGTTCGGCGGCCAGCTGTACTACCAGATCAAGGACGGAAAGATCGCCGGCATGGTTGAGGATGCGGCCTACCAGATCCGCACGCCGGAATTCTGGAACGCCTGCACCGCCATCTGCGATGAACGCGACTTCCGGCTGGGCGGTTCGTTCTTCGATGGCAAGGGCCAGCCCGGACAGGTCTCGGCGGTCTCGCACGGTTCGTCCACCACCCGCTTCAACGGCATCAACATCATCAACACCGCGCGCAGTCTCGGCGCTTGAGCCACCCATCCTTCGACATGGAGAGCAGCCTTGCAAAGACGTGACTTCCTGGCCCTGACCGGGCTTACCGCGGGCGGGCTGATCGTGCCCTCCTTCTTCGGCAAGGTGATCGCCGCCGAGCAGCTGCAGAGCACGCTGGACCTGGGGCTGAAGAAGCGCCTGGCCGATGCGGCGCTGGCCGCCGCCCGCCAGGCCGGTGCCACCTACTGCGACGTGCGCATCGGCCGCTACCTGCGGCAGTTCGTGATCACCCGCGAGGACAAGGTGCAGAACGTGGTGAACACCGAGTCCACCGGCGTCGGCATCCGCGTGATCGTCAATGGTGCGTGGGGCTTTGCCGCCACCAACGCGCTGGGCACCGCCGACGTGGCCAAGGCAGCGCAGCAGGCGGCCGCGATCGCCAAGGCCAACGCCGGCGTGCAGACCGCGCCGGTGCAGCTGGCCAAGGCGCCGGGCGTGGGTGAGGTGAGCTGGCGCACGCCGATCCGCAAGAATGCGATGGAGGTGCCGATCAAGGACAAGGTCGGCCTGCTGCTGGACGTCAACGCCGCCGCAATGGGCGCCGGTGCCAGCTTCGTCAACTCGATGCTGTTCCTGGTCAACGAGCAGAAGTACTTCGCCTCCACCGACGGCTCCTACATCGACCAGGACGTGCATCGCATCTGGGCGCCGATGACGGTCACCGCCATCGACAAGGCCAGCGGCAAGTTCCGCACCCGTTCGGGCCTGTCCTCGCCGATGGGCCTGGGCTACGAGTACCTGGACGGTGCCGCCGCGGGCAAGGTGGTCAGCCCCAATGGCGTGGTCAACTACAGTTCTTCCTACGACATGAAGGAAGACGCCATCGCCGCCGCCCGGCAGGCGCAGGAAAAGCTGAAGGCACCGTCGGTGAAGCCGGGCAAGTACGACCTGGTGCTCGATCCGTCGCACACCTGGCTGACCATCCACGAGTCGATCGGCCACCCGCTGGAACTGGACCGCGTGCTCGGCTACGAAGCCAACTACGCCGGCACCAGCTTCGCCACCCTGGACAAGCGCGAACAGCGTTTCCAGTACGGCAGCGAGCTGGTCAACATCTTCGCCGACAAGACCCAGCCGGGCAGCCTCGGCGCCGTGGCATACGACGATGAAGGCGTGAAGTGCAAGCGCTGGGACCTGATCAGCAACGGCAAGCTGGTGGACTACCAGACCATCCGCGACCAGGCCCACATCCTCGGCAAGACCGAGTCCGACGGCTGCTGCTATGCCGACTCGTGGTCCAGCGTGCAGTTCCAGCGCATGGCCAACGTGTCGATGGCACCGGGCAAGAAGCCGCTGAGCGTGCCGGACCTGATCAAGGACGTGGAGAACGGCATCTACATCATCGGTGATGGTTCGTTCTCTATCGACCAGCAGCGCTACAACGCGCAGTTCGGCGGTCAGCTGTTCTACGAGATCAAGAACGGCCAGATCACCCGCATGCTGGAAGACGTGGCCTACCAGATCCGCACGCCGGAATTCTGGAACGCCTGTACCGCCGTGGCCGACGAGCGCGACTACCGCCTGGGCGGCTCGTTCTTCGACGGCAAGGGCCAGCCGGGCCAGGTCTCGGCGGTCTCGCACGGCTCGTCCACCGCGCGCTTCAACGGCATCAACGTCATCAACACCGCACGCAGCCTCGGCTGACCGGTCAGGAGCCCTTACACATGAGTATCTTCACCGAAGCCCAGGCCAAGGCCATCCTCGACAAGGTCATCGCCCTGTCCAAGGCCGACGAGTGCACCGCCGTGCTGGCCGGTGCGATCAGCGGCAACATCCGTTTCGCGCTGAACAATGTCTCCACCAGCGGCATCGTCGACAACACCGAGCTGGCGGTCACCGTCGCCTTCGGCAAGCGCGTGGGCACCGCCTCGATCAACGAGTTCGACGACGCCGCGCTGGAACGCGTGGTACGCCGTGCCGAAGACCTGGCCCGCCTGGCCCCGGAGAACCCGGAGTTCATGCCGGCCATCGGCAAGCAGAGCTACCGCGCCAGCCCGACCTTCAGCGAATCCACCGCCGCGATCGATCCAGCCTTCCGTGCCAAGGTCGCTGCCGATTCGATCGCCCCGTGCCGCGGCCACGGCCTGATCGCCGCCGGCTTCCTGGAGGACGGCCAGGGCTTCCAGGCCACCGCCAACAGCAACGGCAACTTCGCTTACCAGCGCACCACCAACTTCGACTACACCTGCACCGTGCGTACCGAAGATGGCCGCGGTTCGGGCTGGGTCGGCCGCAACCTGAAGGATGCTGCCGACTTCAAGGCCGACCAGGACATCCGCATCGCCATGCGCAAGGCCACCGAGTCGGCCGAAGCCAAGGCGCTGGAACCGGGCAAGTACACGGTGATCCTGGAGCCGGCCGCGGCGGCGGGCCTGATCAGCTTCATGATGAACTTCTTCAGTGCACGCTCGGCCGATGAAGGCCGCAGCTTCCTGTCGAAGAAGGGCGGCGGCAACAAGCTGGGCGAGCAGGTCTACGACCCGCGCGTGACCATGATCGCCGACCCGTGGCATCCGGAGGCGCCGGTGCTGCCGTGGGACAACGAGGGCCTGCCGCGCGAGCGCATGGCGATCATCGAGAACGGCAGGATCGCCAACCTGGACTACTCGCGCTTCTGGGCGCAGAAGCAGGGCAAGACCGCCAAGGCCTCGCCGGGCAACCTGCTGATGAGCGGTGGCGACAAGAGCACCGCCGAGCTGGTGCGCGGCACCCAGAAGGGCATCCTGGTCACGCGTACCTGGTACATCCGCATGGTCGATCCGCAGACCGTGCTGCTGACCGGCCTGACCCGCGACGGCACCTTCTATATCGAGAACGGCCAGATCAAGCACCCGGTGAAGAACTTCCGCTTCAACGAGTCGCCGGTGATCATGCTCAACAACATCGAAGAGCTGGGCAAGCCGGTGCGTGTGGCCGGTGATGAATCCAGCTTCGTGATGATGATCCCGCCGATGAAGCTGCGCGATTTCACCTTCACCTCGCTGTCCGACGCGGTCTGATGGATCGCCGGGCCTGCCTGCGCTGGTTGGCCGCTGCCGCTTCGGCGGCGGCGCTGCCGGCCTGGGCACAGGCAGGCCCGCGCAGTTCGCGCTACGACTTCTGGTTCACCCGCCTGCAGTACGACTCCGGTGACTGGGACGTGGACGCGCGCATGCCATCCAACCTGATCACCTCGCTGATCGACTACACCTCGCTGCGGGTGGACCCGCAGGAACACGTGGTCGCCCTGGCCGACCCGCGCATGCTGGAAGCGCCGTTCTGCTACCTGGCCGGGCACACGCTGGTGGAGTTCAACGCCGCTGAACGGCAGAACTTCGTGCGCTACGTGCGCAATGGCGGCTTCGTCTTCGTCGACGACTGCAACCATGACATCGACGGCCTGTTCGCCACCTCGTTCGAAGCACAGATGGGCCGGCTGTTCGGCCCGAAGGCATTGCAGAAACTGCCCAACAGCCACGCGCTGTACCGCAGTTTCTTCCGCTTCCCGGACGGTCCGCCCGCCACCAGCTTCGAACTCAACGGCTGGGGCGACGACCTGGTGCACGACTATCTGAAAGGCATCGAGGTCGATGGTCGGCTGGGCCTGCTCTACAGCAACAAGGACTATGGCTGCGAGTGGGACTACGACTGGCGCAACAAGCGCTTCCTGGCCGAAGACAACACCCGCTTTGGCGTCAACATCGTGATGTACGCGCTGAACAATTGACAGGACCTGCACGCCCATGAACGCCTCCGACCTCGATTCCCTGCTGCCGCGCCTGGATGAACTGCGCGCCGCGCTCGCACGCGCGGTGGTGGGCCAGCACACGGTGGTCGAGCAGCTGCTGATCGGTCTGCTGGCCGGCGGCCACTGTCTGCTGGAAGGTGCGCCCGGGCTCGGCAAGACCCTGTTGGTACGGTCGCTCGGCCAAGCATTGGAACTGCAGTTCCGGCGCGTGCAGTTCACCCCCGACCTGATGCCCAGCGACATTCTCGGCACCGAGCTGCTGGAGGAAGACCACGGCACCGGCCATCGCCATTTCCGCTTCCAGCAGGGCCCGATCTTCACCCACCTGCTGCTGGCCGACGAACTCAACCGCACCCCGCCCAAGACCCAGGCCGCACTGCTGGAGGCAATGCAGGAACGCACCGTCAGCTACGCCGGTACCACCTACGCACTGCCCGCGCCGTTCTTCGTGCTGGCCACGCAGAACCCGATCGAGCAGGCCGGCACCTACCCGCTGCCGGAGGCGCAGCTGGACCGCTTCCTGCTGCACGTGCTGGTGGATTACCCCAGCGAAGACGAGGAGCGGCGGATCCTGGAACAGACCACCGGCGGTGCCACCGACGCGGTGCCGAAGGTGATGGATGCCGAGGCGGTGATCGCCCTGCAGGCCGCCGTACGCCAGGTGCATGTCAGCCCCGACGTGCTGGCCTGGATCACCCGCCTGGTGCGCGCCAGCCGGCCAGGCGACGGCGCCCCGGCAGCGATCAACCAATGGGTGAAGTGGGGCGCCGGCCCGCGCGCCGGGCAGTCGCTGGTGCTCGCGGCAAAAGCGCGCGCATTGCTGCAGGGCCGCTTCGCCGCCACCCGCGAGGATGTGCAGGCGCTGGCCGCACCGGTGATGCGCCATCGCCTGCTGCTGTCGTTTGCCGCCGAGGCCGAGCAGAAGCGTGCCGACGACGTGGTCGCCGCGCTGCTGCAGGCCGTGCCGTTCCCGGGTTGAGCCACACGTGAACGCAGCTGCCGCCCTGACGTTGCCGCCGGAACTGCGTGCGCGCCTGCGCCTGCTGCAGCTGCGGCCACGCCTGGCCAGCGGCGCCAGTGGCATCGGCCAGCACGCCAGCCGCAGCCGCGGTGCCGGCCTCGAATTCGCCCAGTACCGTGCCTACGAACCAGGCGATGAGCTGCGCCAGATCGACTGGAAGCTGTACGCGCGTTCGGACCGCTTCTTCGTGCGCGAATCCGAACGCGAAAGCCCGATCACGGTCTGGCTGCTGCTCGATGCCACCGCCTCGGCCGGCCAGGCCGATCGCGCGGCACCGCAGCGCACGCGCCTGGATCACATGCGCGGCGTGGCCGCCTGCCTGGTGGAACTGGCCCTGCAGCAGGGCGACCGTTTCGGCCTGCTGGCGATCAATGGCGATGGACTGCAGTTGGTGCCGGCAGCGAACGGCGCACGCCAGCGTGACCGCGTGCATCTGCAGCTGCATGCCCTGCAGGCACGCGGCGCCTGGCCTGCGGCTGATCGACTGCGCCCGCTGTGGGAGCGCGTGCGCCCGGGCGACCTGCTGCTGGCGATTGGTGATGGCTTCGACGCGGCCTGCATCGTGCTGCTGGAGCAACTGGCCAGCGCACGCCGTGAAGTGGCACTGCTGCAGATCCTGACCGCCGACGAGCGCGACTTCCCGTTCGACGCAGGCCATCGCTTCCGCGATCCGGAGACCGGCGAGGAACTGCTGAGCGATGGCGCGGCGATCCGCACCGACTACCTGCAGCGCTTCGCTGACGCACGCAACGCATTGCGGTCGCGCCTGCAGGCCAGTGGCATCGCCAGTGCCACCGGCTGGCTCGACCAGCCGCTGGACCAGGCACTGCAGGCGCTGTTCGGCCGTGGGGGCGGTGCATGACCCTGCTGTTCCCGTTGGGCCTGGCCGCGCTCGCTGCAGGCTTGCTGCCGCTGCTGATCCACCTGGCCCGGCGCCATCCGTACATGCCGCTGGATTTCGCCGCGCTGCGCTGGCTGCGCGCACAGATCCGTCCGCGCCAGCGCATCCGCTTCGATGACGGGCCGTTGCTGCTGATGCGCCTGTTGCTGCTGGCTGCATTGGCCTTGCTGCTGGCACGCCCTGCATTGACCGGCCCCGCTCCCATCCCCACCGCGTGGACGGTAGTGGCTCCCGGATTGGACGCCGCCGCACTGCGCGGGAGCGCCGAAGCGGGCAACTGGCACTGGCTGGCACCCGGCTTCCCCGCTATCGATCACGCACCACCTGCGTCCAGCACATCGCTGCCCAGCCTGCTGCGCGAGCTGGACGCACAGCTGCCCACGGGCACCGCGTTGACCGTGCACGTTCCCGATCCCCTGCCCGGTCTGGACGGCGCCCGCCTGCAGCTGTCGCGCGAAGTGCAGTGGCGGCCGCAACCGGTACCGGCCACTCCGCAACCGAGTGCCGCGACGGTGCCGCGCCTGCGCGTGCACAGCGGCGCGCCGGCCGCCGCCCAGCACTGGGTGAACGCACTGCAGCGCGCGTGGGGCATGCCGGCGCCGCTCTCTCCTCTGTCGGCCGGTGCCCTGCCCGAACGCGGCGAGATCGGCGTATGGAGCCGCAGCGATGCACTGCCGGCAAGCTGGCAGGCATGGCTGCGCGACGGCGGTCGTGCAGTGAGCGCCGGCAAGCCTGCTGGCGACGCCAGCATCCTGCTGCGCAACGCCGACGGCACGCCACTGCTGTGGCAGCAGCGCATCGGCCACGGTGTCCTGCTGTCACTGCCCGGCGACTGGGATGCCTCAGGCAACGCTGCGCTGCGCGACCCGCAGTTGCCGCGTGCCCTGCTGCTGGCGCTGCAACCGCCAGCGTCACCGCGCCGCGGCGATGCACAGGACCAGGCACCACGCCGGGCCGCCCTGCCCGCCATAGCGCCTCCAGCGCGTGAGCCAACCATGTGGTTGCTGCTGGCCATCGTGCTGCTGTTCGCACTGGAGCGCTGGATGGCCAGCAGTCGCCGGCGCAGGGTGGCCACATGAACACCCTGCAGCACGCCTGGCAGCGCGCACGCCGTCGCCGTGCACTCACCACCCTGCTGCTGGGCCTGCCGTGGGTGCTGGCCGCGACGACGCTGGCGCTGCGCCTGGTGGGCTTCGATATCGCCTGCGTGGTCGGCACGGTCAGCCTGCTCGCCTGCGCAGCGCTCGCCACGGCACGTGCCCGCCAGCTGGACCCGCAATGGTTGCAGCGCCACCTCGATGCCAGTGGTGCCAGCGAGGACAGTGCCGACCTGCTGTTCGCCGATGCCGCCACGCTCAATCCGCTGCAGCACCGCCAGCGCGCGCATGTGCTGGCGACGCTGGAGCGCGGGACACCGGACCTGCGTCCGCGCTGGCCGCGCAAGGCGTTGGCCCTGAGCTGGGTCGCAGGCCTGGCGATCACTGCGCTGGCATTCGGCTGGCCACGTTCCGGCCCCGGCTCCGCGCCGGCCCGCACATCGGCGCCTGTCAGCACGGCTGCCGCCGGCCCGCTGCACCTTCAGTCCACCCGCCTGCGGATCGACGCACCGGCCTATACCGGCCAGGCCACGCGCACCCAGAACACGCTGGATGCCAAGGTCGCCGCCGACAGCCGGCTGTCGTGGTCGTTGCGCTTCAATCGCGCGCCGGACAAGGCATGGCTTCAGTTCCACGACGGCCGCCGGCTGCCGCTGAGCGAGCAGGATGGGCAGTGGCTGGCGCAGGATGTGGCGCGCGTGCCTGTGCTGTACCGCGTGGTGAGCGAACCTGCACTGGCCCAAACCCGCCTGCATCGCCTGGATGTGGTCGCTGATCGTGCGCCCAGCGTGCGCGTGCTGGAGCCCGCCACCAGCCTGGTGCTGGGCACGCCCGGGCAGCGCCAGTGGTCGCTGCGGTTCGAAGCCAGCGATGACTACGCCGTGGCCACGCAGGCAACGCTGTCGATCACCATTACCCAGGGCAGCGGCGAGAACATCACCTTCGCTCGCCGCAGTGTCGGCCTCACCGGTAGCGGCGAAGCGACTGCACGGCGATTCGCGCACACCCTCGACCTGGCTGCGCTGGGCGCGCAGCCCGGCAGCGATGTCATCGCCCAGCTGGAGGTGCGCGACAACCATGCGCCGACGCCGCAGGCCGGGCGCAGCAGCAGTGTGATCCTGCGCCTGCCCAGCGCCGAAGTCGCGCTCGGTGCTGAGCTGGAAGGCCGCATCAAGAAGACGCTGCCGGCCTACTTCCGCAGCCAGCGGCAGATCATCATCGATGCCGAGGCGCTGATCCGGCAGCGGCGCAGCCTCGCCGCCGAGGACTTCGTGAAGCGCAGCGATGCGATCGGTGTCGACCAGCGCATCCTGCGTCTGCGCTACGGCCAGTTCCTGGGTGAGGAAAGCGAAGGCGCACCGAAGCCGCCGCCGACCAGCGACCTGCCCACCAGCGATGCGCCAGCTGCAGGCAACCGCGACGACGAGCACGAGCACGACCATGGCGTCGAGGCCGGAGCACACGATGAGCATGGCCACGATCACGGCGGCAAAGCGTCCAATGCCGATGCCCCACCGGTGTTCGGCAGCGCCACCGATGTGCTCTCCGAATACGGTCATACCCATGACCATGCCGAGGCCGCGACCCTGCTCGACCCGCAGACCCGGGCCACGCTGAAGGCCGCGCTGGACCAGATGTGGTCGGCCGAAGGCGAGCTGCGCCAGGGCCGTCCGGAGCAGGCACTGCCGTTCGCCTACAAGGCACTGGGGTTCATCAAGCAGGTGCAGCAGGCCGAACGCATCTATCTGGCGCGGGTGGGGCCGGAGCTGCCGCCGATCGATGAAGGCCGTCGGCTGGGCGGCGATCGCACCGGACTGGCCAGTCGCGAACTGCCGCTGGCCGCACGCACGCCGCCCGACCCGGCCATCATCGAAGCCTGGCAGCGCCTCGGTGATGACACCAGCGCGCCCGACCTCGACGCACTCGCTGCCTGGCAGCAGCGCAATGCCGCCTACCTGCCCGATGCGCTGGATCTGGCTGCCGCCATCGAGCAGCTGCGCATCGAGCCCGGTTGCCGCGACTGCCGCCAGCGCCTGCGCGCTCAGTTGTGGCGGGCGCTGCAGCGTCCACTGCCGCAGGCGATGCGGCGCAGTGCCGCCGATGCGATGGGCCAGCGCTACCTGGACGCGCTGGAGGCGCAGCCATGAACCCGTCCGGCCTGAACCTGTGGATCGCCCTGGCACTCGTTGTGATCGTGGCGATCGCCAGCGTTCGCCAGTCGCGCGGCAATACCGCGCACCGTGGCCGCCGCTGGGGGGTGATCGGGCTGCAGGTCATGGTCGCCACGCTGCTGTATTTCTGCCTGGTGCCGCCCACCCGCCAGCAACCCGCAGCCGGGCTGGTTGTGCTGGGAATCGATGCCGGCAAGGCCGGCGCGTTCCCGGCCAGCGCAGGTCCGCTGTGGCTGTTGCCGGAAGCTGCCGATGTGCCCGGCGCAAAGCGCGTACCCGACCTGGCCACCGCGCTGCGGCAGCATCCGGCCTCCACGCTCACCCTGGTCGGTGCCGGCCTGGTCGCACGCGATCGCGATGCGGTACTGCCACGCGACGTACGTTGGCAGCCGGCGGCACCGCCGCGCGGCTGGGTCGCCTTGCAGCCACCGGCCGACAGTGCGCCCGGCGCACGCTTCGAGGTATGGGCGCAGGCGCGCGGCGTTGCCAGGGCAAAGGCGGAACTGCTCGACCCCGCCGGCAGCGTGGTCGATCGCGCGGAGGTGGCCGACGACGGCCGCGTGCAGCTCAGTGGCATCGCCCGGGCCGAAGGCCGCAGCGTGTTCCAGCTGCGCCTGCTCGATGCCGACGGCCATGTGGTGGACAGCGTGCCGGTGCCGCAGCAGACCCTGCCGGCGGCGCCGCTGCGCCTGCAGGTGCGTGCCAGCGCGCCGGGTCCCGAACTGAAGTACCTGCGCCGCTGGGCAGCCGATGCCGGCATCCGCGTGCAGGTGCAGGCCGATACCGGTGCCGGCCTGAGCGTCGGCGACGGCGCCTTGCCGCTGGACGCGGCGTCGCTGGCGCGCAGCGATCTGCTGTTGCTGGACGAGCGCAGCCTGGCGGCATTGAATGCCGCCCAGCTGGCCGCTGTGCGGCAGGCGCTGCGCGAGGGACTGGGCGTGCTGGTACGCAGTGCGGGCGCCCCTTCGGCCAGCGCGCGCCAGCGCCTGCACGATCTGGGCCTGCCGCTGCGGGGTGATGGCAGCAGCCAGGTCCTCGAACTTCCCGGTGACGGCGAGAGCGCGGTCCTCGCCGCACGACGTGGCCCGCTCGCCGCGGGTACGCTGCCGACCGGCTACAGCGAAGAGGCAGACCGCAGTTCGCACGACGCCGCGCTGCCCACACTGGAAGCACTGGCGCTGCAGGTACCTGGCAGCAACGCGCTGCTGCATGATCGCACCGGCAAGGCTGTCGGCGGCTGGCGCGCTGCCGGCAAAGGCCGCATCGGCCTGCTGCCCATCACCGACAGCTGGCGCTGGGTGCTGGCCGGCCGCGATGACCGCCACGGCGAACTGTGGAGCGGCGTGGTTGCCACGCTGGCGCGGGCGCAGGGCAGCGGTGAGGCGCTGTGGTCGCCACAGCCGATCAGCTGGGCGGGCGAACGGCAGGCGCTGTGCGGCGTGCAGGCGCCGCTGCAGGCCTTCAACGCACGCGGCGAAGGCACGCCGCTGATCGTCGATGGCGCGACGTCAGACCTGCGTTGCGCGGGCTGGTGGCCGCGCGAGGCCGGCTGGCAGCGCCTGCAGCACGGTGACGCTGCCGTCTGGCGCTATGCATTCGACCCGAAGGACGCGCCCGCGCTGCATCGGCAGGCAATGATCGATGCAACCACGCGAGCGCTGGCGGGCCGCTCCCCGGCAACCGCGTCGGTGATGCAACCCGTGCCGGGATCGCGCTGGCCGTGGTGGCTGGCGTTCGTGCTGTGCGCATCGCTGCTGTGGTGGTTGGAGCGGCGGCGCTGACCGCGACGATGGGATCGCGGGCGGCATCCACGCATGGCGCGGATCTACTGGCCGGTTGCCCTGATGAACGCCAACCTTGGCGGGCGTCTTTCGGCGGGGTCAACGCGTTCCCGCGCGCCGGTACACGCCATTGAAGCGCACGTTCATGCCACCGCATTCGCTGTTGTCGGCCACGATCAGCACCTCACCCAGCGAGTGCACACGCACCCGGCACGTGTCCTCGGCGAACTCGACATCGGCACCCTGCGGTATGGCACGCGCTTCCACCTGGCCCAGGTTCGGCCCATACGGGCGCTGTTCCGGCGTGGGGTTGGCCGAGGGCCAGTAAGCGTCGCCATCCACATGCAGTTGTCCACCCTGCACGGTGATGCGCAGGCCGTTGTCGCCATCCTTCCAGTGGCCCGTCCAGTCCTGCAGCGTGGGCACGGCCACCGGCAACGGTTGCAGCCTGCTGCGGTCGACCCAGCCGGCGCTGCCGCCCACCTTGTTCGGGAAGAACGCGCAGCGGTAACGGCCCAGGTCGCGACCGGTCACCACCGTATCGCCGTTGACCACATAGCTGCGCTGGCGGCAAGCCGGTTCGCCCTTGGCGGGGCAGCCATCCATGTCGCCGAGCAGGTACAGGCGCGGGGCGTCGACCACGCGCGCCAGCGCGAACCCGCTCTGCTGGGAGGGGAATGCGCCGTTGCGGCAGGCGCCGCCATCGGCGATATCGGACGCGAAGGCGGAGGCCGGCAGCAACGCGGCCAGCAGGCAGAATGAACGCAGGGACATGACAGCATTACCGGTGGGGGAGCCCGCAGGATATACCGGCCTACTTTACTGGCGCTGTGTCGCCGGCATCCTGCTCCTGTGAGAACCGCAGCGCGCGCTGCTGCTGTTCGGCACTGAACTCTGGCGGTGGCCGCGCCACGGCCGCCTGGATCTGGTCCGGCCCGCCGGTAAGTTTGTTGATGCCTTTGGCTGCCGCCAGCACACCCTTGACCACGCCCATCATGATGTAGCCACCGCCCATGCTGACCTGCTCCGGCGATGGCGGTTCGCTCCAGTCGCGGCTGAAGCGGTTATCGCCGAACTTCACCGGGTTCTTGAAGCGGTACAGGTCCAGCGGCTCGTCATCGGGCTTGAGCGCACGCACTTCGCCGAGGGTGGTGACGTTGTCCTGCGGCAAGGTGGTGGAGATCGGTGCGGTGGGGGCGGGCGGCGCATCTGCAGGGGGAACGGGTGCAGGATCGGGCACCGCCACCGGCGCGGCCTGCTGCGCCTGTGCGATGCCGGCCAGCAGCATGCCGGCCAGGAGTGCTCCCTGCGTTCCACGTCGTGCCACAGCCATCCACCCTGTTGGTTGCGTCCAGCGCCCAAGCATACGGATGCCGGCTTCAGATTTCGTTGGCAACGGCGGGGGCATTCAGGCTGTGTCGCGCATCATCGCTGCGCGGCCGGGACACCGAAGTTTGCAATGAACTTCATTCCCCCCGGGGGGCGGGGACGGCATCCTGCCGTTCTCCCGGTACGGCGCTCCCTCATGACAGCTCCCTCCACAATCCCGCCACGGCAGCCGGTCGCCTGCTGATGTCGCGCGCAGCAGTACTGGTTGGTTTGGCAATCGTGCCCCTGATGGTCATCGCGGCCGTTGCCGAATGGACATCACGTGTCCACGCAGGCATGGCTTCGCTGCGCCGGAGCAGCACGCTGCGTACGCTGGGCGCGGACGAACACAGGGCACTGGCACCGTTGCGCGCATTGGCCGGCTGCGACCATGACGACCAGATAAAGCGGCTGCGTGGAGCATTCACCGGCGGTGCGTGCCGGAACAGCTTCCCGGTCGGTGAAGGCCTGCTGGGTGGCGTTCCCGCACTGGTGCCAAAGCAGGCGTGGCCCTACCTCGCGGAAGACAATGAAGCCGAAGTGGTGTTGGGCAAACGCGCGGCCGTGGTGGTATGTCTCAACGGCTTCACTATCGCTGCTGCACGGCCGGATGCAGCCACCAGCCGCGTCTGTGGCGAGCGCCTGGAGACGCCCGAAGAAGTTTCAATGCGACGGGGACCCGGCCTGCGCCCTTCCCCGCTGGTGATTGCCGCACTGGCGTCATGGGCGGCCGCTGGCGCCCCAGGGCTGCTGGCCATGCCGTTGCTCGCCATCGCCGGGCTGGCGGCCTGGCTGGCACTCCCTCGCCGCAACAGCCCCGCGACGGCTCAGCGCGTACTGCAGGTTCGCGGACGCCTGCGCGCTTACCAGCGCATTGCCCAGACTTCGCGGGTGTGGTTGCTCGGCAATGACCGCCGTGTGCAGCTTCCAGCGGAATGGGAGCACGCTGCGGCATTCTCCCGCGGACGCTCGATGGTGCTGGAAGTGCGCGCCTGTGATGGATGGGTGCTGGGCGCAGGAACGGCATGGTGCCTGGCCAGCGACCGACGGCGCTATCCGCCCACAGGAGGGTCGTGGCATCTGGCATGGCTGGGCCTGCTCCTGTGCGTGCTCGTGTTCGGCGCTGGCGGAATGCCGCCGCCCCGTCCGGATCCTGCATGGGCGGCTGCCTATGGCTGGGGGGTGCTCGCAGTGCTTGCATCGGGCTGGCACGCGGTGCAGGTCGTGGTCTGCACCGTGCAGTTCCTGCTCCGCCGCCGCGCGTTTGACGCAAACATCGCGCAGCGTCCCGACCCGTGGCACTGAACGGTTCACGCGTTCCCATGCTGGTGTCTCACATCCTGAGACATGGATGTGGTGCCATGTGACCCCTCGCAATCCGTCCCGGCTCCATCTTCCATGGCTTACGAACTCGCCAAGCGCACCGCCGATGCCGAGCAGAAGCTCGCCACCCGCGATGGCCTGCCCGCCCGCGACGGCGCCCTGCTCAGCGCGCGCCTGCAGCGCCGCTACCAGGACCGCATCACCGGCAGCTTTGCCATTCCCGGCCGCGAAGGCCGCTATGCGCCCATTCCCGATTCGGTTCCGCCTGCCCTGGCCGCCGCGCTGAAGGCACGTGGCATCGAGCAGCTCTACAGCCACCAGGCCGAAGCCTGGGAGGCCAGCCAGCGCGGCGAGCACGTGGCCATCGTCACCCCCACCGCCAGCGGCAAGTCGCTGTGCTACACGCTGCCGGTGGTCAGCGCGGCCATGCAGGACAAGGCCAAGGCGCTGTACCTGTTCCCGACCAAGGCGCTGGCCCAGGACCAGGTGGCCGAGTTGCTGGAACTCAATCGTGCCGGCGACCTCGGCGTCAAGGCCTTCACCTTCGACGGCGACACCCCCGGCGATGCGCGGCAGGCGATCCGCCTGCATGGCGACATCGTGGTGTCCAACCCGGACATGCTGCACCAGGCGATCCTGCCGCATCACACCAAGTGGGCGCAGTTCTTCGAGAACCTGCGCTACATCGTCATCGACGAAGTACACACCTACCGCGGCGTGTTCGGCAGCCACGTCACCAACGTGCTGCGCCGGCTCAAGCGCATCTGCGCGTTCTACGGCGTGCAACCGCAGTTCATCCTGTGCTCGGCCACCATCGGCAACCCGCAGGCGCATGCCGAGGCGTTGATCGAGGCACCGGTCAGCGCCGTCACCGAATCCGGCGCGCCCACCGGGCCGAAGCAGGTGCTGCTGTGGAACCCGCCGGTGATCAACCCCGACCTGGGCCTGCGTGCCTCGGCGCGCTCGCAGAGCAACCGCATCGCCCGCATCGCGATCAAGTCCGGGCTGAAGACCCTGGTGTTCGCGCAGACCCGGTTGATGGTCGAAGTGCTGACCAAGTACCTGAAGGACATCTTCGACCACGACCCGCGCAAGCCGCCGCGCATCCGCGCCTACCGCGGCGGTTATCTGCCCACCGAACGCCGCGAGACCGAGCGTGCGATGCGCGCCGGCAACATCGACGGCATCGTCAGCACCTCGGCGCTGGAGCTGGGCGTGGATATCGGCAGCCTGGACGTGGTCATCCTCAATGGCTACCCCGGCAGCGTGGCCGCCACCTGGCAGCGTTTCGGCCGTGCCGGTCGCCGCCAGCAGCCCGCGCTGGGGGTGATGGTGGCCAGTTCGCAGCCGCTGGACCAGTACGTGGTGCGGCATCCGGACTTCTTCGCCGAAGCCTCGCCCGAACATGCGCGCATTGCGCCAGACCAGCCGCTGATCCTGTTCGACCACATTCGCTGCGCGGCCTTTGAACTGCCGTTCCGGGTCGGCGATGGCTTCGGCCCGATCGATCCGGAAGTGTTTCTGGAAGCGCTGGCCGAAACCGAAGTCATCCACCGCGAAGGCGAACGCTGGGAATGGATCGCCGACAGCTATCCGGCCAACGCGGTCAGCCTGCGCGCGGTGGCCGACGGCAACTTCGTGGTGGTCGACCGCAGCGACGGCCGCCAGCAGATCATCGCCGAGGTCGATTATTCCGCCGCCGCACTCACCCTGTACGAAGGCGCCATCCACATGGTGCAGTCCACGCCCTACCAGGTGGAGACGCTCGACTGGGAGGGCCGCAAGGCCTACGTCACCCGCACGCATGTGGATTACTACACCGACAGCATCGACTTCACCAGGCTCAAGGTGCTGGACCGCTTCGATGGTAGCGTGGCCGGGCGCGGTGATTCGCACCATGGCGAAGTGCACGTGGTGCGGCGCGTGGCCGGCTACAAGAAGATCCGCTACTACACCCACGAAAACATCGGCTACGGCCCGGTGAACCTGCCCGACCAGGAACTGCACACCACCGCAGTGTGGTGGCAGCTGCCGCAGGCACTGCTGCTGCGCGCGTTCGCCAGCAGGCAGGATGCGCTCGATGGCTTCCTCGGTGCGGCGTATGCGCTGCACATCGTCGCCACCGTGGCGGTGATGGCCGATGCGCGCGACCTGCAGAAGTCGGTCGGCAACGGCGATGGTTCCTGGTTTGCGATCGCCGACCAGAGCGGCCGTGGCCAGTTGCGCGGCAGCGAGGGTGATCCTGGCGTTGTCGAACTGCTGCAGGAATTCGTGCCCACTGTGTATCTGTATGACAACTTCCCCGGTGGCGTCGGCCTCAGCGAGCCGTTGTGGCAACGCCAGGCGGAGCTGGTGCAGCGCGCGCGTGAACTGGTGCAGCGGTGCGACTGCAAGGCCGGTTGCCCGGCCTGTGTCGGCCCGGTGCTGGCCGCACAGGAAGAGGACGAAACCTCGCCGCGTGCGCTGGCGCTGCGTGTGCTGGACCTGTTCGATGCCGAGGCCTGCCGGCACGTCCCCGACGTGGTGGTGACCGCGCGCGACCCGATGGAGCTGCTGGCCCCGTGAGCCTGAGCCTGGACAAGCTGCGCCTGCTGCGGAAGCAGGCCGGCGACCCGAAAGCAGTCACGCCGGTGGCGCCCGAGCCGCCCCCTCCGGCGCCGGCCCCGGTAGCCGCCAACGATGCGCGGCAACCACCGGCCGAGCGTTCGGTGTTCGCCTGGGTCGAGCAGGAGATCCGCCACAAGCCCACGGGTGCTGCAGCGGCCACATCGGCACCTACGCCGGCCCCACTTCGGCGGCCGGAAGTGGGCAGCCTGCATCGCCTGCTCGGCCTGCGCACGCGGAGCGGCGCCACGCCGGCACGTGCCAGCGCGCAGGATCGCCAGCTGCCGGGCGAGGAGATCGCGCCGGGTCTGTTCCTGATCGAATCGCTGCAACCTCAGCCGATCCCAACCGCGCCGCTGTCGCTGGCCTTCGCCAAGCGCGAAGACCAGCACGTGGCTGCACGCGATCTGCTGTTCTTCGACACCGAGACCACCGGGCTGGCCGGCGGCACCGGCACCCGTGCCTTCATGATCGGCGCAGCCGACTGGCATGTGTGCCCGCAGCGTGGCGAGGGCCTGCGCATCCGCCAGTTGCTGATGGCCACCATGGCCGCCGAGGACGCGATGCTGGCCACCTTTGCCCGCTGGCTGCAACCGTCCACCGTGTTCTGCAGCTACAACGGCCGCAGCTACGATGCGCCGCTGCTGAAGGCGCGCTACCGGCTGGCCCGGCAGCCGGATCCGATCACCGCACTGGACCATGTCGACCTGCTCTACCCCACGCGCCGTCGCTATCGCGGCAGCTGGGAGAACTGCAAGCTGTCCACCATCGAACGCCAGCTGCTGCGCGTGGTGCGCGAGGACGACCTGCCCGGCTCGGAAGCACCCGGTGCATGGCTGCGCTTCCTGCGCGGCGGCGATGCGGTGAACCTGCGCCGGGTGGCCGACCACAACCACCAGGACGTGGTGACCCTTGCCCTGCTGCTGCAGCGGCTGGTGCGCGAGGAACAGCGCGAGCGCGAGACGCTGGCGCTGATCGGGCACTAATGACACGGGGCCGCGTTGACATGCCCTGACGGCGGTTGCGGTGACACTGCCGCCACCATCCACGCCTGGAGCCCGACGATGCGCCTCAATCCGCTTGCCCTGCTTGCCATCCTGCCACTGGCCGCCTGCAGCCACGCCGGCAGCAGCACCGCCCTCGATGCCGCGCCAGCGCCAGCACCCGTGGCCGACGCCGCGCACGAATGCAAGCCGGAGGCGCTCGAGGCCTTCACCGGCAAGACGGCTGACGAAGCCACCATCAAGAAGCTGGTGGCCGCCAGCGGCGCGCGCGGTGCACGGGTGGTCAAGCCGGGCATGGCGGTGACCATGGACTTCCGCCAGGACCGCGTGACCGTGCAGGTGGATGCGCAGAACCGCATCGAACGCGCCAGCTGCGGTTGATCGGCCCAGGGCAGTGCCGGCCGCTGGCCGGCACCCCACATTGCCAGCCAGCGGCCGGCACTACCGTCAGAGTCGCTCGGCCTTGCCACTGGCCAGGGCGCGTGCGATCACCTGCTGCGCCTGCTGCGATGCCTGCGCATGCACGCGTGCCTGGCGCTCGCCCAACGCGGCCTGCTGGCTGCCCAGCGCTGCCTGGCGGCTGGCCAGTTCGGACTGCTGGCTGGCCAGGCGCTGCATGTCGCGGGTGTGGCTGGCCCGCGCGGTTTCGTTGTCCACGTCCCGCATCGCACGACGTGCCTGTGCGGCGGCCTCACGTGCAGCCTCGCGGGCAACGGCCGCATCGTGGGTCGCGCCCCGCGCCGCCTTTGCCGCTTCCGCCGCCGCCTCGCGGTTGATGTCATGCGCGGCCATCGCACTGCGCGCGGCCTCGGCGGCGATCAGTGCGATGCGGCGCGATTCCTCGCCCTGCAGGCGGCCCATTTCACCCATCTGCCTGCCGAGTTCGCCCTGCTGGCGACCCAGCACGCTTTGCTGGCGGCCCAGTTCGCTCTGCTGGCGGCCCAGCTCTACGGCACCGCTGTAGGCACGCTGCAGGGTCTGGATCAGCATCGGGTCACGCACCACGTAGCGCCTGTCGCCCTGGCGGAACCACAACGCCGGGCCTTTGCCGAGCTGCCTGCGGGCCACCGTCACGTCATCCATGCCGCCGTTGGCGAAGGTCGAATCACCATCAACCAGAACGAAGGCCTCCCGGGGCGACCTGCCCAGGTCGAGGCGACCGTAGGTGGTGATGGAGGTGGCGGCCGACGTCGCGCCTTCATCGTCTTCGGCCATGCCCGTGGCATCGTCGACTTCGGCCACATCGGCATCGTCGGGCCCGGTCGCGTCAGCGGGTTCGGCCGGCGCGGCCGGTGCTGCAGGCGCGGCCGGGGCCGCCGGCACGCCCGCGGCGGAGGGCGGTGCGGCCGGAGCCTTGGGAGCCTTCGGCGGTGGTGGCGCCACGACCTTGGGTGCCGCCGGTGGCGCGGGCGGTGCCGGCGGTACCGGCGCAGCGACCAGCCGCATCGGCGCCACACCCACCAGTACCACGGCCGCCGTCAACGCCATCGCCAGGATGCGGGGGCAGGCACGGCGTGGCTGCAACGAGAGCAGGCGACGCTTGAGGCTGGTGGCATCCGGCGCGGCACTGGCCACGCCCAGGTGCGGCTGCGGTGCCACCCCCAGCTGCAGCAACAGTCGGCCATAGGCCTGGCGGCTGGCAGCGTGCTGGCCCACCACCGCTGCGTCCACCGCTTCTTCGCGCGCTTGTGCATATTCACGCACCGACAGGCGCAGCAGCGGATGGAAGAAGAACAGGTGCTGGGCCAGCGCAGGCAGCAGGCCCCACTGCAGGTCCCGCCGCTGCAGGTGCTGCAGTTCGTGGGTCAGGGCCAGGTCCAGCGCGTCGCCCTGCAGGGCATTGTCGCCAGCCGGCAACAGCAGCACCGGGCGGAACGGACCGACCAGCTGCGGTGCGTCCACCTGCGTGCTCATCCACAACCGCGGCGCAGGCCGCACACCATGTGCATCGGAAGCCAGCTGCAGGGCCTGCACCAGCGCCTGGTCCTCGCAGGGATAGGCCGCAGCCAGCAGTGCGCGGCAGCGGCGCCACTCACCGAAGGTGCGCAGCGCCATCAGCAGCACGCCGGATGCCCACAGCGCAGCCAGTGCAACGGCCCACCACGCCACTGCCGGCACGTCCGGCGCCGGCATCGGCATTGCGGCCAACAACTGTGCCGAGGCCTCCGGGGCCAGCGGGTAGACCATGTCGGCGGCCACATCGGTCGCGCTCATCGCCACCGCCTGCGGGGCAGGCAGCCAGGCCAACTGCAGCGGCTGGCTCCAGAACAGGCCGAGCACGGCCTGCAGCGAGACCAGCCACCACAGGCGGCAGCGGGTCGCCGCCGGCAGCGACGGCAGCGCGCGGCACAGGCCGTACACCAGGGCCACCAGCAGCACGGTCTGCAGGCTCGTCCAGCCCAACCGTTCCAGCATCGGGATCAGCATCGTGGTGTCCATGGCTCAGCCCTCGTGGCGACGCGATTGGAGTTGGGCGACCAGCGCTTCCAGCTCGGCCAGCTCGTTGTCGCTGACCTGCTGCCGCTGCGACAGATAGGCCACGAACGGCGACACCGAGCCCTGCAGGGTGTTGTCGACGAACTGGGCCACGGCGCCCTGCAGCACGCTCTGCGGGCCACGGGTGGCTTGGTAGCGGTAGACGCCGTCCTGCTGCCGGCGCTGCAGATACCCCTTCGCCCGCAGCCGCTCCATCATCGTCAGCACGGTGGAACGGGCCAGGCCACGGACCTCTCCGTAGCCACTGGCGACCTCGCCGACGCTGGCCGGCGCATGTTCATCGATGTACTGCAGAAGGGCCAGTTCCTGGTCCCCGATGGTCTTGCCGCGCATGACACCACTCCCTTGACTACACGTGTCGTCAGTGTCAGCTTGACGACAGCTGTAGTCAACCCCCCGGAAGTCATGGGCCGACGAACGGTAGGGGCGCCGAGCTCTTAAACCTTTGGCGCGGCGTCCGCATCCGATCCGCAACGCCCGCTGGAATTCCGCATGTTCCGTCCAACGCTCCGAGTCGTGCTCATGCTCATCAGTGCCCTGCCCTTCACCGCCGTCTCTGCCAGCCAGGACCAGGCCAATGACCAGACCCGCCGCCTGATCCGCCAGATCATGCTGGAGCAGCGCATCCCCGGGCTGCAGGTCGCGGTGGTCAAGGACGGGCAGATCGTGCTGTCCGAAGCCTACGGCCTGGCCAACGTCGAGAACGGCGTGCTTGCCTCGCGCCACACCCGCTTCCCGCTCAACTCGGCCACCAAGGCATTCACCGGCGTGGCGGCTGCGCAGTTGGCGCAGGAGGGACGACTTGATCTGGACGCGCCGGCCTCGCGTTACCTGGATGATCTTCCACCAGCGTGGAGAGACGTGCGCGTGCACCAGTTGCTGGCGCATACCTCAGGCCTTCCGGACATCCTTGATGCGAACGGACTGCTGGGCGGTGGCTCCGAAGCACAGGCATGGGCGGCGGTGACGACCCGGCCACTCGAAGCGGCGCCCGGGCAGCGCTTCGCCTACAACCAGACCAACTATGTACTGCTGGCACGGATCATCGCGAAGCAATCCGGTATGTCCTACGAACGTTTCCTGGCCACGCGCCAGTTCAGCAGCGCGCGCATGGCCCGCACCACCTTCGGCGACAGCTACGACCTGATTCCGGACGCGGCAACGATGTACAGCCTGGCCCCGCGTGCCACCGATGCTGCGGATGCACCGTCCCGCCTGTCGCACTGGTTCTACGACATACCGCCTTCGCTCTGGGCCGGTGGCGGCATCCTCACCACCGCCGACGACGCCGCGCGCTGGCTGGCCGCGCTGACCGAAGGCCGCCTGCTGCCGGAAACGGCCCTGCGGCGGATGTGGAGCGCAGAGCGCCTCGCTGATGGCCGTGCCGGCCCGTGGGCGGGTGGCTGGGCGGTACTACGCGCATCGCCCGACCTTCAGGTGGCCGGTATCGGCGGTGCGCGCTCGGCCTTCGTGGTCTATCCCGAGCGCGGCGTGGCGGTCGTGGTGCTGACCAATCTTGTCGGTGCCAATCCGCAGCAGTTCATTCCGCGCATTGCCGATCTTTATGCGCCTGCGGTGACCGTGCCCTGAGGCTGCAGGCCAGCGGCCGGCACTACCGGCAGTGCTTGTTCACCCACGCGGTCCACCCATCACCGGCAGGATCACCCCACTGATGTAACTGGCACAGGCCGGAGAGGCCAGGAACACATACGCCGGTGACAGCTCTTCAGGCTGTGCAGGCCGGCCCATGTCGCTGTCCTTGCCGAACTCCGCCACGTCTTCGGCCTGCTTGTCGGCGGGGTTCAGCGGCGTCCATACCGGCCCCGGCGCCACGCAGTTCACGCGGATGCCGCGCGGCAGCAGCTGGCTGGCCAGCGCCTTGGTGAATGCATGGATCGCGCCCTTGGTGGCGGAATAGTCGATCAGCGCCTTGCTGCCGAAGATGCCCGTTTCCGAACCGGTGTTGATGATGCTCGCGCCCTCGCCCAGATATGGCAGTACCGCACGCGCCATCTGGATGTAGCCGCCGATGTTGGTCTGCAGCGTTTCCTGCAGGTGCGCGTCTTCCAGATCTTCCAGGCGCTCGCAGTGCAGCTGGAACGCGGCGTTGTTGACCAGGATATCGATGCCGCCGAACGCCTTGGCCACCTGCTTGACGGCCTTGTTGCAGAAGCGCGGATCGCGCACATCGCCAGCGATTACCACGCAGCGGCCGCCTTCGCGTTCCACGTGCTGGCGGGTGATGTCCGCGTCTTCGGGCTCGTCCAGGTGCAGTACCGCCACATCCGCACCTTCGCGCGCGAACAACACTGCCACCGCACGGCCAATGCCGGAGTCGCCACCGGTGACGATCGCACGCATGCCCTGCAGCTTGCCGCTGCCCGCGTAGTCGGGCGCAAGGAAACGGGGCGCCAGCTCCAGTTCGTGCTCGTGTCCGGGCTTGGCCAGCTGCTGCGCCGGCATCGCCTCCGGCTGCCGGCGTGCGCCGGCCTGGGTCGCGGTCTTCTTCGTTGCCTTCTTGGCCGCGCGGGCGTCCTTGGCCTTCTCCTGGTCCTGCAGGCGCCGCTGCCGTGCAGCGACGCGTGCCGCCCGTGGATCACTGGCGGCTGCCTTGCGGGTTGCGGTCTTCACCACGCGCGGGCGATCAGGGTCGGCGACCGCCTTGGTCGAGGTGCTGCCTTTACGCACTTTCGGCGATGCCTTACGGCGGGCGGGGGTCTTCCTGGTGGTGGCCATGCAGGTCTCCTCGGGAGGGAAAGGGGCTGCCGGCCAGCGGCCGGCACTACCGGGGGGCGGCCCATGCCGCTCCTGCAGTGTCTCCACCCACGCTGTTGGCGGCGGTGAGCGCGCCGTGTCCACGATGTGCACGGCATTCATTCCGCCACCACGTCTGACGTCGCACCCTGCACGCAATCACACAAGGAGTGCCTCCATGAAACATGCCATCGCCACCGCCGCCGCCTGCTTTGCCCTTGCCGCCTGCAGCAGCACGCCGATGGCCCAGGTGCAGCCGATCGACGGCGTGATTTCCGGCCAGTGCCACAGCGACAGGGTGCGCGGCGCGGTGGGCCTGGCCGCCTCGGACGCCACCGTGGCCCGCGCACGCGTGGACAGTGACAGCCTGCACGTACGGGTACTGCGCCATGACGGCCCGCGGGTGCCGCCGGCCAGCGAAGGCGGCGACCGCCTGACCATCGAGAAGGGCCGGACCAACAACATCGTTGCGATCTACTGCGGCTGACGACTGCGACTGAGCCGCCGCGCCCGGCGCAGCACTTTCAGTGTGGCCTGCTCCCACTGCCGCGGGCCGCGCAGGCCAGCCAGCGAGGCCAGCTCACCGCGCTCCCAGCCGGCAAACACGCACGGGTCGATGTAGGCCTTGCGGCACACGGCCGGCGTGTTGCCCAGCCGTGCCGCCACTTGGCATACCACTTCGCGCTGCGCCTTGGCCAGCGCGCGCTGGCTGGCCGGTTCCGGCAGTTCGGTGGCGGCGAATGCCTGTACCGCCGCCAGCGTGCCGCCCCAGGTGCGGAAGTCCTTGGCGGTGAAGTCTTCGCCCATCACCTCGCGCAGGTAGTCGTTCACTGCGCCGGAATCCACCGGCTGCAGCGCGCCTTCGTCGTCGCGGTACTGGAACAGCGCCTGCCCGGGCAGCTGCTGGATGCCGCGCACCAACGTGCCCAGCCGCCGATCGCCCACCACCACCTCGTGCAACTGCCCGGATTTGCCCCGGAAGCGCATGCGCACGCGGCCACCGCGCAGCAGGTCCAGGTGGCGGTTGCGCAGCGTTGTCAGCCCGTAGGATTTGTTTTCCTGTGCATAGCTTTCGTTGCCCACCCGCACCAGGGTGTCGGCCAGCAGGGCCACCACCACCGCCAGCACCTTGTCGCGCGGGAAGCCGGGCTGCTTCAGATCACGCGACAGCCGCCGCCGCAACGTGGGCAACGCCTCGCCAAAGGCGATGATGCGGTCGAACTTGCCGGCATCGCGTTCCTTCGCCCAATCGGCATGGTAGCGATACTGCTTGCGTCCACGCGCATCGCGGCCGGTGGCCTGCAGGTGGCCGTTGGCGTGGGCGCAGATCCACACGGCGGTATACGCAGGTGGAATCGCCAGCGCACGGATGCGCTGCAGGGTGGCGGCATCGCGAACCGCGTGGCCATCGGCATCGCGGTAACTGAAGCCCTTGCCGGCGCGGCGCCGGCTGATGCCGGGCTGGGTGTCATCGACATAGCGCAGGCCGGCCGCGCGCGCGGCCTGTCGTTCGGGGGTAGAGGAGGTTGGCATGACCGCAGTGTCGCCGTCGCGATGCCGCGAGCCTGTCGATAACAGAAGACAAACACGTGAGGGTCGGTTCGCCGCTATGCTCGGGCTTTCACAATCCCTTCCGGAGTCATGATGTCGTTCCCGATTCGCGCCCGTTCGCTCTCCGCCCTGCTGCTGCCGGCCGTGCTGGCCCTGACCGCCTGCCAGGCTCCGGCGCTGGATGAACAGGATTCGGCCACGGCCCATGCCCAGCAGGCGGCCGAAGCCGCCAAGGCGCCGGCCGACGAAACCGGCAAGGCCACCGAGGCACCGCCGGTCGGCACCTGCGATGCCAGCCAGGTGCAGAGCCTGGTCGGCCAGGCCTACGCCGACGCGCTGGGCAAGCAGGCGCAGGAAGATGCCGGTGCCAACCAGCTGCGCGTCATGAAGCCCAATGACGTAGCCACCATGGAGTTCCTCGGCGACCGCCTGAACATCGAAGTGGACGACAAGGGCCTGGTCAGCGGCGTGCGCTGCGGCTGAGGCCGACCCCGCGCCGGCACGGGGTTGCCGGCGCGTTCTGTTGCACCTGCAACCGTGTATTGCGGCGCTGCAGCAACCTGTGATCTAGTCGAGGCATCCGGTGGCCTCACGATGCGCTCCAGGGAATGAGCGGGGACGAGTGTCGCCGCCAACCCTATACGCATCGAGGTAGAGATGGCCCCCCGCAACCGCCAAGGGCTTTACGACCCGCGCTCCGAGCGCGATGCCTGTGGATTTGGCATGGTCGCCCAGCTCGACGATCAACCTTCGCGCCTGTTGGTTGATACCGCCATCGCCGCGCTTTCGCGCATGACCCACCGTGGCGGCGTCGCCGCCGATGGCCTGACCGGCGATGGCTGTGGCCTGCTGCTGCGCCGCCCCGATTCATTCCTGAAACTGCTGGCCAGCGAAGCCGGCATCACCACCACCGCGCGCTTCGCTGCCGGCCTGGTGTTCCTGCCGCACGACACCGAGGCCGCCGACGCCTGCCGCACCCAGCTGCAGGCGCAGGTCGAAGCGGTCGGCTGCAAGGTCGCCGGCTGGCGCGAGGTACCGACCGACGACAGCGTCTGCGGCCAGCTGGCGCGCGATACCCTGCCGCGCATCGAGCAGGTGTTCGTCGACGCCGGCGTCGGCCAGGATGATGCCGGCTTCGCGCTGGCGCTGTTCCTGGCCCGCCGCCGCAGCGAACAGCAGCTGCGCGACCATGCCGACTTCTACGTCACCACCCTCACGCCGGATGCGATCAGCTACAAGGGCATGGTGCTGCCGGACAAGCTCAGCCGCTTCTTCCCGGACCTGCAACGCCGCGAACTGGCCTCCAGCGCGATCGTGTTCCACCAGCGCTTCTCCACCAACACGCTGCCGCGCTGGCCGCTGGCCCACCCGTTCCGCATGCTCGCCCACAACGGCGAGATCAACACCATCGAAGGCAACCGTCGCTGGGCGCAGGCGCGCAGCAAGGTGTGGAAGACGCCGCGCTTCGACATCGCCGAGTTCGATCCGGTGATCTCCATGCACGGTTCGGACTCGCAGAGCCTGGACAACATGCTGGAGCTGATGGTCGCCGGTGGCATGGAGCTGATCCAGGCGCTGCGCATCCTGGTGCCGCCGGCCACCCAGTCGCTGGAGTTCAAGGACCCCGACCTGGCCGCGTTCTACGAATTCCACGGCCTCAACAGCGAGCCGTGGGACGGCCCGGCCGGCATCGTCGCCTGCGACAGCCGCTACGCGGTGTGCACGCTGGACCGCAACGGCCTGCGCCCGGCGCGCTGGATGCTGACCGCCGACCGCCACTTCCTCGTCGCCTCCGAAGCCGGCGTGTGGGAAGTGCCGACCGAGCGCGTGGTGCGCAAGGGCAAGCTCGGCCCCGGCGAAATGGTGGCCATCGACCTCAAGCGCGGCGACCTGCTCGATTCGGACGCGGTGGACCGCATCAACCGCGGCCGCGCGCCGTACAAGCAGTGGCTGCAGCAGGGCGTCACCTACCTGCAGACCGAACTGATCGACCCGTCGCTGGTGGAAGAGCCGTTCGACGAAGCCACCCTGCGCAGCTACCACAAGCTCTACCAGCTCAGCAGCGAGGAAGTGGAACAGGTGCTGCGGCCGCTGGCCGAGACCGAGCAGGAAGCCACCGGCTCGATGGGCGACGACACACCGATGGCGGTGCTGAGCCAGCGCAGCCGTCCGCTGTACGACTATTTCCGCCAGGCCTTCGCGCAGGTCACCAACCCACCGATCGATCCGCTGCGCGAAGACTGCGCGATGTCGCTGTCCACCCAGCTTGGCAAGGAGACCAACATCTTCCATGCCGGCCCGGAGACGGTGAACCACGTCATCCTCAATTCGCCGGTGCTCAGCCAGCGCAAGCTGCGCCAGTTGCTGAAGATGGACCAGTACGTGCAGGCCAACCGCCTGCTCGACCTGTCCTACAGCGAAGACGAGGGCCTGCGTGCCGGCATCGAGCGCATCTGTGCCGAGGCCGAACAGGCCGCGCGCGAGGGCATGGTGATGCTGCTGCTGTCCGACCGCTACCCGGTGGCCGGTCGGCCGATGGTGCATGCCCTGCTTGCCACCAGCGCCATCCACCACCACCTCTCGCGGCTGGGCCTGCGCTGCGACGTGAATCTCATCGTCGAGACCGGTACCGCGCGCGACCCACACCACATGGCCTGCCTGCTCGGCTTCGGTGCCACCGCGGTGTATCCGTACCTGGCCTATCAGACCCTGTTCGACCTGGGTCGACGCGGCATCCTCAAGCTCAGCAAGGGCGGCGAGCAGTCGCAGATCGGCCGCCGCTACCGCAAGGGCATCTACAAGGGCCTGTCGAAGATCATCTCGAAGATGGGCATCTGTACGGTGGCCAGCTATCGCGGCGCGCAGCTGTTCGAGATCATCGGCCTGGAACCCGAGGTTGTGGACATGTGCTTCCCGGACACCGCTTCGCGCATCGGCGGCGCCGGCTTCGCCCGCCTGGATGCCGACGCGCGCGAGCTGTGCGCGCAGGCGTGGGATGCGCAGCAGGGCGTGGATGTGGGCGGCCTGCTGAAGTACGTGCACGGCGGCGAGTACCACATGTACAACCCCGACGTGGTCACCACCCTGCAGCGCGCCGCGCGCAGCGGTGACCCGCGTGCGTGGCAGCAGTACTGCGATGCGGTGCACGCGCGCCCGCCATCGGCGCTGCGCGACCTGCTGGAACTGGTGCCGGCCGCTACGCCGGTGCCGCTGGACGAGGTCGCCCCGGCCAGCGCCCTGTTCCCGCGCTTCGATACCGCCGCCATCAGCCTGGGCGCGCTGTCGCCGGAAGCGCACGAGGCGCTGGCCATTGCCATGAACCGCCTCGGCGGCCGCAGCAATTCCGGCGAAGGCGGCGAAGATCCCGCACGCTATGGCACCGCGAAGCGCAGCAAGATCAAGCAGGTGGCCTCGGGCCGCTTCGGCGTCACCGCCGAATACCTGGTCAATGCCGAAGTGCTGCAGATCAAGGTCGCGCAAGGCGCCAAGCCCGGTGAGGGCGGCCAGCTGCCGGGGCACAAGGTCAACGAGCTGATCGCACGCCTGCGTTATGCGCGTCCGGGCATCGGCCTGATCTCGCCGCCACCGCACCACGACATCTATTCGATCGAAGACCTGGCCCAGCTGATCTACGACCTCAAGCAGGTCAACCCGACCGCGCTGGTGTCGGTGAAGCTGGTCAGCCATGCCGGCGTCGGCACGATTGCCGCAGGCGTGGTCAAGGCCGGTGCGGACCTGATCACCATCTCCGGCCATGACGGCGGCACCGGTGCGTCGCCGGTCAGCTCGATCCGCTATGCCGGCGTGCCGTGGGAACTGGGCGTAGCCGAAGCGCACCAGGCGCTGCTGGCCAACGACCTGCGCGGGCGCACCCTGCTGCAGACCGATGGCGGCCTGAAGACCGGCCTGGATGTGGTCAAGGCCGCGCTGCTGGGGGCGGACAGCTTCGGCTTCGGCACCGCGCCGATGATCGTGCTGGGCTGCAAGTACCTGCGCATCTGCCACCTCAACAACTGCGCCACCGGCGTGGCCACCCAGGACGAGCGCCTGCGCGAGAACCACTTCACCGGCCAGCCCGAACGCGTGGAGAACTTCTTCCGGCTGCTGGCCGAGGAAGTGCGCGGCTGGCTGTCGTACCTGGGCGCGCGTTCGCTGGAAGAGATCGTCGGCCGCACCGACCTGCTGCGGCAGATCGAGGCCGCGCCGCGCGACGGCGTGCGCGTGGACCTGTCGCGGCTGCTGGCCGACAGCCGCTACGAAGGCAGCCACTGCGCCGCGCAGCGCCTGTACGAATCGCCGGACAGCCTGGCCACGCAGATGGATGGGCTGCTGGCCCCGGCCATCGAGCACAAGCGCGGCGGCGAGCACCGCTTCCTGATCCACAACACCGACCGCAGCATCGGCACCCGCCTGGCGGGCGCGGTGGCGCGCGCGCACGGCAACCAGGGCATGGCCGAGGCACCGCTGGAACTGCGCTTCCGCGGCAGTGCCGGGCAGAGCTTCGGCGCCTTCAACGTCGGCGGCCTGCACCTGGAAGTGGAAGGCGAAGCCAACGACTACGTCGGCAAGGGCATGGCCGGCGGCCGGCTGGTGGTGCGTCCGCCGCGTGGCGCCCGCTTCGAGGCACGCAGCACCGCCATCATCGGCAACACCTGCCTGTATGGCGCTACCGGTGGCGAGCTGTTCGCCGCGGGCCGCGCCGGCGAGCGTTTCGCGGTGCGCAATTCGGGCGCGCTGGCAGTGGTGGAAGGTGCCGGTGACCACTGCTGCGAGTACATGACCGATGGCGTGGTGCTGGTGCTGGGCAAGGTCGGGCTGAACTTCGGCGCCGGGTTCACCGGTGGCCTGGCCTACGTGCTGGACGTGGATCGCGATTTCGTCGACCGCTACAACCACGAGCTGATCGACATCCATCGCGTCTCCGCCGAAGGCTTCGAGAACTACCGCCAGCACCTGCACCGCCTGATCGGCCGCCACCGCGAGCTGACCGGCAGCATCTGGGCGCAGCAGATCCTGGACGAGTTCCGCGATTACATCGGCAAGTTCTGGCTGGTCAAACCGAAGGCCGCCAGCATCGAGTCGCTGACCGAAACCCTGCGCCGCGCCGCATAACGGTAGTGCCGGCCGCTGGCCGGCATCCCAGGATCACGTAGTGCCGGCCGCTGGCCGGCATCCGGAAAACACCACAGAGTCCGCCATGAGCCGCAAGCACGCCTTCCAGTTCCTCGACCTGCCCCGCACCATGCCGCAGCGCATCCCGGTGGAACTGCGCACCTCCGGCGACTGGGGCGAGCTGTACGGCAAGTTCGGCAAGGAAGACGCCCAGTACCAGGCGGGCCGCTGCCTGGACTGCGGCAACCCCTACTGCAGCTGGAAGTGCCCGGTGCACAACGCCATTCCGCAGTGGCTGCAGCTGGTGCAGGAAAACCGCATCCACGAGGCCGCCACGCTGTGCCACAGCACCAACCCGCTGCCGGAAGTGTGCGGCCGGGTCTGCCCGCAGGATCGGCTGTGCGAAGGCAGCTGCACGCTGGAGGAATTCGGCGCGGTCACCATCGGCGCGGTGGAGAAGTACATCGTCGATACCGCACTGGCCAGTGGCTGGCGCCCGGACCTGGGCGCGGTGCAGCCGACCGGCCACAGTGTGGCGGTGATTGGTGCCGGCCCGGCCGGGCTGGCCTGTGCCGACCGCCTGGCACGCGCCGGCATTGCCGCCGTGGTCTACGACCGCTACGAGCAGATCGGTGGCCTGCTGCAGTTCGGCATTCCCAGCTTCAAGCTGGACAAGGACGTGATCCATCGCCGCCGTGAAGTACTGGAAGGCATGGGCGTGCAGTTCCGCCTCGGCGTGGAGATCGGCCGTGATGTCAGCGTGCAGCAGTTGCTGGACAGCCACGATGCGGTGTTCATCGGCACCGGCGCCTACCGCTATACCGATGGTGGCCTGGTCGGCCAGGACCTGAAGGGCGTGCTGCCGGCGCTGCCGTTCCTGGTGCAGAACAGCCGCATCGTCGGTGGCGATGATCCGAAGGGCCGGCCGATCGCCGGCTGGGAAGACACCATCGCCCTGCCCGACCTCAACGGCAAGCGCGTGGTGGTTCTGGGCGGAGGCGATACCGGTATGGACTGCGTGCGCAGTGCGGTGCGGCTGGGCGCGGCCAAGGTCACCTGCGCCTATCGCCGCGACGAAGCCAACATGCCCGGCAGCGCGCGCGAAGTCGCCAATGCACGCGAGGAAGGGGTGCGCTTCCTGTTCAACCGGCAGCCGCTGTCGATCGAAGCCGGCGCCGACGACGAGGTGATCGGCGTGACCGTGGTCGAGACCCGGCTGGGCGAGCCCGATGCCAATGGCCGCCAGAACGCGGTGCCGATCGAAGGCAGTGAATCGCTGCTGGAGGCAGACGTGGTGATCATCGCCTTCGGCTTCTCGCCGAGCGTGCCGGCGTGGCTGGCGGAACTGGGGGTGGAAGGCCAGCCCAATGGCCGCATCCTCGCCGGTGGCAGGGACCGCCTGCCGTTCCAGACCGCGCATCCACGCCTGTTCGCCGGTGGCGACGCGGTGCGTGGTGCCGATCTCGTGGTAACTGCGGTGGCCGAAGGCCGCGACGCCGCTGCCAGCATCGTCCGCCTACTGGCGCACTGAGTCCGGCAACAGCAGCACTTCCAGCAGCGCGCGCAGTTCGTGCGCCTCCACTGGCTTGGCCAGGAAGTGGTCGATGCCCGCCTCACGGCAGGCCTCGCGCGTGCGTTCCAGCACGCTGGCGGTCAACGCAATGATCGGCACCGGAGCACGGGCAGCGCGGGTATCGCGACGGATCGCGCGCGCCAGCGCGAAGCCATCCATGTGCGGCATATGGCAGTCGGTGATCACCAGGTCGAACGGTTGCGCCTGCCAGGCCTCCCATGCCTGCAGCCCGTCGCTACAGGTGTAGACCTGCAGCCCCAGCTCGCACAGGCGCTGCTCCAGCAGCTGCAGGTTGGTCGGATGGTCTTCGACAACCAGCAGCCGCGCCGGCGGCAGCGCCCGCGGCGCAGCCCTCGCGGGCACTGGTGCGTCCCTGGCTGCCACAGAGGCCGCCAGATCCAGATCCAGCCCTACCGTGGTGCCCTTGCCCTGCACGCTGCGCAGGTGCAGCTGCCCGCCCATCGATGCCGCCAGCTCACGGCAGATCGACAGGCCCAGCCCACTGCCGCCGAAGCGACGCGTGGTCGAGGTCTCGGCTTGTTCGTAGGCGGCGAACACCGCCTGCTGGCGCTCCACGCTGATGCCCACGCCCGTATCGGTCACCTGCAGGCGCAGTCGCTGGCCGCCGTCGCGCTGCTGCAGCACGTGGACCTGCAACACCACGCTTCCCTGCAGGGTGAACTTGAGCGCATTACCGGCCAGGTTGAACAGGACCTGCCGCAGGCGCAGCCCGTCAGCCAGCGACCAGGGCTGCAACGCCGGGTCGATCTCGCTGCACAGGTGCAGCCCGCGGCTGGCCGCGACGGGCATCAACAGCTGCTGCACCGCGCGCACCAGCGCCGCCAGATCGGTCGGACGCAGCTGCGGGGGCGCCGGCTGCAGACGCTGGCTGTGCAGCACATCGTCGAGGATCTGCCGCAGCATCTGCGCAGCGTCACCCACGGTGGTCAGCACCTCCCGCTGGCCCGCATCCAGGTCAGTGCCAGCCAGCCGCTCCAGCATGCCCAGCAGGGTGCTCATCGGCGTGCGGATCTGGTGGCTCATGGTCGCCAGGAAATGGCCCTTGGCCAGCGCCGCCTGCTCGGCCGCGCGGCGCGCCTCGGCCAACGCCGCTGCACGCGCCTGGGCTTCGCTGACGTCCATCCAGTAGCCGCTCCACTCCACGCTGCTGTCATCGCACGGCAACGGTCGTCCCTGTGATCGGACCCAGCGCCAGCCCTGCGCCGACCGGGTGCGGAAGGTAACGTCGATCGGACCGCGCACGAGCGCGGCCGCTTCGATGCTCGCCATCACCCGGCTGCGGTCACCGGCATGCACGGCCGCCAGCAGCTGCAGATGGTCGATCCGCTCAGTTTCCACGGCCACGCCGAACAGCGCCTGCACGTCGCCGGCGATCTGCGCCAGGCTGTAGTGGCCGGTTGCCGAACGGCGCGCCTGGTAGACCACCGCCGGCAGGTTCGCGGTGACTTCATGCAAGCGCTGCTCCAGTACCCGGCGACGCACGCTCTCGCGATGCACGCGCCAGTAGCCGAAGGCATGCAGCAGTATGAGCGCGAGCAGGATCAGCGACACCGGCACCAGCCAGCGCAGTGCCGAACCGGCGGGCCGCGCACGTGACAGGTCCGGCAGCCAGGCACTGCGAACCGACGCCCGACGCGCATCGCCCTCCCGCTGCAGCTCCCGGTCGAAGGCAGCGACCACCGCGGCGCAGGCCGGTACGGCGGCCAGCACCAGTGCATCGCCGAAGCCAGCGGGTGCTGCGATCACCAGAGGGTCACCCGGCACGGCGCGAAGCGCGGCTTCGACCTCAGCGAGATTGGCCACCACCGCATCGACCAGCCCGGCGCGCAGCAGTGACAGCGCGTGGTCCAGCGGCGCCGGTGCCAGCAGCTGCGCACCCGGGGCCTGTTCGGCCAGCAGTGCCTCCAGCGGTAGCCGGTCCGGACTGGCCACGCTGCGCCCACGCAGGTCCTCCAGCCCCAGCACGGCTGCCGCGCTCTCGCGCCGCACGATCACCTGTGGCACTTCCAGATAGGGGCTGCTGGCCACCCAGCCGGTCGGCAGCTGTGCGCGCGGCCAGCCCAGCAGCACCTGGGTGCCAGCCGGCAGCGGGTCATCGGTAAGCACCGCTGCGGGCAACGGCTGCGCATGCTGCAGCGCCTGCGGGCCCAGCAGCGGCAGGTAATCCGCAGCCACCCCCGCAAGGTCGCCCTGCACGCTGTATGACAGCGGCGGCCGATCGGAACGCCATGCCACCTGCAGTGGGCTCGCGCAGTCGGACGCAGCAGCGATGCCGGGCAGCAACAGCGATGCCATGACAGCGGCGACGGCGCGGCGGCCGGCGACATTCACGGTAGACATCCTCATTTCGCGGGCAGGAACCACGGCCGCGCAGCGGTACCGCTGCCAGCCACGCTAGCGAGGCGCGCTTCCGCGACAATGAGAAAAATTGGAAAAACATCCCTATCGGCGAATGCCGACATACACTGCCGCTTCTACCCGTCCCTACGGAGCGCTCGATGCGTATCGGCCTGGCCGCCAACCGTCTCCATCACCACGATGCGCGCGCCGCGCTGTTCCGCTGGCTGCGTGCCAGCGAGGCCGGGCTGCGTGAACTGGGGGTATCGCTGCACGCGGTCGGGCGCACCCACGATGCGATCGAACGGCAAGGCTTCCTGGCCGGCTACGGCGGCCTGCACCGGTATCCCTACGGACGCGAGGGTGGCCTGATGAAACTGGTGGCCGAAGTGGTTGGCATGGGGCCGGAGCGCACCCTGGACGGCGCGATCTACCTGATCGACCCGGTCGATCCTTCCTCGGTGTTTCCGGAGGCAACCGCGCTCAAGCGGCAGTGCGTGATCCACGGCAAGCCGTTCATTTCAACCGTGGCCACTGCGCGTGACTGGATCGAGGTGGAACGCGTCCACGCCGGGCTGGCCGCTGATGCCGGTGCCGACGATCTGCATGCCTTCCAGCACCAGACGCTGGCGCTGATCGCGCACGACGCGATGAAGCCGGCAATGCTGGCCTTCGCTGACGAGCACTTCGATGTGCTGGCACGGTTCGGCGAGCGCGTGGCGACCGGCACCACCGGCCAGCGCTTGAACGAACTGGCCTGGAGCCGCGGCTGGCCCAGCGATACGCCGTGGGTGACGCGCTACCAGAGTGGCCCGATGGGCGGCGATGCGCAGATTGCTGACCGTGTGCTGGAGGGGCGCTGCCAGCGCGCGATCTTCTTCGAGGACCCGCATGTGGCACGCCAGCACGAGGCCGATATCCAGCTGCTGGAGCGCGCGGTGACAACGGTGACCGACCAGGCGGTGTGCATCACCGCGCCGCGGGTGGCGGCGCGGTGGGCGGCCGCGGCGGCATTGCGGGCGGGGTGAGGGTTTCGGCCAACGGCTGAGTCCCTCGCGGTGGGTGGGGCTGCACGATCATGAGGTTGGGTCGCGCTTTTGCAGAGCCGAGCCGATGCTCGGCTGCTGTTGATCGCGAGGGCTGGATATCTGCGCCACCCGCGTCAGCCGAGCATCGGCTCGGCTCTACAGCAGCTGGCGAAGCATCGCCTTCAGTCGGCGCCCTTCCAGCTGGAAGTAATCGCGCTGTTCGCGCCAGGCGGGGAAGCGTTGTTCGACTTCATGCCAGAACGCGGGCGAATGATTCGGCTGGATCAGGTGGCAGAGTTCATGCACCAGCACGTACTCGAACGCTTCCGGACGACCGAGCACCAGGGCCAGGTCCAGGGCCATGCTGCCATCGGGGGCGAGCGAGCCCCACTGCGAGGACATCACCTTCAGGCGCAGGCGGCTGGGGGTGCGCGGCAGGGTGGGCAGGTACTTCGGCAGCCAGCGGCCGACGTCGGCGCGGGTCTGCGCTTCATAGAACTCGCGCAGCAGGCGGCGCAGGGTGGCGTCACCACCACGGGTCGGCCACTGCACGCAGGCGCCGTGCGCGTCGATCTCCAGCCGCGCGTAGCGACCTTCCTGCCAGCGCAGCGGCAGCAGTTCGCCGCGCAGGGGCAGCACGCCGTCTTCGCCGGGCTGCAGCGGTGGCGGCAGGCCCTGCCCCTGGTACTGCCGCAGCTGCAGCGCCAGCCAGTCGCGGTGCTGTTCCAGGAAGCGTTCGCCCATCACCAGGCTTGCGCGCGGCGGCAGGGTCAGGCGTGCGCCGCGCTCGTCCACGCTCAGCTTGATGCGGCGCGCGCGTGGATCGCGCACGCGCAGCACCTCGATCTCGGCATCCTCCAGGCGCAGGCGAACGGTATCGCGCTGTACGGTGGCGGGCGGGGTCGGAGTGATCAGGCGGCGCAGCAGACGGCTCATGCGCCCAGCATAGCGCTGCTTCGGGCCGCCGGATGACCGGCGACCGTCGGGCTGCCTGTTCAGTCAGCCTTGCTGAGCTTGAACGCTTCTTCCAGCAACAGGAACAGGCGGCGGATCTCGGCGCTCTGCAGGGCGAAGCGGGCATCGAACTCGGCACGGCGGCCGTCTTCGTCGGCATGCTCCAGCTGGTCCAGGGCGCCGTCGAGGAACTTCAGCTTGCGCACGATCAGGTCGTCGCCGATCACGAAGGACAGGTTGTCCTCGAAGATCAGCGCCAGCTTGGTCACCTGCTTGCCGGCGTCCAGGTGCTTGTCGATCTCGTCGCAGCGCAGTTCCTGGTGCTGGCACTTGACCACCGCGCCGCCTTCGACCGGATCCTTCATCTCGCACTCTTCGCCCAGGCTCAGCCCGGTCGGCAGCGGCTCGCCGGCGATCCAGCCGGTCAGGATCGAGCGCGGCGCGACTTCGGCGTTCAGCGGCATCGCCGGGAAGCTGCCGAGCAGCCCGCGGATGTCGGACATGAAGTATTCGCCGGTCTTGCGGCTGGAGGTATCCACCGCCACGTAGCCGTGCTGCAGGTCGATGAAGGCGTCGTTGCGCGAGGACTTCACGAAGGCGCGCGGCAGCAGTTCATGCAGCAGGTCGTCCTTCATGCGCTTGCGCTCGCGGCCACCCGGGCGCCGCCCTTCCTTCTCCTCGATCTCCTCCAGCTTGCGCTCGAGCAGGTCGTTGACCACCGCCGCCGGCAGGATCTTGTCCTCGCCGCCCACGGTCAGCCACAGGTGTTCGGCGATGCGGTGGGAGAGCAGTTCCTTCTCCTCGCGGCCGAACGGCGAAATGAAGCCGCGGGAATTCATTTCCAGCGCGCCAACAGGCTTGAGCACGGCGTGCGGCAGCAGGGTATCGACTTCGGAAAAATCGGTGGTGGTCGGGAAACGGAAGAACGTCAGGTTGCGAAAGAACATGGAATTCCGGATGGCGAAGAGGAAGGGCGACCGACCTTAAACGGTGGGCGTCTCGGGATCTGCGTCGGCGTCGGCCGGGGAGCCGGCCAGCCAGGCATGGGCGTCGGGCAGCGGCGTGTCGTCGCGACGGCCCAGCGCCATGAAGTCGAACAGGGTGGTGTCGGCCAGCTGCGAGGGCCGGACTTCACCCATGGCGCGCGCGATCTGCTCGATGCGGCCCGGATGGTCCTTCTCCCACTGCTTGAGCATCAGGCCGACCTGGCGGCGCTGCAGGTTCTCCTGGCTGCCGCACAGGTTGCAGGGAATGATCGGGAACTGGCGTGCCTGCGCGTAGTCGACGATGTCGCTCTCGCGCACGTAGGCCAGTGGCCGGATCACCACGTGCCTGCCGTCGTCGCTGCGCAGCTTCGGCGGCATGCCCGCCAGCTTGGCGTGGTGGAACAGGTTCATGAAGAACGTGGCCACCATGTCGTCGCGGTGGTGGCCCAGCGCGATCTTGGTGAAACCGTGGGTCTCAGCGTAGTTGTACAGCGCGCCACGACGCAGGCGCGAGCACAGCGAACACATCGTCTTGCCCTCCGGGATGACCCGGCTGACCACCGAATAGGTGTCCTGCTCGATGATGTGGTACGGCACGCCCAGCCCTGCCAGGTATTCCGGCAGGATGTGCTCGGGGAAGCCCGGCTGCTTCTGGTCCAGGTTCACCGCCACCAGCTCGAACGGCACCGGCGCCTTTTTCTGCAGCTGCAGCAGCACGTCCAGCAGGGTGTAGCTGTCCTTGCCGCCGGACAGGCAGACCATCACCTTGTCGCCGGCCTCGATCATGCCGAAGTCGGCAATCGCCTCGCCGACCTGGCGGCGCAGGCGCTTGGCCAGCTTGTGCTGCTCGCGCTCGGCCACGCGCGGATCGCGGGCGGCGCGCGGCTGGGGATCGGGAAGGGAAATCACGGCACTCATGGGTTCCATTCTAACGGCTCGGAGCCGCCCCGGCCGGGGGTCGAGTTTCCCCTCTCCCGGCAGTCATCAACGCTGTGTATGCTCGGAGGCTGTGGATACCTACAGCCCCGCCGAGATCGTCGAGCACCTCGCCGCCCTGCGCGCCGAGCATCGCCTGCTGGATGAACAGATCACCCGCATGGCGGCCAACGGCGAGGACGAACTGGAAGCCAAGCGCCTGAAGCGGCGCAAGCTGCAGCTGAAGGACTGCATCGCCAGGCTGGAAAGCCTGCAGATTCCCGACGAGCCGGCCTGAGCCGGGTTCGGATGGGTGCCAACCCTGGTTGGCACGGCTGGAAGGTGTGGACCGAGGTCCACACCCACCGCATTGCCCGGCGCTGCCTTCAATCCTGCGGCGCAGGCTCGTCCGGGCGCGCTGCTTCCGGGCTGACCCGCTCGATGGTGTGGCGCAGCTCGCGCCCCAGGATGAACTTGGCGTCCTTGGCCCAGGCATCCAGGCGTTCGTCGAACAGCAGCTTGCTGTTCTCGTCCGGCCACACCAGGCGCAGTTCGCGCAGCTTCTGGATGAAGCCACGGAACAGGGCCTTGTCGAAGAACTCGGGAGCGGCCGGCGCATAGAGCAGGCTCAGGCGCTGCGCGGCCTGCTGGCACAGGCTTTCCAGCTCGGCCGCGCCGAGCACGCCGGGGCCGTTCTTCACCAGCACCGAGATGGCGATGTAGTAGCGCTCGAACGCCTGCTGCAGCGAATGGCCGATCGCCCGCAGGCGGAACACCTCGTCGGTCTGCCCGGTGTTGCGCGCCAGGATGCCGCCGTCGTCATCGTTGACGTTCTGCAGCAGGCCTTCGCGCACGAACACGTCGATGGTGCGGTCAATGCGCTGCGCGAACTCGTCCTCGCTCCACGGCAGGAACAGCTCGGCCTGCAGGAACGGGTACACCGTGCGGCCCAGCTGGACCAGGCCGGTACGGCTCATGCGGCGGTTGTTCTGGAAGCAGCAAGCCACCCACGACGAGGCGGTGAACAGGTGCACCACGTTGTTGCGGAAGTAGCTCAGCAGCACCGCGGTGTCGCCGCTGACGCTGAGCACATCGCCCAGCGGATGCTTGATGCGGGTGAGGACGTTGATTTCCTCGGCATGGGCGATGATCCGCTCCGGCGAGTGCGGGGTCACCGTCACCCGGTCCGAGTACGGCATCTCGACCAGCAGCGTCTTGCAAAGTTCGATCTGCGCGATCAGGTCGGCCTCGCCCATCGCGTGCTTCGGCGTCGACAGCAGGGCCAGCGCCAGCAGGTTGATCGGGTTGACGTCGGCGGCGCCATTGATGCGCACCTGGATGCGTTCGGCCAGCGTATCCACCGTGGTCGACAGCCAGGCTGGCTTCTCGTCCTCGGACACCGCCTCGCCCTTCCACTCCGGGGCCTTCTCGGCCAGCACGTCGTTCAGCGCGATCGGCTCGCCGAAGTTCACCACCACCTGGCCGTAGTTCTGCTTGAGCACCTTGGGGATGCCCCACAGCAGCGACCAGATCGATTCCTTTTCCTTTGGCCGGCCGGACAGTTCGTCCAGGTAGCTGCCGCCCTCCATCAGCTTCTCGTAGCCGATGTAGATGGGCTGGAACAGTACCGGCTTGCGCGGCTGGCGCAGGAATGCACGCAGCGTCATCGAGATCATGCCGCCCTTGGGCTGCAGCAGGCGCCCGGTACGCGAGCGGCCGCCTTCGACGAAGTACTCCAGCGAGTAGCCACCGGCCACCAGCTGCGCGACGTACTCACTGAGCACCGCAGAGTACAGCGCATTGCCACGGATCGAACGGCGGATGAAGAACGCACCGCCCTTGCGCAGCAGGGTGCCGACCACCGGCAGGTTCAGGTTGATGCCGGCCACGATGTGCGGCGGCACGATGCCACGGTCGTACAGCAGGTAGGACAGCAGCAGGTAGTCCATGTGGCTGCGGTGGCTGGGCACGTAGACCACTTCGTGGCCCGGCGCGGCGGCCTTGAACTTGTCCAGGTGGTGTACCAGCACGCCCGCATAGATGCGGTTCCACACGTGGCTGAGCATGAAGCTGGCCGAGCGCACGACCGGGCTGGAATAGTCCGCAGCGATTTCCCAGGCGTAGGCGTGTGCCTTCTTCCAGGCATCGGCCGGCTTCGAGTTGTCGCGCTTGGCCTGTGCGGCGATCGCTTCGCGGACCGGCTCGGCGGCCAGCACCTGGTCCACCAGCAGGCGCCGGGTCGACAGGTCCGGGCCGATCACCGATTCACGGATGCGGCGGAAATGGGTGCGCAGCACGCGCTGCAGCTTGCGCACCGTGCGCTCCGGTTCCAGGCCTTCGTCGACGGTGCTGCGCAGCGAGATCGGCGGAGCGAAGCGCACGATGGTATTGCGCCCGTTCAGCAGAAGCCCCAGCAGGCGGCGGAAGCGGCCCACCAGCGCCCAGTTTTCCGAGAACAGCACCGCGAACCAGCCGCTCTGCTTGTCCGGCGCGCGGCCGACGAAGATCGACACCGGCACCAGGTGCACGTCCAGGTCATCGCGCACGCGGTGCGCCTGCAGGACCTTGGCCAGCGAATCGGAGTGGGTCTTGGCGCCGCGCTGCTCGGGAATCAGCGAGTTGCTGGAGCTGCGCCGCGACAGCGCCAGGTAGGCGCGCTTGCGGCCGGTCGGATCACCGGCCAGCGGCACCAGCGGCGACGGCAGGCCGGCCTGGCGGCAGGCCTTGTCCAGGATCAGCGCGTTGGACAGGCCGTAGTCTTCCAGCACGTACATGACCGGGCGGCCATCGTTGTACTGGCCCGGGTCTTCCGGTTCGATCTTCAGCGACAGCCACGGCTCGACCAGGCGACCGAGCAGGCGGGCCCACAGTGGACGGCGTCCGGCCGGACGCGCGTGCGCGGGCGGCGGTACCGGGTTCGGGCCGGTACCGGTCGAGGGGGACGCCGACACCGTATCGGCGGGCGTCGACTGGGATTCTTCGCCGGGGAACGGCAGCGGGTTCTGTTTCGACATCGGCGCCATTATGGCTTAGGCGGCGGTGTTGCCGCTTCCCCACCCTCGGCGGGGGCTTCAGCCGGTGCTGGCGACGCCGCCGCGCGGGCCGCATCGGCCTTGCGCAGCAGCGCGTCGGTGTCGGCCAGGGTGCGGGTCAGATACCAGTGGCCCTCGCGCCGGCTCAGTGGCAGCTGCAGGGTCATCTCGCGACCGGCCAGGTCGTAGTGCAGGCGCACCAGCGCATTGTCGCCCTGCACCGACAGCAGTTCGCCGCGCACGCTGCGCAGCGCGTCGTCCACGCCGAGTCCGTAGCTGCCCAGCACCGCCTTGAGGGTGTGGATGAACGGCGCCAGCTGCTGCAGGCTGCCTTCCATGCCGGCCGCCTGCAGGCCGGCTTCATCATCGAAGCCGACCTTGCTGGCGGCGCCGACCAGCGCGGCGATGGTGCTGCGGGCACGTGCGCGGTCGCTGATGGGGGCAGCCTGCGCCCACCCCGCCAGGGTCTCGACCAGGGCGATGTAGTGGGCCTGCTGGCTGGGCGTGTAGCCCTTCTGGTGGCGCAGGTACTGCACACCGAAGTTGCCCATCGACTGTGCGGCCTGGCGCACGGCGCCGGCCTGGCCAGCCAGCTGGCGATCGAAGCTGCGCTGCAGTTCGGCGCTGGCACCGGGCTTGCGCAGTGCGGCCAGCATCGGCAGCAGCTGGTCGCCCAGTGGCAGCTCGGTCAGCGGCCACTGGCTGTGGCCTTCCACCCACGCCTGCTGCAGGCGCTGGTACTGGGCCGGCGGCACCGACAGCTTTGCGTAGCCGACCAGATCATCTTCGGCCAGGCGCAACGCCATCGCCTGTACTGCAGCCACCGGCTCGGCCGCCGGCCTGGCCGGATCGTTGGCAGACTCGCGGCACCCCGCCACGGCCAGCAGCAGCATGGCCGCCAGCCCCCATCCACGCGCAGACTTTCCTCGCACCGCCACGCTCATGCACTCGGACTCCCCGGACCGGCCCGCATCTTGCGGCCTGCGACGTGACAGCGGCAAGCCGGGACGTCACGGTTTCCAGCCAAGGGGGCCACCGGGATAAAAAAAGAGCCCGGATCACGGGGATCGCAGGCTCTTCAAGCCGGCACGGGGCCGGAGGACAGTGTTGTGGCGCATGTCCGGTCAAGGACCGGATGGCGGCGATCCTACGCTGCCGCCCAAGTTAAGGCAACACTTTACGTAATGCATTGTATCTATTTGATTTTAATGGATCAGTCCCGTTGCCAAACCGCCTCAATGAAATCTACGGCATGTTTTTCGGCGATTCGGGCATAAACCCCGGGATAGCCGGCCAGCGCGCACCCCTCGCCCCAGCTGACGATGCCGAACTGGGTCCAGCCCTCGCGCAGGCGCAGCAGCAGCGGGCCACCGGAATCGCCCTGGCAGCTGTCCACGCCTTCACGGCCGGCGCAGATCACCTTGCCGCGTGCGAGTTCACCGCCGTAGGCCTGCTGGCAGTCACTGAAGGACACGAACGGCACCTGCGCGGTCTGCAGCTGGGTGGGGTAGATCCGGCCATCGCCGATGTCGGTGTCGCCCCAGCCAATCACGGTGAACTCGCGGCCCGGCTTGAGGTAGCCGGCGTCGGGCCGCAGCCGCAGTGCCACCGGCTGTGCGCCATCCAGGGGCGCGCTCAGCTGGACCAGGGCAACGTCGTGTTCGAGCGAATTGCCGCTGTTGAAGGCCGGATGGACGTGGATCGCCTTGACGTTGGACGGTCGTGGCGCGGCGTCGGTGGACAGGGTCGTGACCTTGCCGACAACGGCGATGCCACCAGGCGCTTCGCCCTGCACGCAGTGCGCGGCCGTCAGCACCCACGAGGGTGAGATGAGGGTGCCCCCGCAGAAGTGGCGGTCGTGGTCCGAATCGCCGTCGAAAATGCCCTGGATGCTGACCATGAACGGGTACTCGCCGGCGAGTGCCGCTTCGCCGCCGATCACGCGCGGCGCATCGCGCACCTGTGGCGCAGCAAAGGCGGGTACGGCGGACGCGGCCAACAGCAGGCCGATGAACAAAGAGGTGCTGCGATACATTTCCCTGTACTCCTCTGTCGATGGTTGGAACCGGCGCGGCCGCGGTCCGTACCGGTGCATCGATTGGGGAGCAGTGGAGAGGCCCGCAGCGCGAACCTGCGCACAGTTCTCGTGGCTGGCGCTGCGTGCGACAGATGCAGCCCCACAAATGCGAACGCCATCCCGCATGGATCGGGATGGCGTTCGTGGTGCCAGCGTGATCGGCGTCGGCTGTGGGCTCAGCGTGCAGCCAGAGCCGACGCGATTTCCTGCTGGATCGCCCGCGCTGCGGCCTGCGGATCGGCGGCCAGGCGGATCGGGCGACCGACCACGATGGCATCGGCGCCATCGGCAAAGGCCTGCGCTACGCCAACGGTACGCTTCTGGTCATCGCCGACCGGGCCACCGGGGCGGATGCCCGGACAGACGATGGAGAATCCGCTGCCGGTGGCAGCGCGGATCGGGCCGGCTTCCTGGCCCGAAGCGATCACGCCATCGATGCCGGCGGCCTGGGCGGCCAGCGCGCGCTCGACCACCACGTCCACCGGTTCGCGGTCGATGCCCATCCGTGCGAGGTCGGGGCGACCCATCGAGGTCAGCACGGTCACTGCCAGCAGGCGCATGTCGCCGCTGTTGGCGGCCGCGCACGCCTCCATCATGGCCGGGTGCCAGCCATGGATGGTGGCGTAGCTGACCGGCCACTGCGACAGGCGCTTGATCACCGCCGCAGCGGTGGCCGGAATGTCGAAGAACTTCAGGTCGACGAACACGCGCTTGTCGCGGCGGGCCAGCTCATCAAGCACCTGGAAGTACTCGCCGGAGGCGAGCAGTTCCATGCCGATCTTGTAGAAGGCCACGCTGTCGCCAAGGCGGTCGACCCACTCCAGCGCCTGCGCGCGGTCAGGCACGTCCAGCGCGAAGATCAGGCGCTCGTCGTCGCGCAGCGGCAGCGGTGCGCGGCTCATGGTGCGTAGTCCAGGGCGGCGCGCTTGGCGTCGTGGCGGGCCTGGCGCGACTGGCTGTAATCGTTGTTGAACTGCGCCGGCTCGAAGCCACCGTAGGTCGGGTTCGGCAGCATCCACCAGCGCTCGCCGAACCAGTCGTGGTACTGCTGCAGCAGGGCGTCACGGCCTTCGTTGGTGTTGGCGGTCACTTCCACGAAGTCACCCAACTGGTCGCCGAACTGCATCAGCACGCGGTACTTCTGCCCGGCCAGGCGGCGGCGGCAGTTCTTCTCGCTGCCGGCCTGCTCGCAACCCTCGACCACGGTGCCCAGGCCCAGGAACACGCTGTCATCGGCCACCGGCAGGCCCTGCTCGCGCAGGTTGGCCAGGGTCGCGTCCTTCAGGTGCACGGCACGGTTGGAGATGTACAGCAGGGTCACGCCCTTGGCGTTGGCCGCCTTGGCGAAATCAACCACGCCCGGGATCGCCTTGGCCTTCTTTTCGGCCACCCACTGGTCCCAGCTCAGCTCGTCGTATTCCTTGCCGTCGCGCACCAGGCGCGCCTGGTAGGGCGAGTTGTCCAGCACGGTCTCGTCCACGTCCAGCACCACGGCCGGCTTCAGGCCCTTGGCCTCGTTGCCGCGTTCTTCCGGCACCAGTGCGTCCCAGTGGGCCTCCTTCAGCGCGGCATCCAGGTGGTCGGCGGCGGCACGATAGGTCTGCTCGGTGATGGCCTTGTACTCCTGCGCGCGCTGCATCCACAGCACCGCATTGAGATTGTCGTTGGCGGTCGCATCAAGCGCGCCATCGGCCTTGGCAGCGGCAGCGGGCGCCTGCGGGGCAGCGGCTTCGGCGGCAGGCGCCTCCACGCGCTTGCAGGCGGACAGGCCCAGCGCCGCGGTAGCGAGCAGGGTCAGGGACAGGGAAACGGGACGACGCATGGATTCACCGGCAATCAGATATACCGGCGCATTTTACCGGCAAAGGCGGCCCCGGGACGGCTATGCTTGGCGGTTGACCCGTTGCCCTTCCGGAGGCCGCCATGACCGATTCCGTCCAGACCCCCGACGTCCCCCTGCTCGACGCCGTGCAGGCCCGCCTGCTGGGCTGCCTGGTGGAAAAGGAGGCGACCACCCCGGACACCTACCCGTTGACCGTCAATGCCGCCCAATCGGCAGCCAACCAGAAGACCGCCCGCGAGCCGGTGATGAACGTGGACGCCGGCAGCGTGCAGCATGCGCTGCGCCAGCTGGAAGCACTGGGCCTGGCGCGCCAGCACTTCTCCTCGCGCGCCGACCGCTACGAGCACCGCCTGCAGGCCGCGCTGGACCTGACCCGGCAGCAGACCGTGCTGCTGGCACTGCTGTTGCTGCGCGGCCCACAGACCCTGGGCGAGCTGGTGTCGCGCAGCGAGCGTCTGTACCGGTTTGCGGATATCGACGAAGCCCGCCACGCCGTCGAGCGCCTGCAGCAGCGCGCGCTGCTGGTGGTGCTGCCGCGCGCCAGCGGCCAGCGCGAAGACCGCTACATGCACCTGCTGTGCGGTGAAGTGGACGGCGCGGCGTTGGCAGCAAAGTACGCCAGCAGTGGCGGTGGCAGCGGCGATGCGGCCGATCCGGGCCTGGCCGAGCGCGTGGCCCAGCTGGAAGCGGCCGTGGCCGAGCTGCAGGCACAACTGGCCGAACTGCGCGGTTGAACGTCCACATCCGGTAGTGCCGGCCGCTGGCCGGCAACCCGGTGATGCCTGGATGCCGGCCAGCGGCCGGCACTACCCGACCTGCGCCGCCCCCGGCGTGGCATACAGGCGGCTGGCGCTTTCGATGCCCGGCAACTGGATCACCCCGCGCTCCAGCATGCCCAGGCCCAGCAGGATCTTCCCGGACACCACGTTGTCCAGGTCGGTGATGCCATACAGATCGTGCAGGCCCAGCGCTCCGCGTGCATGCGCGAACACCGCCCGCGCTGCCTCGCTGGCATAGCCCTGCCCGGCGAACTGCGAAAGCACCGCATAGCCGATATCCGGCCCCGGCAGGCCGTCACGCCGCACCAGCCCGGCATTGCCCACCCAGGCACCATCGGACAGCCGCTCGATGGCATACATGCCGAAGCCGTTCAAGGCGTAGCTGTGCAGCACGCGCAGCGCGATGTACTCCCGCGCCTGTTCCTCGCTGTGCACGTTGCGGTCGCCGATGAAGCGCACGAAGCCTGGATCATTGAGCAATGCCAGCATCGGCGCAGCATCCCGGTCTGGTTCCAGGCGGCGCAGCCGCAGGCGTTCGCTTTCGATGGGATGCATGGGTGGGCTCCGGAAGGAATACCTCGATTTTGCAACGCCAGCGCCCGCCGTGCAGCACGCTCAGGCCAAGTGGGCCACTACGATGCCCAGCCTAGCCATATGCCCCGTCACGCTGGCCGAACAGGATCGGCCAGTAGCGCACGCACAGGCGATGGACGCATGCGGCGATCAGGCAGAACCCCATGCCCATCAGCGCCAACAGCAGCGGTGCGCCCCAGCGCAATCCCGGGTGCTGGATACGAGCCTTGGAAGGCATGCCGCCGGGATATAGCACCTGTACCTGTTCGCCGACCACGTACAGTGGTGCCCCGGTAGCAAAGGACGCGGTGAACTGAATCATCTGCCCCTGTGCGGTCTGGAACCTCACCACCGGGCGATGCAGGGTGATGTCACGTGCGGGCATCCCCTCCATTTCCGACCGGGCATCCTCTGCCTGGACGGCCACGACCGTTCCGGTTACGGAAACGGCCTTGCGCGCGAAACGCTGGACGTCCACGAACAGCCAGGCGGCGGCCAGAAGGATCAGCAGGCCCACGGCAAAGAAGAACAGCAAAAAACATCTGAGGAGGGTGGGCATGGTGCTGGCCGGGTTGATCGATCAGCGTGCAGGTGCCGGCGCTGATCGAATGAAGGAGATATCGACATGGTAGTGGCGCGGATTGCCCGGCATGACATGGACATCCAGTTCACGCCCACTCACCTGTGCACGGGGATCGGCCCAGAGATACGCACTGTGGAAGACATGCCATCGAGTGGTTTCAGGATCGCGCCAGGCGCAGACGATGACGAACGGATGCCTTCCCCCCGAGAATACTCCGCGATCGCGCTTGATCGCCCGGACCTTGGCTTGCACCCGTGTCCCGTGGCGAAGGAGCTGCCTGCGCCGCCATGCCCTCGCCGCCTGCGGCAGGTGCAGAAGTCCCACCCCCAGCAAGAATGGGCCGCCGGTCACTCCCAGTATGACGCTCAGGCCCCAGGGTGATGAGAGCGAACGCACCAGGGCCTTGTCCGGGCGGTCCGGCAGGTACAGCACATCTACATGATCGCCCGTCATGTAGGCACGATGGCGGGTACGACCTGCGAAGAACCGCATCACTTGCCCGCTGCTGGTAGTGAAGTCCACCCAGTACAGGAACTTCACCCCTGAAGTGCGCGAACCACCGCGATCAACGCTGACGGCATCCACATGGGTGATCCTGCCATCGGCAATGACCGCCGCATCGAGGAAGCGCCTGGCCCCAACGTAGGCCAGAAGCGCTGAAACAAGCAGGACCAGGCCCAGCCCGAGGAAGGTACGGGTGAGAACAGCAGGGATATCGTTGGACACGATGAAAGACACGGCGCGCACTTCGGGTGCGCTCACACTAGGCCTTAACCCGATGCAGGCTCAAGGCCAGAAGCGTCAATCGGACGGATTGGAATACCACTTTAGTGGCTTTTCGATCCTCAATCGAACAGCGCCTCGATCGCGGCCAACCCCGCCGTCGCGCGCTCCTTCTTCCGCGCCGCATCCGCCACCGGGTCCGCGCCATCGCGCTGGATCTCCTCGGCCGGAATCTCCTCGAAGAACCGGCTCGGCTTCAGGCGTACGTGTTCGCCGAACTTGCGCGTCAGCTTGCTGTAGCTCATCCACAGCTGGATCTTGGCGCGGGTGATGCCCACGTACAGCAGGCGCCGTTCTTCCTGCAGGTTGCCCTCGTCCAGGCTGACCTGGTGCGGCAGCACGCCGTCTTCGCAGCCGACGATGAACACGTACGGGAATTCCAGGCCCTTGGAAGCGTGCAGGGTCATCATGCGCACCTGGTTGCCGCCCTCGTCCTTGTCGCTGCGCGACAGCAGCGCCAGCTGGCCGGCCAGGTCGGCGGCGGTTGCACCGCGCGGGCCGCCCTCGAACCACTGCGCCAGTTCCTCGATGTTGTTTGCGCGGCGCTGGTAGCTGGCCTCTTCCTTGGCCTGCTGGCGCAGCTCGCTCAGCAACCCGGATTCCTTGGCCACCTTGCGGATCATGTCGCCGGACGTCACCTGGCGCATCTGTGCACGCAGGTCGCGCAGGATGTCGGTGAAGCGCGCCAGGCTGTTGGCCGCGCGCGGTGGGAGCTGCTGCAGGGCACCGATGGTTTCTGCCACATGCGCCATCGGCATGTCCTTTTCCTGGGCCAGCTCGGCCAGCTTGGCCAGCGTGCCGGCACCGACGTCGCGCTTGGGCGACTGCACCGCACGCATGAACGCGGTGTCGTCATCCGGGTTCACCAGCAGGCGCAGCCAGGCCAGGGTGTCCTTCACTTCCTGGCGTTCCAGGAACATGGTGCCGCCGGTCAGGTGATAGGGAATGCGCAGCAGCTGCATCGCCTTTTCCAGCGGGCGCGACTGGAAGTTGCCACGGAACAGGATGCAGAAGTCACTCCACGGCACGTTGCGCGATTGCGCCACGAAGGCGATCTCGGCGGCGACCTTCTCCGCTTCGTGTTCGCTGTTGCGGCATTCCCACACCCGGATGCGCTCGCCGTCGGCCTGGTCGCTCCACAGCTTCTTCAGGTGCTCATGCGGATTGTTGGCGATCAGCGCGTTGGCGGCGCGCAGCACGCGGTTGGAGCAGCGGTAGTTCTGCTCCAGCTTGATGATTTCCAGCGTGGGGTAATCGCGCCCCATCTGCTGCAGGTTTTCGGGATTGGCGCCACGCCAGGCGTAGATCGACTGGTCATCGTCGCCGACGCAGGTGAAGTTGCCCTTCTCGCCGGCCAGCTGCTTGAGCAGGCGGTATTGCGCGTCGTTGGTGTCCTGGCATTCGTCCACCAGCAGGTAGCCGATGCGCTCGCGCCAGGCCAGGGCGATCTCGGGGTTTTCTTCCAGGATCTGCACGGGCAGGCGGATCAGGTCATCGAAATCGACCGCATTGAACGCGGTCAGCCGCAACTGGTAGCGCTCGTAGACGCTGGCCGCTTCCTTCTCCCGGTTGCTGCGTGCGGCGGCCATCGCCTGCTCGGGCGACAGGCCGGCGTTCTTCGCGCGCGACACCAGGTTCTTCATGTCCTCGATGTCGTCGGGCTTGGCCCCGTGCATCAGGTCCTTGATCTGCGCAGCGGCATCGTCGGCGTCGAAGATCGAGAATCCACGCTTCAGGCCCACCGCCGCGTGCTCGATCTGCAGGAACTTCAGGCCCAGCGCATGGAAGGTGCAGATGGTCACCTCGTCAGCGTCCTGCTCGCGCAGGCGCTTGGCCACACGCTCGCGCATTTCCTTGGCCGACTTGTTGGTGAAGGTGATCGCCGCGATGCGGCGTGCCGGGTAGCGGCCACAGCTGATCAGGTGGGCGATCTTTTCCACGATCACGCGCGTCTTGCCGCTGCCCGCGCCGGCGAGCACCAGCAGCGGACCTTCGATGTGCAGGACGGCGGCGGCTTGGGGGGGATTGAGACCGTGCATGGGGACAGGATTGTAGCGGGGTGCCGGCGGGCCGACCTGACTTGCATGACGCATGGCCGTAAGGTATTGAGTCGACACCGGAACACAGGAGCGTGGTCCATGTCCTTGAACATCATCGCCCGCCCGTTGGTGGCCACCCTGCTGGGCCTGCTGGCCGTGCCTGCGGCCGGGTCCAGCCCGGCACCGCCTGCCGACGCCTATGAAGCGATCGTGCTGCAGTCGCACGAGTTTCTTGTCTACCATCCGGACCTGCGCTTCCGTGGGCTCGGCATGCAGGCCCGCGAGCGGGGCCGCCACGAAGAAGCCCGCAACGACTTCCGCAATGCCGCGCGCTACGGCGACAAGCTGTCACAGGCAGCGCTGGCCGACATGCTCTGGAACGGGCAAGGCGGTCCGGTCGACCGCGCCCTGGGCTATGCATGGATGGACCTGGCGGCCGAGCGCGGCACCGAGTGGCTGGTGGTACAGCGCGAGCGCTTCTGGGAGGCGCTGTCCGCCGACGAGCGCGAGCGCGCGGTGCGCGAGGGCCGCGCGCTGTATGCCGAGTTCGGCGACCCGGCGGCGACGCCGCGGCTGGAACGTGAACTGCGGGCCGGCAGCATGCAGCAGACCGGCAGCCGCGCCGGCTGGAACGGCGCCATGCGCAGCCAGGGCCGTGGCGATGCCGGGGTCCGTGTGCTGCAACCGGAAAAGCACCAGCTGGCCCGCTACTGGGACCCGGTGGCCTACCGGCAATGGCAGGACGAGGCGCTGGCCAGATCGGGGCGATGAGCCACGCCTGCCAGGCCATCGTTGCCTCGGCGCTGCATGGCACCGGGATACGCGACAGCTGGCACGTGATCGCCCGGCCACGGCCGATCCGCGACGGCGGGCCGGGTGGCGACTAGAATTGGCCGATGGCCAAGCTCTACTTCTACTACTCGGCGATGAACGCCGGCAAGACCACCACCCTGCTGCAGAGCGCGCACAACTACCGCGAGCGCGGCATGCGGGTGGCGATCCTGACCCCACGCCTGGACGATCGTGCCGGCGCCGGCGTGGTCGCCTCGCGGATCGGCCTGCGCGCTGACGGCATGGCCTTCGACCGCGATACCGACCTGCAGCGCTGGGTGGAGCAGGATCTGGCAGCCAACGGCCCGATGGGCTGCGTGCTGGTGGACGAGGCGCAGTTCCTGACCCGCGCCCAGGTCTGGCAGCTCAGCGAGGTGGTCGACCAGCTGCGCATTCCGGTGCTGTGCTACGGCCTGCGCACCGACTTCCGCGGCGAGCTGTTCGAAGGCAGCCAGTACCTGCTGGCCTGGGCCGACGAGATGCAGGAGATCAAGACCATCTGCCACAGCGGCAAGAAGGCGACGATGACCGTGCGCGTGGACGAGCATGGTCACGCCGTGCAGGACGGCCCGCAGGTGGAGATCGGTGGCAACGACCGCTACGTATCGGTCAGCCGCGCGGAGTTCAAGAAGATCACGCGCGGTGAAGGCCGGATCGACCCGGCGCAGGCGCCCCTGCCGCTGTAAGCGGTGTTCTTTTGCAGGGCTTGCAGCCCTGCACCCGCGGTAGTGCCGGCCGCTGGCCGGCAACAGCAACAGCAAGAGCTGGCATTGCGTGTGATGGCGGGGCGGTGTCGGAGTGCGGGGACGCTGCAAGTACGTCCCTGTAAGCTTGGCAGCCGCATCCATGCGGCTGACACCCCGCACTCCGACACCGCCCGCCTCTGACAGATTTCCGCAGCTGTTGGTAGGTGTCGACCTTGGTCGACACATCTGTCAGATATCGAATGAAATTCCGGGGTCAGATCCGTTTTCCTTCGGGAAACGGATCTGACCCCAAGAGCAATTCCCACAGATCGCGGAGATCTGTCGAAGGCGGGGTGGGTCCGGTTGAGGGGGCGTGAGCGCCATGGATGGCGCGACCGAGGCTACATGGACGTATTTACGCCGCCCCCCCCTCAACCGGACCCACCCCGCCATCCCACGGAATGCCCGCTTTTGACGTTGACGTTGACGTCAGCAGGTGCAGGGCTGCAAGCCCTGCCCCCCTCTTAGTACAGCGTGCGCTCCGGCGCTCCGGCCGGCGGCGGGGTGTACTGGTATAGCCAGGTCTCGGTGAGGGTCTTGCCACCACTGCGCAGGAACAGGCGGATGTCGATCTGCTCGGTACTGCCTTCCGGCGGCACCAGGTCGAACATCGCGCGGTAGCCGTTGATCTCGCGCAGCGGGCGCGCCGACACGATCTCGACCCGGCCACGGCTGGCTTCCACCACCGCTTCGACCTCGGCCTTGTCGATCAGCCTGGCCAGTTCGCCACCTTCGAAGTCCACCGCGAAGCGCCAGCTGAAGTACTCACGCTTCTTGCCGACCACGCCGCCCAGGCCGGTGCGGCTGGCCACGCACTGCGCCAGCGGCGGGCGCGCCGGCGGTTCGGCGCCCCAGTACAGGCGGTAGCCGACCAGCAGCTCCTGGCCCGGCTGCGGCTTTTCCTTCGGGTTCCAGAACGCCACGATGTTGTCGAAGGTCTCGTCCACGGTGGGAATCTCCACCAGCTGCACCGAGCCCTCGCCCCATTCGCCCTTCGGCTCCACCCACAGGCACGGGCGCTTCTCGTAGAACACGCCGTCGTCCTGGTAATGGTCGAAGTTGCGGTCGCGTTGCAGCAGGCCGAAGCCGCGCGGGTTGCGGTCCACGAACATGTTGAAGCGCAGGTTGCGCGGGTTCAGCAGCGGGCGCCAGATCCATTCGCCGGCACCGGTCCACAGCGACAGGCCATCGGTATCGTGGATCTCCGGGCGCCAGTCCCAGCCCATGCGGCGGTCGTTCTCGCCCACCTGGTACATGCTGGTGCACGGGGCGATGCCCAACCGCTCGATCGCCTTGCGCGGGTACAGCGCGCTGTCGATGTCCATCAGCAGCACGTCACCGTTGGTGATCGCGAAGCGATAGGCACCGGCCACGCTGGGCGAATCCAGCAGGCCATAGACCACGATCGTGTCCGAATCAGCCGACGGCTGTTCCAGGTAGTAGGCGATGAAATCCGGGAATTCCTCCGGCTTGCCCATGCCGGTGTCGATCGCCAGGCCACGCGCGGACTGGCCGTACTGGCCTTCCTTGCCGACCGCGCGGAAGTAGCTGGCGCCCAGGAAGGCGGCGAAGTCGCGGTCGGTATCCTTGCGGGTGTTCAGGCGGAAGCCGGCGAAGCCGAGGTCGGCCGGCAGCTCGCCATCCTTGATGCCGCTCTTGCCGTAGTTGAACGCCGCGCCGTCATACGCCAGTTCCTGCGCCTTGCCGTCGACCACGTCGAACATGCGCACCGGCGAATGGAAGTACAGGCCCAGGTGGAAGAACTTGGCCTGGAACTTGCCCGGCTGGTCGGCCCACAGCGCATGGTCCTGGCGGTAGCCGATCGACTGGTACTGGTCCCAGTCCAGTCCTTCCAGACGGCCCGGCAGCACCCGCTTGTGACTCTTGTAGGGCGCCTGTGCCAGCGCGCGCGCCTGGCCCTTCAGGGTGGCGAAGTCGAACGGTTGCGGCTGGCCGAGGCGGCGCAGGCCCATCTGGCCGCTCCGGCTGGCCGCGCACGCGGGCAGGGACGGCAGGCCGAATGCAGCCAGGGCGAGGGAGGCATTGCGGATGAAGTCGCGTCGTTGCATGCAGGCGCGTCAGGCACAGGAAGGAAGGTCGGCCATCATAGGCAGACAAACGTTAACGGGCAGCGGAGACGCGCCCTGCCCGTTCAGCTGCCGCTGGCCGCCGGCTCAGCGCTGGCAGTGGCTGCACCAGACACTCGCGCGCTGGCCGATGGTGGCGTGCTTCAGCGCGCGGCCACAGTTCGGGCAGGGCAGCCCGTCGCGGCCGTACACCAGCAGTTCCTGTTCGAAGTAGCCCGGCGCGCCATCGGGGCTGATGAAATCGCGCAGGGTGGTGCCGCCGCGGGTGATGGCGTAGCCCAGGATCTCCTTCACCGCGTCGGCCAGCCGCTGGTAGCGTTCTCGCGAGATCTTTCCTGCCTCGCGCAACGGGCTGATGCCGGCCTTGAACAGGCTCTCGGCGGCGTAGATGTTGCCCACGCCCACCACCACCGCCTGGTCCATCAGGAAGGTCTTCACCGGCGCGCTGCGGCCCCGGCTGCGGGCGAACAGGTAGTCGCCGTCGAACGCGTCGTCCAGTGGCTCCGGGCCCAGCCCCTGCAGCAGCGGGTGGATCTCCCCAGCCGGCTGCCAGAGCAGGCTGCCGAAGCGGCGCGGGTCGTTGAAGCGCAGCAGGCGGCCGTTGTCCAGGCTGATGTCGACGTGGTCATGCGCCCGCAGCGGGGTATCACCGGGCAGCACGCGCAGGCTGCCGGACATGCCCAGGTGCAGCACGGCGCTGCCGATGGCGGTATCCAGCAGCAGGTACTTGGCTCGCCGGCGGATGTCCTCGATGCGTTGCCCCGGCAGCAGCTCGGCCACTTCCGGCGGAATCGGCCAGCGCAGATCGGCGCGGCGCAGGATCACGCCATGCACACGGCGGCCCTGCAGGTGCGGCGCCAGGCCGCGGCGGGTGGTTTCGACTTCGGGCAGTTCGGGCATGGGGCGATTCTACGCGGGGCCGTGCAAAGCCGCTGGCATGGCCCCGCCGCCCTATGAATCCAGACCCGCCGCTTCCACCAGGAACGCGCCCTCGACCAGTGCGCCGCGTCCGCCCAGGCGCCAGAACGCCAGATAAGGCGCGAAATCGACGGCAGCCGGGGACAACGGCTGGGCGATGTACCAGCCCAGGTAGAGGTCCGAAGCGATGTGGTACAGCGCCTCGTCCAGTGCGGCCATCTGAGGGGTATCCAGCGTGCGGGCCTCGCGCACCACATCGCAGACGACGTCGTGCAGATAGGCGCTGGGACCCGATTCGCGCCATGCGGCCTGCAGCTGCTCTGCGGGCGCTGCCATCACCCGCACGTCGCGCAGTGTGGCCTGCAGCGCGGACTCACCCGCCATACCTGCCACCCTCGCCAGTTCGTCCAGCCAGGTGCGCGCGGCGGCCGCCACTGCCTGCACGTCGCCAGCGATGGCCGGCTGCAGGTACAGGTGCCCGTCCCAGCGCCCTGCGCCAAGCACGTCCAGCGCGCGCGACTGCAGCGCATCGGCATGCGGGAAGCCTGCGAATACCGCCGCCAGCGTATCCGGGTCGGTCACGCCCTGCAGCAGGCCGGAGAAATACCAGTCCTCGCGCTCGCTGCGCCCAGCGCAGAATTCAAGCCATTCGGCGAACAGTTCCTCGTCGATCCGGTCATCCATGGGGGAACTCCTTGGGGAACATGGGCCCGCGATGATCGCCCGGCAGCGGGTACGCAGGCCAGCATGGGCTCAGCGCGGAGGCGCCGCCAGTTCGCGCGCGTCCAGGAAACCATCACTATTGGCATCCTGCTTATGAAAGCGCTGCACGATCACCAGCCGCTGCTGCTCGCGACTGATCGCCCTGCCCTTGCCGCCGGGCAGCTCGTCGGCGCTCAGCACGCCATCACCGTTGCGGTCCATGCGATCGAAGGCATACAGCATCCACTGCACGTACTCGGCCTCGCTGACCTTGCCGTCGCCATCGCTGTCCATCCGCTGCAGATAGCTGGCGGTGTCGGTGACCTGGGCCAGCGCCGCACCCGGCAGCAGCGCCGCCAGCAGAAGCCCGTACCCTGCCCTCACGCGCCCACCAGGCTGTAGCCCTTCAACCGTGCGGCGTAGGCCTGCAACGCCGCGATACCGCTTTCCTCGGCCTCGCGGCACCACGCCTGCAGCTGATGCAGGCGCTCGGCGGCGTCGTGGCCACGGGCTTCCAGCAGCGCAGCCAATCGCCCGCGGTACTCGACCAGGGTGCGGATGCGCGGCCGCTGTGCCACCCATGCGCTGAGCTGGGCGCGGCTGTCCGGCTTCAGCCAGCGGCCATCGTTGACCAGGCCACGGCGCAACCGGCGTGGCAGCAGCCGGCGCAGCTTGGCCCCGGCCTGCGCGGCCTCCTCGCGCAGGGCCGGCATGAACACGTTGCGCTGGTAATCGGTCATCGCCTGGAAGCGATGCGACAGCAGCGCCTTCAGGGTTTCGGCATCGGGCACGGCGATGTTCGGGCGCACGTCCATGGCCGGTGCCACCCGCAGCACCCTGGCCAGTCGCAGCGCCTGCAGCAGGCGGATCGCACTCCAGCCGATGTCGAACTCCCAGCGCCGCATCGCGAAGCGCGCCGAACTGGGGAAGGCATGGTGGTTGTTGTGCAGCTCCTCGCCACCGATCCAGAACCCCCACGGCGTAAGATTGGTGGAGGTATCGGCCGACTCGTAGTTGCGGTATCCCCACCAGTGACCCAGGCCATTGACCACGCCCGCCGCCCAGAACGGGATCCACGCCATCTGGATCGCCCACAGGGCCACGCCGGGCAGGCCGAACAGCACGCTGTTGATCGCCAGCAGCAATATCGGCCCCAGCGTGGCGTGCGGGGCATACAGATGGCGCTCGATCGCGTCGTCCGGCGTGCCGCGCCCGTACTGCTCGATGTCCGCGCGCATGCCGCGCGCTTCGCGGTACAGCTCCACGCCGTGCCAGAACACCTTGCCGATGCCGCGGGTGACCGGGCTGTGCGGATCGTCCTCAGTCTCCACCTTGGCGTGGTGCTTGCGATGGATGGCCACCCACTCGCGGGTGATCATCGACGTGGTCAGCCACAGCCAGAAGCGGAACAGGTGGGCCAGCGCCGGGTGGAAATCGACCCCGCGATGGGCCTGGCTGCGGTGCAGGTACAGGGTTACCGAGAAGATGGTGATCTGGGTGAAGACCAGCAACACCGCCAGCATGGCCCACCCTCCCAGGCCGAGCACACCACCGGTCAACAGGGACATCAGGGCATCAGACATGGCAGCACTCCGGATCGACGCGGGGATGGCAGACATGATGGGCGCTTGCGTTGCAAACTGCATCCCTGCGGCGATGTATCGCATCGCCATCCGTGGCACCGTTCACAGTTGGGGACCTGAGTTGTCGAGCCTTGATCCACGCGCCAGCGCCATGACCGCCGCCCCGCCCGTCGCGGAGCAACCCCCGTTGATCGAACTGGACCGTGCCACCGTGGTGCGCGGCCAGGTGAAGGTGCTGCACGGGCTCAGCCTGCGCATCGCACAGGGCCAGCACACCGCCCTGCTCGGCCCCAACGGCTGCGGCAAGTCGACCTTCATCAAGCTGATCACCCGCGAGCTGTACCCGCTGGCGCAGGTCGACGGCTCCGTGGCGGTAAGGGTGCTGGGGCAGAACCGCTGGCAGGTGGACCGGCTGCGATCGCAGCTGGGCATCGTCACCGGCGATCTCAGCAGCAATCTGGCCGACATGCCGGGCCTGACCGTGGAACAGGCCGTGCTGTCCGGCTTCTTCGCCAGCTACGTGGTGCCGGCCTTCCGCGAAGTGACCGCCGACATGCGCGCACGCGTGGGCGAGACACTGGCGATGACCGGCGCCCTGTCCCTGCGCGACCGCGCCTACGCCGAGTTGTCCGCTGGCGAGACCCGCCGCGTGCTGATCGCCCGCGCGCTGGTCAACCGGCCACAGGCACTGCTGCTGGACGAACCCTCCACCGGGCTGGACCTGGTCGCCCGCGAGCAGCTGGTGGCGACGATGCGGGTGCTGGCGCAGCAGGGCATTACCTTGGTGCTGGTGACCCACCACATCGAAGAGATCATTCCCGAGATCGAGCGCGTGGTGCTGCTGCGCGACGGCCGTGTACTGGCTGACGGTACCCGCGCCGAGCTGCTGCGCAACGAACCGCTGTCGGCGGTGTTCGGCGGCGCGATCACCGTGTGCGAGCAGGAAGGCCGGCTGACCGCATACGCGGGATGATCGGCATGCCGTTGTAGAGCCGAGCCCACGCTCGGCTGCTCGTGATCACGGCAAACAGCAGCCGAGCATGGGCTCGGCTCTACCCAGGAGGGAGCAGCGGGCCGGACCCCGGCCCGCCGCCCGCAACCTCAGAACCGCAACGCCAGCGCGCGCGACTCGATCGGTGCCATCCGGCTCTGGTCCTGCAGCTGCAGGTCGCGCAGCTCGTACGGTGCGCCGAAACCGGCCGGCAACGCAGCCTGGTCGAACGGCAGCACCAGCTGGCCGGCGCCTGGGCCGTCGAACCACGCTGCTGCATGTGCCTGCGCGACCGGCTTCATCCGGCCATCGCGGGCCGTGGCATACAGCGTGCCGCGTGCCTCGTAGCGGCCTGCCGCAGCCACCTGCAGCGGCAGCGCCACCTGGCGGCTGGACGGGTCCGGTGCTGCCTGGCCACTGAAACGCGCGGTCGGCCGTGCCACCGCGAAGGCCACCTTGCCATCGCGCAGCACGCCATCGGCCTGGGCGAACACCTGCAGCTCCCACAGCCCCTGCACGGTGCCGACGTCGGTCGGGATCCGCACCTGCGCGCGCAGGCTGCCATCGGTGGTGCGCAGCAGGCGCTGCGGCCAACTGCGGCCATCCGGTGCGACCAGCAGGGCTTCACCACCCAGGCCGCCACGACGCGATGCCAGCTGCGCGGGGGTGGCGCCGTCTTCCAGCAGGCGTGCCTGCAGCTGCACGTTGCCACCGGCCAGCACCTGCGCCTGGTTGGCCTGCACTTCCAACCGCAGCGGGCTGTTCGGCTCCAGCACCTGCACCACATAGCGGCCCTGCGCCTGCGCGCTCTGCAGCGTGTACGCACCGGCCGCACTGGTCGCGCCGGTGCGCAGCATGCTGCTGCCATCACTCACCGGCATGCCGGCATCCTGCAGGGCGCGCGCATCGACACTGCGCGCCACGCTGCTGCGGCCGGCCGGGTCACGCACCTGCAGGGCGCTGGCCGGCAGCACGCGGGCACCTGCGACCGGGCTCAGCTGGATCACCGCATCGGCCGCCGTCAGCGGCAGGTCCAGGCCGCGCTGCAGTTGGGTGCCATCGACCTGCTGCCAGTAGCTGCGGCTGACCGAGGCATACGGCGTAGCCGCCTGCAGCGATTGCGCCGGGTCCAAGGCCCAGGCGAAGGACAGCGGTGCGCGTTCGCTGTCATCGGCCGGCAACGGCGCGGCAACCAGCGCAGCGGGCACCTGGTCGCCCGCGCGGGCGGCCTGCAGCGGCTGCGCGGCCTGCGCGGCGGAAAGGGACAGCACTGCCAGCACGGCGCTGGCCAGCAGGGTGGAATGGATCGTCATGGTCATCTCCCTCACTGGGTCAGGTCGTTGCGCAGCAGGGTGCCCAGGCCGAAGCACTCACGGCGGCTCTGGTTGTGGCTGAGCGGCTCTGCCCCCTGTGTACGCTGCGTGTCGGTGAACCAGGTGGTGCCTGCGGCCTTCTGGCTGCTGCACTCCAGGAAGCCATCGGAGCAGGACGACAACCAGTTCTGGGTGAACTCCAGGCCGACGTTGGCGGCATAGCCACCGCAGTAGCTGTTGCTGTCCCACACCGCTGATTCCACGTCACTGCCGACCACCGCGCGGAACGGCTTGGGCAGCGCCGGGCGACCGGCCGTGCCGTACAGGTTCTGCGCGTTGTAGGTGGCCATGCTGGCCACCTGCTGCTGGCGCACGGCGTCGTTCTTGTAGCCCAGCAGCCAGCCCAGCGAGGTTTCGAAGGTATTGCCGTTGAGCACCGCATCGGCCAGTGGCGTGCCCGCCGAGGACGGTGCCAGCGCGGTGACCTTGCGCACCGTGCGGATGATCTTCGGATAGCGGCTGTCGTAGGTCGGGTTGGACAGGATCCAGCGCACCACGTTGCCGCCGTTGGAATGGGTGATCACCACCAGCTGGGTGATGCCACGGCTGTCGATGAAACTGGTCAGCTGGTTGGCCAGGCAGCCGGCGGCCTCCGGCTTCCACATGTACTGGGTGAAGTCACAGTTGATGACAACGTAGTTGCTGCTGTTCGGCAGGCCCTGGCGCACGGTGTCGATGATCGCCGGCTGCCAGTAGTCCTGGGTGGCATTGGTCTGCGCGCCGGTGCCATGCACGAAGGCCACGCCGACCACGTCGGCGGCCTGCGCCGGTGCTGCTGCCAGCCCCAGAAGCAGGGCCAGGACGGTACTTCCTGTTGCGGTGCTGCGCATCGCTTCTCTCCCTCTGTCTTCGGATCCCCCCGACCCGGCTGGAACTGGACGGCCCCTGGTGCCTGCCGATGTGCCGATGCTCACGGCGCGGCCGCGTGAAAGTCCGTGCGCTGCGCCCGGATTCAGCAGACTGGCACGCTTCGATGACGTTCTTCATCTCCTGTGATGACCATGCCGGGTCTGGCCGTATGACCGATGGCCACTGCGGTGCCGCATACGGGCTGCGATCATGACGCGATGTTTTTCCTCCGGAGCCCGTCCATGTCGTTGATTTCCCACCCCGCCCGCCCGCTGCTCGGCCTCGCCGTTGCCGTGGCCCTGGCCGGCTGTGCTGCCTCGGCCACCATGCCGACCGCCGTCGAAGCCAACATCACCACCAAGGCGGTGGGCTATCTGGACAAGAGCGCTGTTCCGGCCAGCCTCGATCTGGTGCCGGCACCGCCGGTGGCCGGTTCGGCCGCCCTCGCCCTGGACGAACAGGTCAGCCGTGAAGCCCGCGCGCTGCGTGGCAGCCCGCGCTTCGCCCAGGCCGGCGTCGATGCGGAACTTGGCTTCCCCGAAGGTGCAAACCACTTCTCCTGCGCCGCCGACATCGACATCGATGCGGTGAAGACTCCGGCGCTGTATCGACTGCTGGAGCGCAGCCGGATCGACGCCAGCGCCGCCACCAAGGCGGCCAAGAACCACTACCAGCGCCCGCGCCCGTTCATGGTCAACGGTGAGCCGACCTGCTCGCCGAAGGACGAGGATGGCCTGCGCAAGAATGGTTCCTATCCATCCGGCCACACCTCGATCGGCTGGGCCTGGGCACTGATCCTGTCGGAGATCGCGCCGGACCGCGCCGATGCCATCCAGGCCCGCGGCCGCAACTACGGCGAGAGCCGCCTGGTGTGCAACGTGCACTGGCAGAGCGACATCCTCGAAGGCCGCTTCATGGGCGCCGCCGCCGTCGCCCGCCTGCATGACAACGCGGCGTTCAACAAGGACCTGCTGGCCGCACGCAAGGAGATCGAGGCGGCGCGCAAGGCCGGTCGGCACTCCAGCCGCGACTGCGCCACCGAGAATGCGGTGCTGAGGGTGCGCCCGCAGAGCGCGCTGTAGGCGCCTGCGCGATCGGTCATTGCCGGCCAGCGGCCGGCACTACCGGTGGGTGCGAAGCAGAAGGGCCGGCAGTGCGCCGGCCCTTCTTCATTGCACTACCGCAGCGACCGCATCAGAACTTCGCGGTGAACTCCACGCCCCAGGTCCGCGGCTCGTTGAGGAAGCCGGTCAGGTTGTTGAAGTCGATCGCACCGACCACGCGGGTCTGGTTGGTCAGGTTGCGGCCGAACACCGCCACGTCGTACTGGCCATAACCCCAGTTGTAGCCCAGGCGCAGCCCGCCTTCCAGCGAACTACGGCCGCGGAATTCCGGCGACTCGTAGATGAAGAAGTTCACCGCGCTGCGGTAGGCCCAGTCGGTGTAGGCGTACAGCTCGCTGCCATCGCTGAGCGGGAAGCCCACGCGCAGGGTCGCGTTGTGGATCCACTTCGGCGCCTGCGGCAGCGGGTTGCCGTTCACCAGCGCATAGGTCTGGCCGTTGATCACCGTGGTCGGGTCGTTGATGGTGCAGCCACCGCCGCAGATCGCCACCGCCAGGCTCTTGTCCTTGATCTCGGTGTCGTTGTAGCTGCTGCCGAAGGTCAGCAGGACGTTGTCGGCCAGGTAGGCCTCCAGGTCCAGCTCGACGCCCTGGCCGATGGTCTTGTCGGCGTTGAGCAGGGTGGCGGTGTTGTTGGAACCGCCCACGGCGATCAGCTGCTGGCCATCGACGTCGTAGCGGAACACGCTCAGGCCCAGGCGGGCGCGGCGCTCGAACAGGTCGGCCTTGATGCCGGCCTCGTACGAGATGACCTTCTCCGAATCGGCCTGCGACAGACCCGGCGCAAAGGCCAGGCGGCCCTGGATCGACGGCGCGCGGAAGCCCTTGGCCACGCGGGCGTAGGCGTTGATGTCGTCGGTCAGCTTGTAGACGCCGCTCAGGTCCCAGCTGACGTCGTTGACGTCGGTGTTGGCCAGGTACGGGCCACTGACCGTGGTGCCGAACGGAACGGCCTGCAGCACGCTGGCGCTGAAGTCCTTCTTGTCCTGGGTGTAGCGCACGCCGGCACGCAGCTTGAAGCGGTCGGTGACGTCGAAGTCACCCGAGGCGAACACCGCCCAGGCCTTGTTGCGCTGGTTCTGCACCACGTGGCCGGTCTGCGGATTGCCCGGGGCCAGCGAGTCGTAGTTGAAGTTGTTGATGGTCACGTCTTCATCGAAGTAGAAGACGCCGGCCTGCCAGTCGAAGCGGCCCCACTCGTTGGATTCGACGCGGAATTCCTGCGTCCACTGGCGATGGTGCGGCAGGCCGTCGGCCGACTCCGAGGAGAACGGAATCAGGCCCGGACCGTAGTTGCCGGCACCGAGGAAGGCTGCACCGTAGCCGCCGTCGATGTCGCCACGGTTGAGCGATTCGGCGGTCTCGTAGCCGGTGATCGAATGCAACGTCACCGAGCCGAGGTTCCACTGCAGGCGCGCGCTGCCGCCCCAGGTCTCCAGGTCGGAGAAGTTGACGCCGTCGTTGGCCACCTTGTCGCGGTCGAAGTTCTCGACCAGCGAATTGCCACCCTTCTGGATGATGTTGGCACGGAACAGGCGGGCGGTGCCGTTGAGCTTGCGCTTGTGCAGATTGAACAGCGCTTCGAAGTCATCGCCTTCGTACAGGAACTGCACGCGGCCGGCGGCTTCGTCGTAGCCTTCGAAGCCGCTGTTGGGCGCGCCGACACGGGTGTTGTCGACCCAGTCGTCGCGGCGCTGGTAGATCGCCGAGACGCGTGCCGACCAGCGGTCGGTCAGCGGGCCGCCGTAGGCGCCCTGCACGTTCCAGCTGTTGTAGCTGCCGTAGCCCACGCGCACGTAGCCATCGGCATCCTGCGACGGTCGCGCCGAGTCGAACTTGACCACGCCGGCCGGCGTGTTGCGGCCGAACAGGGTGCCCTGCGGGCCACGCAGCACTTCCACGTTGGCCAGGTCGAACAGCGGGAAGCCCTTCAGCAGCGGGCTTTCCTGCACGACGTCGTCGTATACCAGCGACACCGGCTGCGAGGCATTGAGATCGAAATCGGTGTTGCCCAGGCCGCGGATGTAGAAGCGCGGGAAGGCACGGCCGTAGGACGACTCGATGTTGAGGCTGGGCACGCGTGCGGCCAGGAAGCGGATGTCATCGCCGGCCGAACCGAGCACATCCAGCTTCTCGCCCTGGATCGCGCTGACTGCGACCGGTACGTCCTTGGCGTTCTCGACGCGGCGCTGCGCGGTTACCTGCAGGGTGTCGAGGGCAACCGGATCCTTGGCGGCAGGGGTTTCCTGGGCGGCTGCTACCAACGGCAGCAGGGCGGAAAGAGCGGCAACGAGAGGGCGCGCGACCGGAAGGCGGCCACGGGAAGTGCGGGTCGGGGACATGGCGGTAGGCTGTGTTTGGAGGGGTGGTAAAACGGCGCTACCAGATAATTGTTGCAATACAGCACCTGCCCCGCAAATGCCCGCCGTTCATGGCCCCGTCGCCCTGCCCCCGGGGCGCTCGCTAGACTCGGGGTTTTCCAGCGCCGCGGAGCCGCCGCAATGACCCAGTGGTACTTCCATCCCTCGGCCCAGGCCGACCGAATCGGACCGCTCGATGACCAGGCCGCGCGCCGCTACGCGCAGGCCAACCCGCGCGCGCTGGCCTGGTGCCAGGGCATGAGCGGATGGACCTCGATTGCCGAAGTGCCCGAACTGCAATCAGCGGCCCCGGGCATGCCCCACACCCCACCCCCGGTCCCCGCCACCGCCAGCGGCCGCGCCGACGACATCGAATTCCGCATCGTCGGCCATGAAATGCAGTTCGTGGAAATCGAGCTTGATCCCGGCGAGAGCGCCATTGCCGAGGCCGGCGCGTTGATGTTCAAGGACGCCACGGTGCAGATGGATACCGTGTTCGGCGCCGCCAATGGCGACCAGGGCGGCGGCTTCATGGGCAAGGTGATGGCTGCCGGCAAGCGCGTGCTGACCGGCGAAAGCCTGTTCGCCACCGTCTACACCCAGAGCGGCCATGGCAAGGGCAGGGTCGCCTTCGCTGCGCCCTACCCTGGGACGGTGCTGGCGATGAAACTGGACCAGCACGGCGGCCGCCTGATCTGCCAGAAGGACAGTTTCCTGGCCGGCGCGCGCGGCGTGCAGATCGGCGTGCAGTTCCAGCGCAAGATCATGACCGGCCTGTTCGGGGGCGAGGGTTTCATCATGCAGAAACTGGAGGGCGACGGCTGGGTGTTCGTCCACGCCGGCGGCTGCGTGGTGGAGCGCGAGCTGGCCGCCGGCGAACGCCTGGACGTGGATACCGGGTGCGTGGTGGCCTACCACCCGACGGTGGACATGGACGTGCGTCGGGTGGCCGGCATCAAGAGCATGCTGTTCGGCGGCGAGGGCGTGTTCCTGGCCACGTTGACCGGCCCCGGCAAGGTCTGGCTGCAGTCGCTGCCGTTCTCACGCCTGGCCGGCCGCATGTGGATGGCCGCACCGCAGGGCGGCGGCCAGAACCGCGGCGAAGGCTCGGTGCTGGGCGGCCTGGGCCGGATGCTGGATGGTGACAACCGGTTCTGACCGGCTCCGGTCGTGCCGGCCGCTGGCCGGCAACCTCCTGCACTTCGCGCGCATCCCGGTAGTGCCGGCCGCTGGCCGGCAGCCCCATGGACCGTTGCCAGTTTCCCTATGGTTGCCGGCCAGCGGCCGGCACTACCTTTATGAATGGGCGATATTTCCCACCCTGCCCGCCCCGCCGCGGCTTCGGTATGCTGGCGCCCTTTCCTGAATCCGGCGCCGCGCGCGCACTGCCGATGAGCCTGTTCCGCCCCCGCATGCTGCTGTCTGTCGCCCTGATCGGCCTGCTGGCCGGCTGCGGTGGCGATCCGGTCCGCCCCACGCCGCCGCCGGCGCCGACCGTGGTCCCGCAGGCCAAGCCGGTGAAGATCGGCATCGCCCTGGGCGGCGGTGCGGCCAAAGGCTTTGCCCATATCGGCGTGATCAAGATGCTGGAGGCCAACGGCTTCGAGCCGGCCGTGGTCGCCGGCACCAGCGCCGGCAGCGTGGTCGGCGCCCTGTATGCCAGCGGCATGGATGCCTTCCAGATGCAGAGCAGGGCCGTGGCGCTTGATGAAGCCAGCATCCGCGACGTTCGCCTGTTCTCCGGTGGCCTGGTGCAGGGCCAGAAGCTGCAGGACTACGTCAACGAACAGGTTGCCAACCGTCCTGCCGAGCGCCTGAAAAAGCCGTTCGCCGCCGTCGCCACCCAGCTGGAAACCGGCGAGCGCGCGATCTTCGTGCGCGGCAATGTCGGCCAGGCGGTGCGCGCATCGAGCAGCATCCCCGGCGTGTTCGAACCGGTGAAGATCGGCGGCCGCAACTACATCGACGGTGGCGTGGTCAGCCCGGTGCCGGTGGACGCTGCCCGCCAGCTCGGCGCCGACTTCGTGATCGCCGTCGACATCTCCAGCAAGGCCAGCGGCAAGGCGCCGACGGACATGCTGGGCATCGTCAACCAGTCCATCTCGATCATGGGCCAGCGCCTGGGCGAGCAGGAACTGGCGCGCGCCGACATCGTCATCCGGCCGAAGGTGCTGGACATCGGCGCCGCCGATTTCAGCCAGCGTGGCACCGCGATCCTGGAAGGCGAAAAGGCGGCGATGGCGGCCATGCCGCAGATCCGTGCGAAGATCCAGCAGCTGCAGCGCGCACGCGCCGCCGCAGCGGCACCAGCGCCGGTGGCCGCACCGAAGTGCGAGGAAGCCTCGCGCCTGGGCAGGCTGATGGGCCGCAAGGACAAGTGCTGATCCATTGATGCCATGCCGCCGGGCACGCCTGGTGGCTGCTCAGGGCTCCAACTGCGACAACGGCAGCGCCTGGAAGCCCTTCACCGTGCGCAGCACGAAGCTGGAATTGGCATCGGCCACGCCACCGGCATTGAGCAGCCGATCCAGCAGGAAGTGCGAGAAATGCTCCAGGTCGCGCACGTAGACGTGCAGCAGGTAGTCCATGTCGCCGGTCAGCGCATGGCAGGCCACCACTTCATCCCAGCCCTGAACGCTGTCCACGAAGTGGCCGATGGCGGCCTGGTCGTGTTTTTCCAGCTGCACGCGCACGAAGGCCTGCAGGCCCAGGCGCAGTTGCCGTGGCTCCAGGCGCGCACCATAGCCGACGATCACGCCCTCGCTTTCGAGCCGCTGCAGGCGGCGCAGGCAGGCCGAGGGCGACAGATTCACCCGCGCCGCCAGTTCGGCGTTGGTAGCGCGCCCGTCCCGCTGGATTTCAGCCAGCAGGCGTATATCCGTGCGATCGAACTGGACTTCTCCGGCCATTGTTGCCCCGCAACATGGTGAGTACGCAAGGATATTGCGCCAACAACGGCAATCGGCGCAACTTTTGCAACCCTGTTGCGCGCGCCCTGCCCTAGCATCGTGGGTATCCCTTCAAGGAGCGCCCCATGGACCTCGCCCAGCCCCGCCGCGTCGAACACCAGCAGACCGACAAGGGCTACGTGCCGGTGTACACCACCGCGCTCGTCGAGCAACCGTGGGACACCTACACTGCCGACGACCACGCGACCTGGAGCACGCTGTACCAGCGCCAGCGCGAGCTGCTGGTCGGCCGCGCCTGCCAGGAGTTCCTGGATGCGCAGGACGAGATGGGGATGAGTGCGCACATGATTCCGCGCTTCGACCAGCTCAACGAAGTGCTCGGCGCGGCCACCGGCTGGACCCTGGTCGGCGTCGAAGGCTTGTTGCCGGAACTGGATTTCTTCGACCACCTGGCCAACCGCCGTTTCCCGGTGACCTGGTGGATCCGTCGCCCGGACCAGATCGACTACATCGCCGAACCGGACCTGTTCCACGATCTGTTCGGCCACGTGCCGCTGCTGATGAACCCGGTGTTCGCCGATTACATGGAGGCGTACGGCCGCGGCGGCGTCAAAGCGCATGCGATCGGTCCGGATGCGCTGCAGAACCTGACCCGCCTGTACTGGTACACCGTGGAATTCGGCCTGATCGACACGCCCGAGGGCCTGCGCATCTACGGTGCGGGCATCGTGTCGTCGAAGGGAGAGTCGCTCTACTCGCTGGAATCGGACGCGCCCAATCGCATCGGCTTCGACCTGCAGCGGATCATGCGCACGAAGTACCGCATCGACACCTTCCAGAAGACCTACTTCGTCATCGACAGCTTCGAACAGCTGATGCAGGCGACGTCGCCGGACTTCACCCCGATCTACGCGGCACTGGCCAACCAGGCGCATCTGCCGGCCGGTGACGTGCAGGGCGATGACCGCGTGTTCCAGAAGGGCACGGGCGAAGGCTGGGCTGACGGCGGCGACGTGTGAGACGCGCTGGCCTGCGGGTATCCTGCACGGCATGACCGATGTGTTTGCCGCCCTGCGCGTGACCGACGTCGCTTTCGACGACGACTTCATCCTGCTGGCCCTGGCCGATGGCCGGCGCACCCGACAGCCGCTGCGCTGGGCACCCGCGCTGTTCGAAGCCGATGCCGGGCAACGCGCGCAGTGGGTCGCCACCGCCGATGGCCTGGGCGTGAACTGGCCGGCACTGCTGCCGGCACGCGAGGCGGGCGTGGTCGATATCCTCAACCAGGTCTGGGAAGACCGCTACGACGCGGCGATGGCGCGGCTGAAGGACGCCGGATGGACGCTGGATGCGCTGTCCGATGAGGACCAGCAACTGGTGGCGCTGTGGCGCATGGAAGCGGACATCAACAACGGCGGCTTCATGCAGTTCCTGTGCAACTGGGGCGACCCGACCTGCCAGCTGGCGCTGCGCGCGCTGCAGGCGATGGGCGCGACGCAGACCCACGCGATCCTGGCCGGCATGCGCGGGCTGCTGGATCGGCTGGAAAACGACCCGGCGATCAAGGAACTGACCGACCTGTACGACGCGATGAGCGAAGACGAACAGCAGGCGCTGGAAGCCTTCGAGGACGCCTATTTCGAGCGCCCGGAAGACCTTGCGCGGTTCGGGCTGAAGCACTTCGGCGCGGAGCCGCTGATAACCTGACTGGCCACAATAGGCGCGTCTGGTTTGATGTGATGTCGCAATTGGCCTTGAATCTCAGTCTTGGACCCTAGCAATCTTGCGTGCTGTCCCGTTCGATCCAATGCCCTTGGCCCATGGAGGCCTCGGAGCGGCAACGCTCGAATGATCTTTGTCGATGCATGACCTTCGCTCTGGCTTGAAGGCCGGTCATAAGAGATAGCTCACTAATGCAAACGAGAGTTGAGACGAAGTCCAGCAAGCGCGTACGTGTCGCCGCTGGAGACATCTTTGCAGTTCCATTGGATGCCGAGCAGCAGAGCTTCGGCTACATCCGGGCATATCAGGATGTGGATGTCGGTATTCTCCCTGTCATCTCCAAAGCACGCATTCTTCCCATTGCGCAGATACCCGCTGTGGGCAGCGTGCTGGACGTATTCCTCTTTCAGGATGCTCTGAAGACGGGAAGATGGCCGCGTATCGGCAACCTGCCGTTCAGTGATGAAGCCTCAGCGTGGGCGCCTGCTAGACGACAGGTCGCTGCATTGCGACCTGAAGTGAGGATGGTTGTATTCCGCGGGCACTTCATTGCAGCCGACAAATTTGGCCAGTACGACGAGCTACCGCTTTTTCAGAAGTTCGATGAAGAGGATGTCATCAGGGAAATGCTGCAGCGAGCCGATGGATTCCTTGTCATGGACTCTTAGTGCATCCATCCATTTTTGCCGAGAGCGGCGGCCGCATCGACCGAAGCAGCCGAGCGCAGGCTCGGCTCTACAGGATCAGCGCGGGTACGCCAGCAGCAGCACCAGGTCCTCGTCACCCACCTGCTGCAGCGCATGGCGGCTGCCCTTGCGGGTCAGCAGCGCGTGCCCGGCGTGCACGTCGTACTGCCTGCCGTCCAGCACGTAGCTGCCCTGCCCACTGACGATGTAGTAGATCTCATCCTTGTGCTGCGGATGCAGGCCGATACCCGCGCCCTTGTGCAGCACGCGCTTGCGCAGCACGAAGGGCAGGTCCGCCGCGTCGGCAAAGAACGGATACGCGGTGGTGGGCCCGCCGCCGCCGTGCGGGCCGGGCTGCATGCGCGCAATCGTGCCTTCGTGCACGACCTGCGAATCTCCCGTCGCACCGGCGCCCTGCCCTGCATCCATCACGTCGCAGTCGATGTCCCGCACCAGCGCCGGCTGCAGCGCGGGTAGCAGCGGCACCGCCTCGCGCAATACCAGGCAGGCCACCGCATGGGCGCCGGCCACGCTGAAATGGGTGCCGTCGGTCTTGTTCTGTTCGGGCACGAACAGGAAGTAGGGTCGCGCGCCCTCCTCACCCAGCGCGCGGATCCAGCGCATGCTGCGATCATTCAGATCAATCAGCGCAATCTGCTCGCGCGCGGCCAGCGCCTTCATCGACTGTGTGTAGCGGCCATGCGTGTCCAGCAGTGAACCGAAGTCGTACAGCAGCCGCGCCACCGGCGTGACCAGCACCGGCGTGGCGCCCTTTCCGCGCGCGACCTGTACGTAGCGCATCAGCAGGCGCGGATAGTCGCTGTCCGGGTCGGTATAACGCGTGCGGTCTTCGAACTTCGCATCGTTGTGGCCGAACTGGATCAGCAGCACGTCGCCTTGGCGCAGCTCGGCGGCGATGGCATCCAGGCGCCCTTCGTCGATGAAACTGCGCGTGCTGCGCCCGCCCTTGGCGTGGTTGTGCACCTCCAGGCGCGCCGGGTCCAGGTAGCTCTGCAGCGCCTGGCCCCAGCCGGCCTGCGGCGCGCGCTCGGGGCCGTATGCGGCCGCAGTGGAGTCGCCGGCAATGAAGACCCGCACGGGCGCCGCCTGTGCGGTGGTGCACGACAGCAGCAACAGCAGCAACAGCTTGCGCATGACCAGGCCCTTGTAGAGCCGAGCCGTGCTCGGCTGCTTTGGGAAAGCGGTGCGGACCAAGGTCCGCACCCACCGTTCGTCGCCTTGCCGTCAGCGCGCCAGCCAGCCACCATCGACCGGCAGCACGGCACCGTTGATGTAATCCGACGCGGACGAGGCCAGGAACACCGCCGCACCGGCCAGGTCATCCGGCGTGCCCCAGCGGCCGGCCGGGATGCGCTCCAGGATCGCCTTGTTGCGCGCTTCATCGGCGCGCAGTTGGGCGGTATTGTCGGTAGCCATGTAGCCCGGGGCGATGGCATTGATGTTGATGCCCTTGCCCGCCCACTCGTTGGCCAGCAGCCGGGTGATGCCGGCGATGCCGCTCTTGCTGGCGGTGTACGACGGCACGCGGATACCACCCTGGAAGGACAGCATCGAAGCGATGTTGATGATCTTGCCGTGGCCCTGTTCGATGAAGTGGCGGCCGGCGGCCTGCGAAATGAAGAACGCGGACTTGAGGTTGACGTTCATCACGTCGTCCCAGTCCTGCTCGCTGAAGTCCACCGCATCGGCGCGTCGGATCAGGCCGGCGTTGTTGACCAGGATGTCCAACCCGCCCAGCCCTTCGATGGTCTCGCGGACCACGCGCGCCACCGGCTCGATGCTGATCAGGTTGGCTTCGATGGCCAGGCAGCGGCGGCCCAGCGCGGTGATCTTTTCGATGGTGTCGGTGGGCGGGGCGATGCCGGCCACGGCGACGTCGGCGCCAGCGGCGGCCAGTGCCACGGCGATGCCCTGGCCCAGACCGGTATTGCCACCGGTTACCAGAGCGACCTTGCCTTCCAGGCTGAAGGGATTAGCCATTGCGTATGCGTTCCTTGATTGGGGCGAGCGGGGTCAGCGCTACGGCCGCCGGCACACGGTGCGCGGCGGCCAGGCGGGCTTACTTGAGCTGGCAGATGTCCAGCACGTGCATGTCGGTGTAGTCCAGGTTCTCGCCACCCATCGCCCAGATGAAGGCGTAGTTGCTGGTACCGGCACCCATGTGGATCGACCACGGCGGCGACACGACCGCTTCGTTGTTCTGGATCACGATGTGGCGCTGCGCGTCCGGTTCGCCCATGAAGTGGTAGACGCGGTCGCTGTCGCCCAGGTCGAAGTAGAAGTAAACCTCGCTGCGACGGTCGTGCAGGTGCGGCGGCATGGTGTTCCACACGCTGCCCGGCTTTAGCACGGTCAGGCCCAGCAGCAGCTGCGAGGACTGGCAGGTGGCCGGCACGATGTACTGGTAGATGGTGCGCTCGTTGCTGGTTTCCAGCGCGCCGCGGTCCAGTGCAACGGCGTCCTTGATGGACAGCTGCCTGGTTTCGAAGCGGGCATGGGCCGGGGTCGAGGCCAGATAGAACCGGGCGGGGTTGGCGGCGTCCTGCGAGGCGAATACGACCTCCTTGCTGCCCATGGCCACGTACAGACCGTCCTTCGGACCCAGCGTGTAGACGGTGCCATCCACGGTGACCGTACCGGTGCTGCTGCCGACGTTGATCACGCCCAGTTCCCGGCGCTCCAGGAATGGGTGGCCTGCGGCCGAAGCGGGTTCAGTCTGGGTCGGCAGCGCAAGCGGTGCGTCCACCGGGGCGGCGCCACCAATCACGAAGCGCTCGTAGTGGGTGTACTTGAGGGTCACCGCACCGGCGTTGAACAGGCCATCGAGCAGGTACAGGTCACGCAGCTGGTCGTTGCTGGCACCGTGGATGGCATCGGGATGGGTGGCGTAATGGGTCTTGCTGTACATGGCGTCTCCAGAGCGGGGGGCGGGCCGACGGGTCGGCCCCGGCGCGGTTCACGGTCGATTCTAGCCAGACAGGAAACCGGTGTCATTTTGCGTCGCACGATGCCGGGGATGGCCCGCAGGCGCGGTGGATCGGGTGGATGGGGCAGGGGCGTGTTACGACCAGAGGTCATGACCTGCAGGATTGATCCCTGGGGGATCAATCCTCCGGCGGCTGGCAGGAATCGCGGACGATCAGGTGCGGCCGCACGCTGGCAATGGGCAGCGCGGCCTGGCCTTCGGGCTGGATCAGCATCGCCGCGGCAGTGCGCCCGGTATCGCGCGTGTGCCGGCGCACCGAGGTCAGCGAGGGCCACAGGCGCGAGGCCAGCGGGCTGTCGTCATAGCCGACGATGGACAGCTGGCGCGGAATGTTGATGCCCGCGCGCAGCGCCACCTTGTAGATACCGGCAGCCATTTCATCGTTGCCGGTGAAGATGGCGGTCGGGCGGCGCTTGCCCAGCAGCAGTTTCTCGGCAGCGGCTACACCGGATTCGAAGGTGTAGCCGGCCTCGATGATGCGGTCCTTCGGCAGCTCGATACCGCGTTGCAACAGTGCGTCGATGAAGCCGGCGGTACGTTCATGGGCCGAACGGTAGGCGCTGGGACCGGTCACCAGTGCAATGTCACGGTGGCCGAGCGAGAGCAGGTAGTCGGCGGCTTCGGCCGCACCATCGCGGTCATGGGTGACCACCATCTGCGAGCTTTCGTCCAGCGGCAGCGCTGCCACGCGGGTAAACCGGCAGCCGATCTCATCCAGCATGTCCGCCAGCGCCTGGTCTTCCGAGGCACGCGGCACCAGGATCACGCCGTGCAGCTTCTGCTGCTGCACGAAGCGACGCACGCCTTCGATGTAGCCGGGGCTGCGGCTATCACAGGGATGCACCACCAGCTCGAAGCTGGATCCACGCAATGCATCCAGCGCGCCGTACTGCATGTCCACGATGTACTGCGCGGTGGGGTTGTCGTAGACCATGCCGATCAGGAAGGAGCGGCGGAACGCCAACCCGCGGGCCAGTGGATCGGGCGTATAGCCCACTTCACGCATCAGCGCTTCCACCTTGTCGCGCGTGTCCTTGCGCACCAGTGGCGAGTTGTTGATGATTCTTGAAACCGTTTTCTTGGATACACCCGACAGTCGCGCGATGTCGTTGATGGTGGCTACCTTGCCCTTCGCCAATGCCGGCGTAGCGGCATCGTTCTTGTTGCGCACTGACATGTTTTGAACCCGGTAAGTCTGGGGATTCCGGCTCCGCGCTCAGTCCAGCGCGCGGTAGCGGAAGTTGCGGAAGGTTACCGCACCGTCGCCGGCCGCATACAGCGCCGGCTTCAGCGCCAGGAACCTGCCCGCGACATTGTGATGGTATCCGGACACTTCCATCTGAACCGGATACTTCTGCCAAGTGTGCCCGTCGGTGCTGGAGTGGAAGGTGACGATGTGCCGGTTGTTGGTCACCCGCAACCACAGCCGGCCGCCGCGGCCCGGCGCCGGCCTGGCAGGGCGCTCCTCGCCGTAGCGATGCATGATGAACGACTCGCCGTTGCTGCCTACGCCCACGTACAGCCGGTCGCTGTAGAACAGCAGCGCGCCACCCACGGCACCGGGGGCGATCTCCATCTCCACCTCGAACTGGTAGGCCCGGTCGCCGGCGATGGTGGTCAGCGGCGAGGCATCGCGCGGCGTGCTGCCCTTGCCCTGCAGGACCAGGCCGTTGCCACTGAAACCCAGCCGGCGGTACTCGTCCTGCGCCGGGTTGAAGAACGCCCACTGTGGGCCAAGCGTGCTGCCGCGGAAATCATCCGACAGCGCCATGCCATGAGGCGACAGCGCCTGTCCGGCCGGCTTGCGCAGTGGCTGGCCGAGGTCGCCGCCGTTGGCCCGGAACCAGCCGTCAGCGGTCCATTCGATCGGTTCGAGCAGGGCCTGCCGACCCAGCGTCCAGAAGCCGTTCTCGTACCCGTGGTACATCATCCACCAGCGTCCATCGGTCCCTTCGATCACCGTCGCGTGGCCGCGTGACCACCAGGGCTCGGCCGCCGACTGCGTGCGTGTGATCGGGTTGTTGGGCGCGTTCTCCCATGGGCCGTGGATCGAACGCGAGCGCGCCGTGATCACCATGTGCCCGGTCGGCGGACCGGCGGTGCCACCCACTGCCGTGGTCATGTAGTACCAGCCGTCGCGGACGTGGATCTTCGGGCCTTCCTGCGCGTAGGCCTCAACGTCCCAGTCCTGCGGGTAGCGCCAGCCGTCATAGACGTGTTTCGGCTTGCCGACCACGCTCAACCCGTCGTCGGCCAGCTGCACGTAATCACCGCCACTGAGGAACAGGTAGCGCTTGCCGTCTTCACCCACTGCATGGCCGGGATCGATGTAGCCGCCCAGGCCGATGTCGATCGGCGCGCTCCACGGGCCCTTGATGTCATCGGCCCAGACCACGAAGTTGCTGCGGCGCTCGCCGGTGCGGGCCGGGAAGTAGATGAAGTAGCGCCCCCGGTGCTTGACGATGTCCGGCGCCCAGATCGCCCCCACGTTGCGGGTGATCGCATGGCCCAGCGGCTGCCAGTTCACCAGGTCGCGCGAGTGCCAGATCGGTAGGCCGGGATAGGCGTCGAACGACGACAGCGTGAGGTAGTAATCGTCTCCGTCCTTGAGCACCGAGGGATCCGGATGGTCGCCGGCCAGCACCGGATTGAGGAACGTGCCATCGCCACGGTCCGCCTGGCGCTGGTGTTCCAGCCCCCGCGCCCACTGCGCCGGGGCGCGCGCGGCCTCCGCCGCGGGTGCAGGCCGTGCCGGCAGCAACAGCACGAGCAGAGTGGCGGTGGCGGCGATACGCAGTGCACGCATGGCAGTCTCCTTGTGGCTCAGCCGCGCAGCGCGGCGGGCAGCCACAGCGACAGTGAGGGGAAGAAGGCCACGACCAGCAGCACGGCGAGCGCGGCGAACCAGAACGGCCAGATGGTGCGCATGCTCTGGCCCACGCTGATCTTGCCGATGGCCGTGCCGATGAACAGCACCGAGCCTACCGGGGGCGTGACCAGACCCAGGCCACCGGTGAGCACCAGCACCAGGCCGAAGTGGATCGGATCGATGCCGTAGGCGCGGGCCACCGGCAGGAAGATCGGCGTGCAGATCAGGATCATCGGCGCCAGGTCCATGAAGGTGCCCAGCAACAGCAGCATCACCACGATCATCAGCAGCACCATGAACTGGCTGTGCGCGAACGACTGCAGGAACTCGACGGCGGCCGCGGGCACCTGCAGGTAGGCCAGCAGCCAGCCAAACACGGCGGCGGTGGCAATCACGAACAGGATCACGCCCGTGCTGCGCGCGGCATGGATGACGGTGTCGAAGAACTCGCGCCAGCGCAGTTGCCGGTACAGCACGGTGGTCACCAGCAAGGCGTAGACCACGGCGATGGCTGCGCTTTCCACCGCGGTGAAGATGCCGGCACGGATGCCGATGAAGATCAGCGCGACCAGGCCCAGGCCGGGCAGGGCGGAGACGATGCGCAGGGCCACGGCGCGCCAGCCGGGAAAGACCTCCACGCCATAGCCGCGGCGGCGCGCCACCGCATAGCCGGTGACCATCAGCGCCAGCGTCATCAGCAGCGCGGGGACAATGCCGGCGGCGAACAGGTCGGCGATGGACAGGCCCCCGCCAGCAGCGGCCGAGAACAGGATCAGGTTGTGCGACGGCGGCACCAGCAGCGCCACCAGCGCGGCGGTGATGCTGACGTTCACCGCGAAGTCGCGGTCATAGCCGCGCTTGACCATCTGCGGGATCATCGTGCCGCCCACCGCCGAGACATCGGCGATGGCCGAGCCGGACACGCCACCGAAGAACAGCGAGGACAGGATCGAGACCTGGCCGAGGCCACCGCGCAAGCGGCCAACCAGCGACGAGGCCAGGGCGATCAGGCGCTCCGAGATGCCGCCGCGCATCATGATCTCGCCCGCGAAGATGAACAACGGAATGGCGATCAGCGAGGCCGAGCCGGTACCGGCCGAGATCTGCTGCACCAGCACGATGCTGGGAATATCCAGGTAGAGCAGGGTGGCCAGCGCGGCTGCGGCCAGCGCGTAAGCCACCGGCACGCCGAGCAGCAGCAACACGGCGAACACGGAGAACAGGATGGTGATACCCATGGATCAACGATCTCCTTCAGCGTCTTCGGCGCCGGTGGCGCGGGCCTGCAGCGCGTTCCACGCACGGTTCAGCGCGAACAGCAGCATCAGCCCGCCGCCCACCGCCAGTGGCAGGTAGTTGATGCTCTGCGGCAGATCGGCGCCGGCGGTCTTGATGTCCAGGCCGTCGAGCAGCAGATCACCCGACCAGAAGGCGATGAAGCCTCCCAGCACCGCCACAACCAGCTGCACCAGCACGTCCACCGCACGGCGCAGGCCGGGGCCCATGCAGGCGTGCAGCAGGAAGAAGCCGAAGTGGCGGTTGGTGTGCACACCGCAGGCGGCACCCAGGCTCATCGCCGTGGCCAGCAGCAGCAGCGTGACCGGCTCGGTCCAGCTGGGCGAATCGTTGATCACGTAGCGCGCGAACACCTGCCAGCCCTGCACCACCACCAGCCCCAGCAGGGCAGCAACGGCGCCGTAGATGGCGATGTCGGCGATGCGGTCCAGCAGGCGCTGGCCAGGCCCGGTGGCGGGCGTCGTCGTCTCGGTCATGGCAGTGTCCTCAGGCGGCGCGGATGCGGTCGACCAGCGCGGCGATCTCCGGCTGCTGCAGGTACTGCTGCAGCAGCGGCTGGGCGGCGGTGCGGAAGGCGGGCATGTCCACCTCGTTGGCTTTCACCCCATAGGCCAGCACGGCGCGGCGTGCAGCGTCCTCCGACGCATCCCACTGCTCGCGCATCACCTTCACCGATGCGCGCGCGGTCTGCAGCAGAAGCTGGCGGTCGTCAGGCGACAGGCGTTCGAAGCTGGCACGCGACATCAGCAACACGTCCGGCGCGTACGAATGGTCGCTCTGCGACCAGTAGTGCGCCGCTTCGAAATGGCGGCTGGAATGGAAGCTGCGCATGTTGTTCTCGGCGCCGTCGATCATGTGGGTTTCCATGCCGGAGAACGTGTCGCCCAGCGACATCGGCGTCGGGTTGGCGCCGAGCAGGCGCATCAGCTGGATGAAGATGTCCGATGAGGCGACGCGCAGCTTCAGGCCGTGCAGGTCCTTGGGCGAAACGATGGGGTGCTTGGTGTTGTAGAAGCAGCGTGCACCGGAATCGTAGATCGCCAGGCCGACCAGGCGGCGGCCCTGGAAGCCGCGCAGCACGGCTTCGGCCACGCCGTCATCCAACGCGGCACGCTGGTGCGCCACCGACGTGAACACGTAGGGCAGGCACAGCGCCTGGGTCAGCGGAAAGGCATTGTTCAGCGCACCGGCATAGACGCGGGTGATATCGATGGCACCGAAGCGCGCCATGTCGATCGCCTCGGATTCGCGGCCCAGCTGGCCGGAGTGGTACTGGCGCAGGCGCAGGCGGCCGTTGGTTTCGCGCTGCAGCGTTTCGCCGATCCACTTCACCGCGGTGACGGTAGGGTAGTCGGCCACATGCACGTCGGTGGCGGTCAACAGCGCGCCACCGGCCAGATCGCTGCCCGGCCCGCGGCCACAGGCGGCGAGCATCGGGGTGGCCAGGGCAGCAGCGCCACCGGCCAGGAAGTTACGTCGTGTGATCATCTGCGCCCTCCCGCGCGTGTTCACCAGGGCAGCCCCGCGGTCATCCCGCGGGCACGGCCCGGCAGGCAATGTCACCGAAGCCGGCAAAGCGCACCAGCGCCGTTTGTCCTGCCTCGATATCGTGGATGCCGGTGGCATTGCCGGTGGCGATCAGGTCGCCCTTGCGCAGCGGCCGGCCACGCAGGGCCGAACGGGACAGCGCAAAGGCATAGGCCGCCCGCAGGCCACCGGGCAGGCGGGTGGCGCCACCGATGCCGACCACCTCACCTTCGATCAGTGTCTCGGCACGCAGCGAGTTTTCGTCGCGTGCGGTCCAGTCGACGATCTCCGGGCCCAGCACCAGGCCGTTGTTGTTGCCAAAGTCGGCCACCACCACGCGCGGACCGAGTTCGTTGATGGTGGCGAGCGGACTGCTGGCCACTTCCACGCCGATGTAGAGGCGCGCAGGCAGCGCTTCGGCCTGTTCCGGGGACCAGTGCAGCTGTCCGGCCGGCGCGTCCTCCAACAGCTCCAGCACGTACTCTGCTTCGACTGCGCCGAAGCCCCCGACGAAGACCGGGATGTCGCTTGTTCCACCGGTATCATTCCAGAGCTGACGTTTGAAGATCGGCCCCAGCAGGCGCTCATCGCCGGAGCCGTCGCGACGCTCGGCAGCGATGTAACCCACCTTCCAGCCGACCACCGTATCGCTCCACAGACCGATGGCCTTGTCCTGCACGTGGTAGGCAGCCACCAGATCGACGGGGATCTCTCCGGGGAACGCGGGCAGGGCCTTGCCTGCGCGGCGTGCATCGGTGAAGGCGCGGGCGATGGCGGCTGCACCGTCCGGCGCCGGCCTCTGCCCCTGTGTGCCGTGTTCGTTGCTCAAGAACGGTCTCCCTCTGCGTTGTTGCACTGCCCATCGACAGCGTCTGCAGGAGGTGTATATGGTAAACCGGTGTCATCGCGCAAGCCGCAGCGCATCACACCCGCTTCCGGGGCGCTTGCGGCACGCTGCCCACCCTTCGCTGGAGCCCGGTCCGCCATGCGTCTGCCCCCTCTTGTGCTGTTCCTGTGCGTTCTGTTGACGCTTGCCCCGGCACGTGCCGCCGACGTCCCGCTGCGCGACGGCCAGCGGCTTGCCGGGGAGGTGGCGGGCGAACGCCTGCCGCTGTGGCCGGACGGCCAGGTACCTGGCCAGAGCGCTCCGGCACGGAAGGCGCGGGTGGTTGAGCGCAGCCCCGATCCGGCCCATCCGGACCGGTTCGTGGACGGGATCGATGCGCCATACATGATCGTGCACGCGCCGCCACGTCCGAACGGGCAGGCGGTGCTGGTCATTCCGGGCGGCGGCTACCAGCGGGTGGTAATCGACAAGGAGGGCAGCGCGCTGGTGCCGGACTGGGTGCAGCGGGCAGGCTTCACCCTGTTCGTGCTTCGCTACCGCCTGCCGCAGCCGGGCAGGGACCGCCAGGCGGCGCTGGCCGATGCCCAGCGTGCGCTGCGGGTCGTGCGCGACCAGGCCGCACGCCGCGGCCTGGAGGCTGACAATGTGGCGGTCATGGGCTTTTCCGCCGGCGGCCACGTGGCTGCGCGGCTGGCCACCGGCTTCGATGCTCCGGTCTATCCCGCACGCGATGCGATCGATCAGCTGAGCGCGCGCCCGGCACGGGCGGTGCTGGTCTACCCGGTCATCGACATGGGCGCGCATGCGCACAGCGGTTCGCGCGGGCGATTGCTGGGCGAGCACCCTGACCCCGCATTGGCGGCCCAGTACTCGGTGCAGGAGCACGTGCGCGCGGACATGCCACCGACCATGCTGATCCATGCCAACGACGATCGCGTGGTCAGCGTGCACAACAGCGAGGTGATGGCGCAGGCGCTGGCCAGGGCAGGTGTCGAGCACGAACTGCATGTGTTCGCCCATGGTGGCCACGGCTTCGGCATGCGCCTGCAGCCCGGCTCCACCCTGGCGCAGTGGCCAGCGCTGGCACAGGCATGGCTGACAGCAGGAAAGGGTGCGGAGGGCAGCCGATGACGGGAGCACCCGACGATCTGCAGCGCCGCCGTTTCCTGCGCGACAGCGCGCGCTGGGCGTTGGCCACGGCCACGCTGGTGGCACTGCCGGCAGCGGCGTTGCCCGGTGCACGCGACGAACGCCTGCCGATCGTCCGCGTGCGCGGGGGGCGCGTGCGCGGCCAGCATGAACAAGGCGTGCTGGTATTCCGCGGCGTGCGCTACGGCGCCGATACCGGCACCCATCGCTTCCAGCCACCACGCCGGGAAGCGGCATGGAACGGGATCGCCGACGCACTGGACTATGGCGCGGCCGCACCGCAGGGCGGCGCGGAAGGCCCCGGCAGCGAAGACTGCCTGTTCCTCAACGTCTGGACCCCCGCACTGGGGGATGGCGGCCGCCGCCCGGTGCTGGTCTACATGCACGGGGGTGGGTTCAACAACGGCTCCGGCAGCGATCCGCTGTACGACGGCAGTGCGCTGTGCCGCCGCGGCGATGTGGTGGTAGTGACCCTCAATCATCGGCTGAACACCTTCGGTTACCTGTACCTGGGCGCACTTGGCGACGCACGCTACGCCGCGTCGGGGAATGTCGGCCAGCTCGACCTGGTACAGGCGCTGCAGTGGGTACGCGAACACGCGGCGATCTTCGGCGGTGACGCTGGAAACATCACCGTGTTCGGCCAGTCCGGGGGCGGCGCCAAGATCGCCACGCTGATGGCGATGCCTGCGGCACGCGGCCTGTTCCAGCGCGCGTGGACAATGAGCGGGCAGCAGGTCACCGCGGCCGGCCCGCGTGCCGCCGCACAGCGCGCCGCCATTGCAATGGAGGCAGTGGGTGCAAAGGACCTGTCTGCCCTGCTGCGGCTCCCGGCCGCCGATCTGCTTGCAGCCACCCGTGCCCGCGATCCATCGCGGGTGGAAAGCACATCGCTGTACTTCGGGCCGGTACTGGACGAAGTCTCCCTTCCGGTGCATCCGTTCTGGCCGCAGGCACCGCGGCAGTCGGCCAGCATTCCGATGGTGATCGGCAATACGCGCGACGAGACCCGCGCCTTCCTCGGCAACGATCCGGCCAACTTCGCGCTGACCTGGGAAACGCTGCCGGCGCAGCTGGAACGCCAGCAGTTCGTGGATCTGCTGCCGCAGACGGTGATCGCCGAGTACCGGCGCCTGTACCCGCATTACACGCCTTCGGAGGTGTTCTTCGCGGCCACTACCGCAGGCCGTTCCTGGCGCGGCGCAGTGGAGGAACTGGAAGCGCGTGCGCGCCAGCCCAGTGGGGCCGCGCCCACCTGGGCCTACCAGCTGGACTGGGGCTCACCGGTGGAGCAAGGCCGGCTGCGCGCCTTCCACACGCTGGACATCCCACTGGTGTTCGACAACGCCGGCCTGCCCGGCGCACGCACCGGTGGAGGTGCGGATGCGCATACGCTGGCGGCGGCAATGAGCGACGCACTGATCGCCTTCGCGCGCAACGGCGACCCCAATCATCGCGGAATGCCGCAATGGCCACCCTACGCGCTGCCCCGGCGGCAGACCATGCTGTTCGATCGCCAGAGCGGCGTGGTGGACGATCCTCGTGCCGGCGAACGTGCGCTGTACGCGAAAGTACCGTTCGTGCAGCGCGGTACGCAGTGATGACACCGCGGTGCAAACATTCTGTTAACCCCTCTCGGCTAGAGTCGGGACATGGGAACGATGTCCTTGCCACCGTCATTCACCGGCCGGGAGCGGCTGTTCGCTGCGATCGATGCCGCGGTGATGCTGGGTACGCCGGAGGCCATCACCGGTGCGCTGCAGCGGGTGCTGCGCGAGGCCATCGTCGATCCGTCCATCCAGCTGCCCCCCTGCGTGCGGCGCCCGGTCGAAGGGCATTACGCACGCCGTGAACTGCACCGCAGCCCGACCCTGGGCTACAGCGTCATCGCCATGTGCTGGGGCCCAGGCCAGGGCACGCCCCTGCATGACCACGATGCCATGTGGTGCGTGGAAGGTGTCTGGCAGGGCGAACTGATCGTCACTCCCTATGCGCTGATTGAACAGGATGGCGAACGTCATCGCTTTGCCGCCCAGCCCACGCTGTACGGCCACCGCGGTAGCGCCGGCAGCCTGATTCCGCCGCACGAGTACCACACGCTGTGCAACGCCAGCGACGCAGACGTGGCCGTGTCGCTGCACGTCTACGAGGGCGTGATGGAACGCAGCGCGGTGTTCGAGCCGTTGGATGATGGCTGGTACCAGCGCCGGATGAAGCGGCTGGAGACCGAGGCGTCCTGACCCGCGCCGGATCAAGCCGGGCGTAATGCAGGCATCATCGTGGCACGCCGACCACGTTGTTGAGCCGGGTCACTTCCTCGCCACCGTCGGCCAGCGCCACGCGCACGCGCAGGCCGCTGCGGTCACCGGCCGGCAACGGCAACCAGACCTGCACGGTCTTCGGCTGCAGGTCACTGGGTGCCCCCAGCGCCGGCACGTCCGTGCGGGCGATCTCGCGACCGCGCGCGTCTTCCAGCATTGCTACGCCCACGCCGGTGCCGACATGGCCCAGGCTGTGCACGGTCACCTGCAGCTGGCTGCCGTCGATGCGTACGTCGCCGCGACCCACGCCCAGGTCCGGCCGTGTTTCCACCGGTGTTCCCTCGGACACGCGTTCAAACTCGAACACCTCTGTACGCCCGGGACGGAACTGCAGCGCTACCGAAGCGCTGGTTTCCAGCTGCACGCGGCGTTCGGCGGGCGTGCCGTCGATGTGGCCATCGCCATCGGCATCCACGCCGCTGCGTATCCGCCAGGTCCCGCTGGCCACGTTCCAGCCGGTCATGTCGGCGCCGATGGTGCGCGTGCCCAGGTTGTAGCTGGTAACGGTGAAACGTTCACGCGACGGCGCATGCACCAGCAGGGCGACCTGTTCGGCCGCGTCCTCGCGGTCGAAGCGCCAGCTGACGGTATGGCCGGGCCAGCTCTGGTTGCGCTTCAGCGCGATGCCGCCCAGGCGTGCGCGCTGCAGGAATTCACTGGGCGCTTCCACGCGGTCGGACCACCAGTGGCCCTCGGTGTTCATGTATGCGCGCTGCACTTTCGCCTGCAGGCCGTCGGCATGCAGGGCGGCGATGTATGACCTGTCGCCGCTGGCCTGCCACGCCATCAGGCTGGCGAAACCGGTTTTTCCCGCGTCGGCCTCGGCGCGCAGCAGCGGGTACCAGTCCTGTTGCCGGCCCAGTACGTCCACGACGTTCTCGCCCAGGTTGGCCAGGGCGCCCGGGCCGCCACGGGCCACGCGGTAGTCCAGTGCCTGCAGGTACTTCGCATCGCCGCTCCAGCGCCACGCCGCCCAGAAGGTGTGCATCGTGTCGCCGTTGCCGGAGCCGTTGTTCAACTCGCCGCCGCGGGTGGCACCGCTGGCCCAGTTGATCTCGTTGGGCAGGGTGAAGCCTCCCTTGTCGTCCTTGCCTGCGTGGGCCAGATAGCCATCGGCCAGGCCGATCACCAGCGCGCGGCCGGTGGGATCGGCGTTGTACTGGCCCAGCAGGAACGCCGGGTGCAGCACCGGGAAAGAATACGGCTTCTGCCACTGCCAGTTCGGTTCGCGGTAGACCTTGTTGCCACCGAACCAGTTGCTGGAAAACAGCAGGTGGCCCTGCGGGTTGCGCAGGATGATGCGCTCGTCGAAGGCCTTCACCGTTTCCATCAGGCGTTCCAGCGTCAGCGGGTCGCCCCAGTTGAGGTAGAGCATGGCGCTGTTGGTGTTGATGCCTTCCTCATAGGAATGCAGCTCGTCGGTCTCGATGGTGCTCAAGCCGTTGCTGAACATGCCGTTGCGGTACACCGCATCGGACAGCGCGGTCAGCGAGGCGTTCAATCGATCCGGCTGCACACCCATCAGGGCCAGCCCCGGCCACTGCTGGGTCAGGTCGGAATCGTCGGAGATGCCACCGCCGAAATCCCCGTAGGCCACCTGCCGTTCATCGATCCACCAGTCGACGAACTGCCGCACCTGCGCCAGGTCCTGCACCTGGTTGAATGCCCACGCCGGCACGCCCCTGGGCACGGCAGGCGCCGTGTAGGGCGGGCGGCCCTGGCTGTTGTAGCTGATGTAGTTCCAGTACAGGCGGCCGAGTTCATGGTCCGGATCCACCCGCAGCAGGTCGCTCAGGTCCGCATACACGCGCGCGTACAGGCGTTGGCGCTTGGACGTGGTGTGCTCTTCCACCAGGAAGCCCCAGTTGTCGCGGACCTGGTTGAAGCGGTCGGCCACGTGCTCCCTCAGCGCGTCGGCGCGCGGCTTGAACACCAGCCGGACCTGCGCACCGTCGAGGGCATCGGCATCGAAGCCCGGTGCGGCCGAGGCGATGCTCAGCCACAGGCTGTCCGGGGTGAGGATGCGATCGCGCAGGTCCAGCCACAGCGTGCGTTTCTGCCCTGGTGGCACCGACACCGATACGTCGATCATGTCGCGCGCCGGCCAGATCGGATCCTTGATGCGGATGTTCAGCGGGACCAGCCCATCGTGGGTGGGCGGCAGGTTGAGCGCGGGAAGGTCGATGGCCACGCCGTCCAGGCCGTCGTGCATGTTCTCCCAGCTGTAGGCCCAGCTGCGGATCAGCGGCTGGTTGGCGGGTGCATCGCCCACCCCGGAAGGGATCAGCACGTGCACGATGGGCCGCGGATGCGCAGGCAGGGTGCCTGCATCCCGGCGGCGGGAACCGGCGCCCTTCGGCAGCGCCATCACCGTGCTGCGTTCGGCGGCCGGGAAACGTCCATCGATGTAGCGGCGCAATGCGTCCAGGTTGGTGTAGTCGGGCAGCGCGTGGCTGTCGATGATGTAGGTCTGCTTCACCGTGCCTTCCGGCTCGCCGCCCTCGCTCACGTGGTAGGCCCAGATTTCCTGGATCGGTGTTTCCTGCTCGACGTTGCTGAAACGCAGCACGCCGCCGCGCTGCGCGGCAATGTTGTCGACGCTGCGCACCACCCCGCGCGGGCGCGTGATCAGCACGTCGGTGGCATGTTCGGCGTCGGGCCCGTGGGAGAGGGTGCCGAAGGCCGCACCACGGATCTCCACCCGGTTCACCGTTTCGGTGGCCGGCAGGGTCAGGTCCAGGTGCTGGCCGCCTTCCACATAGGTGTTCCAGTCCGGAAGCTGGAAGTAGTCATTGCGGCCGGGCAGGCGCGAGCGGTTGTAGACGCCCGGCCAGGTGGTTTCGGCGATGCCATCGGTGGCCTTCCACATCCACGCCTTCAGGTCACGGGTGTCGGCAAATTCGATCTTGCGGATGCGGGTGCCGCCCGCCGCCACCGCTGGGGGTGCAGCCCCATCCCAGCCGAAGCGGTGGCGCCAGGCGCGCGTGCCATCGGCAACCCCCACGGCGCTGGCCGGTTCGCGCCCGCGAGCCAGCGCTGCCACCGCTGGCACATCCAGCATGCGGTCGTAGACCCGGATGTGCTGGAAATCGCTGCCACGCAGGAAGTTGTAGCGGCTCTGCACCTGGTACGGCGCCATCACCCGACCGGCCAGGCCAAGCTGGTCCAGCGCGGCATCGTAATCGCCGGTGGCCTGCGCGCGCGCGACTTCGCGGCCATCGATGAACAGGCGCACGCCCTGGTCCTCGTCCCAGGCGAAGGCCAGGTGCAACCACTGGTCGGGACGCGGCAGTGCATCCATGCGGAACGACACGCGGGTGCGTGCCAGGTTGGCATCGGTGACGAAGGCATCGAAGCCGTGCCCGTTCCAGTCGATGCGCAGCCAGGCCATGTCCCAGCTGCTGTGGTCGGCGTAGCCGACGCGGAAGATCACGAACGGCGCTTCACCCACCGCGTAGCGTGAACGCCAGTCGAAGGCCAGCGTGCCGCGCTGGGCCAGGATGTTGCCCGGCGCATCCCAGGCAAGCACGCCGTCGTCTTCCCATTGGATGGCCTTGCCATGCTTGCCGTCGTCGACCACCGCCACCTTGTCGCGAAAGTTCGCTACGGCCTCACCGTGAGCGGTCACGGCCTGCAGGCCGTGATTGGCATCCACATGGAAGAGCAGGGTGGGGACATCGGCGGCGGCCGTCGCGGGGCCTGCGGCCAGGGCGACTGCCAGCAGCAGGCAGCGGAACACGGTCGTGCGGTGCGGCATGGAGACATTTCCTTTCAACGGGCGACGGCCGGCGGAGGGCCGCCGGACCGTAGCAAGGCCACGCCGCAGCGGCACCTTGCGGCGCAGCAGCGGTCATGGCGAACCGCGGCGCGTATCGGCACGCGCCGCCGGCGTTGCTCAGAACTTGTAGCGCACGCCCAGCAGGAACTGGCGGCCGGTTTCGGTGTACTGCAACGGCAGTCGGCCGGTCAGCGGCGAGTAGACCCACTCGTCGGACGCCTCGTTGGTCAGGTTGATGCCTTCCAGGCTCAGTTCCAGCTGGTCGCTGATCTTGTAGCGGACGGAGGCATCGAACACCGTGGTGCCGGTCATGCCGTGATAGCCATCCAGATTGAAGCCGGTCTCCTGGCCAGGGGCCTGGGTCAGGTAGTCATCGCGGTTGGTCGCCGAGATGCGGCCGGCAAACCGCTCCCCTTCGTAGAACAGCGTCGCGTTCCACGATGACTTCGACAGACCGGTGAGATCGGTCTTCATGACCGGCTGGCCTGCCGAGTTGAGGTACTGGATCTTCGATTCCACCCAGGTGTAGTTCAGCTGTATGCCGAGGTTGGCCCACTTGCCGGGCAGGAAGGTGAAAGGCTGCGTGTAGTTGGCTTCCACGCCGTGCAGTTCGCCACCGGGCGTGTTGACCGGCTTGCTGTAGGTGAAGTCATCGCTGGCCGAGGCTCCGGTGCCTTCCAGCAGCGAGGCGGGCAGGCCGCTGTCGCTGTAGGGACGCACTTCGCGGGTGGTCTGGATGAAGCTCTCGATATCCTTGTAGAACAGGCCGATGCCGGCCATCGCGCCCTCGGCGAAGTACCATTCGAAGCCGAGATCGACATTGGTCGCGCGGATCGGATCCAGGTCAGGATTGCCGCTGGAGATGGTGCGCGCGCCGCCGGCCACAGCCACGGTCGCACCGGGCGTCAGGCTGCCCAGTCCCGGCCGGCTCATCACCTTGGCCGCGCCGAGCCGGATCAGGAAGTCCGGCGTGACTTCCGCCACCAGGTTGAGCGAGGGCAGGGTGTCGTCATAGGTGCGGTTGGCCGTGGTCTGCACCGTGCCGTTGGCCAGCGTGGACAGGCCGGTGGAGGACTGCTTGGTGCGCACGTACCGCACGCCCACGTTGCCTGACAGGGGCAGGCTGCCCAGTTCGGTGGAGAACTCGCCCATCAAGTAGGCACCGCGGTCCTTTTCTTCCACGCTGCGCACATTGTTGGCACGCGGCGCCACCGCGAAGCTGCCGCTGTTGCTGTAGATGTCGAACTGCTCGGCAATCGCCCCGAGGTCGGGGACGACCCAGCTGGCGGGGCTGCCGTTGATGCCCTTCAGCCCTGCGGGCGTGGTCATGCCCGCCGGCACGACCTTCGTGCCATCGGCAAAGCCGGGTACGGCCAGCTCGCTGGCACGGCGCAGCTCGGTGGTGCTGAACGTGTAGTCCTTGGCCAGCACGCCGCCCTTCAGGCGGAAGCCCGGGCCGAGATTCCAGTTGAAGTCGATCTGGCCGGTATCGAAGTCATTGTCCACGTACTGCGGCCGCAGGCGGATTTCCGCCAGCTCCCAGCCGTTGGGGTTGGTCGGGTCGATGCCATAGTTGAGGACCGGCGCGCGGTTGTTGCCACGATAGTCGTAGCTGTAACCATCGACGTCATACTTGTCCATGATCACCGTGGTCTGCACGGGGTTCTCATGCCTGGAGCGCGAGATGCCGATCTTGCCGGACAGGGTGAAATCATCTCCGAAGCGATGCTGGCCGTTCAGTGCGATCTGCTTGAACTCGGTACTCCATTCGTCATGGCGGCTTTCGGAACGGATGTCGACATTGTCGAACTCGCCCTGGACCAGGGCGTTGTTCTCGATCACGCCGTTGCGGACCACCATGGCCGGCTTGCCGGCCAGGCGCGGCGTGCTGCTGGTGCCGCGGCTGAAGGAGATCGCCTCGATGTAGTTTTCATCGCGGGTGGCATCGATCTTCGAGTACAGCGCGTCGAGCGAGATTTCAGTGGCATCGCCGGGTTTCCACTGCAGCGAGCCGGTCACGCCCAGGCGCTTCTGCTCATGCTCCATCTGCACGTAGCGCGGGAAACGCGGATGGAACACGTTGGCACCACGCGCTGCGGCGAACGGCGAAGAGGCCGCGAAATTGCCGTTGCTCGGGCCGTTGGCCCAGCGCCCGGTGTTGGAGCCTTCCTCCAGCGCCTGGCGCTCGGAGTAGGCCACCGAAAGCAGGGCGCCGAAGGTGCCATCGGCGAAGGTATTGGATACCAGCGCCGCGACCCGCGGGTCGGCCTTCTCGGCCATGGCGTTGTAGCTGGCCTGGCCACTGGCGGCGAAGGTGAAGCCCTCATAGTCGAACGGCCGCGCGGTACGCAGATCAACCGTGGCACCCAGCGAGCCTTCTTCAACGTCGGCCGAGGCGGTCTTGCGCACCAGCAGCTGCGAGAACAGGTCCGAGGCGAACACATTGAAGTCGAAGCCACGGCCGCGGTTGGTGCCACCGCTCTGGTCACCGGCGCCGACGGTGGTCAGCGCCTCCATGCCGTTGATGCGCACGCGGGTGAAATCCGGGCCCAGGCCGCGCACGGAGATGTTGCGGCCTTCGCCGGCCTCGCGGGTGATGACCACGCCCGGGATGCGCTGCAGTGATTCGGCCAGATTCAGGTCGGGGAACTTGCCGATGTCCTCGGCAACGATGGCGTCGACCACGCCGGCTTCGCCGCGCTTGATGTCCAGCGCCTTTTCAACGCTGGCGCGGTAGCCGGTGACGGTGACCGTGTCCAGATCGGTGGCGGCCTGCTGCTGGGCAGCCGCCGTGGTGGACAGGGCCAGCGCCACGCCCATTGCCAGCAAGGTAACCGGTGTCTTTTTTCCGTGGATCCGAGATTGCATGCCTTTCCCCTCTCCCAAAGGTCTGGTATCGCAGCTGTGCAGCGGAATGACACCGCTGGTCAAAGCCGACGTTAACAGCACGCCTCGAATCGGGCATCTTGCAGCGCAACAGATCCGCAATGTCTCCAAGACGCTTGCAGGACAATGGTTTCGACATGCGAACCGAGCATCCGCAGCGCAACTTCGGTCTAGAATGACACCGCTAGTCAACGCCACACCCCCACGTGGTCCACAACCATGCCGCGCAGTGTCCCACGCTGGCGGCAAGCACGAAGGAGCGGAGATGGGTCGTATCGTGTGTTTCGGGGAGCTGCTGCTGCGCCTGGGTGCGCCCGGCCGCGAGCTGCTGCTGCAGTCTCCGCAGTTGCAGGTGCACGTGGGCGGAGCGGAAGCCAACGTGGGTGTCTCGCTGTCCCGGCTGGGACACCAGGTCTCGATGGTCGGCGCGGTCGCAGGCAACCCGCTCGGTGCCCACGCGCTGGCAGAACTGCGCCGGCACGGCGTGGACACCCGCCACGTTCACGAGGTGCCGGGCGCTCGGATGGGGCTGTATTTCCTCACCACCGGGGCGGTCCAGCGTGCCAGCGAAGTGGTCTATGACCGCGCGGACTCGGCGTTCGCGCGCAGCACTGCGGGCGACCATGACTGGCCGGCGTTGCTGCAGGGCGCGCACTGGCTGCACCTGTCCGGGGTCAGCCCGGCACTGGGGCCGGAGGTCGCCGCAGCGACGCTGGATGCCGCACGCGCGGCGCGGCAGGCCGGGGTTCGTGTTTCCTTTGACGGCAACTTCCGCCCCAGGCTCTGGCAGCGCTGGGGTGGTGACGCCCAGGCCGTGCTGCACGAGCTGTTCGCCCAGGCCGACATCGTCTTCGCCGACCACCGTGACATGGAGGTGGTGCTGGACCGGCCGTTCACGCAACAGGAGCCGGTCGCCCGCGTCGAGGCCGCCGCCGTCGCTGCGTTCGCAGCGTTTCCACAGCTGCAGTGGATGGCGTGCACGCAGCGGCAGGTGATCAGCGTCGACCACCATGCGATGGGTGCACTGTTGCTGGGCCGCGACGGAACACGCGCGCAGGCGCCCGTGCGCCAGCTGCAGGGCATCGTCGATCGCATCGGCGGTGGCGATGCCTTCGCGGCCGGCATCCTGCATGGCATCCTGTCCGGCCTTGATGCCGACGCCACTGTGCGCTTCGGCCTGGCCGCCGGGGCCCTGAAGCATTCCATCCCCGGTGATTTCAATCCTGTCAGCGAAGCTGACGTGCTGGCCCTGATGGGCGAGGAGCGATTCGATGTCCGCCGCTGATCCGCGCGTGCGCGCGGTGCTGAAACTGGCACCGGTGATTCCGGTGTATACCCCCGGCTCGGTGGAGGAGGCCGTGCAGGTCGCACAGGCGCTGTTCCGTGGTGGCCTGCCGGTAATCGAAGTCACGCTGCGCACGCCGCAGGCGATGGACGCCATCCGGGCGATGCGGGAGGCGGTACCCGATGCCGTGGTCGGTGCCGGCACCGTCCTCACGCCCGCGCAGATGCAGGCGGCCCGGGAGGCGGGCGCGCGTTTCGCCGTGTCGCCCGGCGCTACGCCGGCCCTGTATGCAGCCGCCCGCGATGCCGACCTGCCCTACCTGCCGGGCGTGGCCACCGGGTCGGAATTGATCCTGGGCCTGGAGCACGGCCTGGATACGTTCAAATTCTTCCCTGCCGTGCAGGCTGGCGGCGCCGCGCTGCTGTCGGCCTGGCACGGGCCGTTCGCCGATGTCCGCTTCTGCCCGACGGGCGGGATCAGCGTGCAGACCGCACCACAGTTCCTGCACCTGCCCAACGTGCTGTGCGTGGGCGGTTCGTGGCTGACCACCCCGGCGCTGCTGCAGACCCGCGACTGGGATGCCATCGAACGCCTGGCCCGCGAGGCCGCAGTGCTGGCCGGCTGAGGCCGCTGCTGCGTTGCACCGGGCAGCGTCGGGCACCGTCGCGCGCGCTCAGCGCGTGGCGGGCCGGCCCAGGCGCCGGTACAGCGTGCTGCGGCTGATGCCCAGCTGCTTGGCCGCCGCGGAGATGTTGCCGTCGGCGGCCTGCAGGGCCTGACGCATCACCTCCTCGGCGATATCGCGCAGCCCACCGCGGACAGCGCAGGCGCTGTCTGCGGCCGTCACCTGCGGCGACAGCGGCGTGCTCATCAGGTCCGCCGGCAGGTGTGCTGCAGTGATCGGCTCGCCGGGGTCGCTCAACGCCACCAGGGTGCGCAGGCAGGCCTGCAGCTGCCGCAGGTTGCCCGGCCAGCGCTGCCGTTGCAGCAGCTCCAGCACCTCGGCCTGCAGTACGCGGCCTTGGGCCATCGGTGCCCACAGCGCCTGCAGCAGGGCGCCGCGCTCGTCCAGTTCGCGCAGGGTGGGCAGGTGCACCACATGATCGGCGATGCGGTAGTACAGGTCCGCGCGGAAGCGTCCGTCGGCCACGGCCTGCTGCAGGTCGCGGTGGCTGGCGCAGACGAGGGCGAAGTCCAGCTTTACCGGACGGCCACCGCCGAGCGGTGACAGTTCGCGTTCCTGCAGTACGCGCAGCAGTCGCGGCTGCAGGGCCAACGGCATGTCGCCGATCTCATCGAGGAACAGCACACCCCCCTGGGCCTGCCTCAGCAGGCCGGTACTGCCCTGCCGGCGCGCGCCGGTGAAGGCCCCTTCCTCGTAGCCGAACAACTCCGCTTCGATCAGCCCCTCTGGCAGGGCCGCGCAGTTCACCGCCACCAGCGGCTGGCCGGCGCGCGTACTGCGGCGGTGCAGCTCGCGTGCGAATACTTCCTTGCCGGTGCCCGTCTCCCCCTGCACCAGCACCGGCAGGCCGGCATCGAGCACGCGCACGGCCCGGTGCAACTGCTGCTGCACCGGCGTGGCCAGCACCGTGCCGGGCGCCGCCGGCACGGGAGCCACGGGGACCACGCGCGGAGCGCGTGCGGACACGACGCTGCCGGCGCGTGCGCGGCGCTTGCTTTCACTGTGGCCGTACAGCGCGCGTCCCTGCCGGTCCAGCAGCATGCCGTCGTCGTGCAGCCGCGCAAGTGGCTGGTCGAACAGGGCCTCGTAGGAGGCGTGGCCGATGTCGTGCCGGTCCAGCCCGAACAGCCCCAGGCCAACGCGGTTGGCAGCCACCAGGCGGCCGTTGCGGAAGCCGAGCAGCGCTTCGCGCGGGCTGCCCAGCAGCAACGGCTGGGCATGCAGGTGCAGCAGTTCGCAGTCGTCCAGTCCGTCGGCAAAGTAACGGTGCTCGATCTGGTCCACGGCCTGGCGACCCAGCGCCAGCGCATGCAGATGGGCGTGGCGCGCGTCACCGGAAATGTCGAGCACGCCCACGCGCTGGCCGAAGGGATCGAAGATCGGTGTGGCCGAGCAGGTGAGGATGCCGTGCGGGGCGAAGAAATGCTCGCCGCCGCGTACCTGCAGGGCGCGGCCTTCGACGATGGCGGTGCCGATGGCATTGGTGCCGACGGTGCCTTCGTCCCAGCGCACGCCGGGCATCAGCGCGACCTGGCCGGCACGGTCCAGGAAGCTGTTGCTGCCCTCGGCATCCAGCACCCAGCCTTCCTCATCGGTGAGCAGCACGATGCCATCACTGCTGGCCAGCGAGCCGGCCAGGCCTTCCAGCTCGGGCCGGGCCAGCCGCCATAGGCGCTCGCGGCGCTGGCGCAGTTCGCGCAGGGAGGGTTCGGGCACCGGCGCCACGTCGGGCCGTGCATCCACCGATAGGCCCTGGCGCTGGCAGCGCCGCCACGACTGCAGGATGGCGTCGGGTACCACGCCAGCCGGCACTGCACCGCGCTCGAAGAAGGCACGGCGCGCGCCGCCGACGCGCTCGGGAAGAATCGGCTGGGACACCCTCTCGCTCCTTGTCGCATTCTGCGACAGCTGTTGCGGGCACTGTTTCGATTAAAAGCACATCCCGCCTTCAAGTGCCATGACGTCCACTGGTGCGCTGCGGCATTCCGCCAGGGGACCGCCAACACTGATGCCGCCGCGCCGCGTGATGCGCCGCAGCACCGGCGGGATTGGCACGCTCGTTGCGGTAGCCGGGCAGGTCCCGGGTTGTCCGGGCCATCCAAGGAGTGCCCCCGATGAATGCCGTTGCTTCAATCCCGCCCTCGCCCTCAACCGACCCGGCCGGTCCCGGCACGCTGTTCAAACCCCGCTACGACAACTACATCGGTGGCCAGTGGGTGGCACCGCGCAGCGGCCAGTACTTCGACAACATCACGCCGATCACCGGCAGGGTGCTCACCTCGGTGGCGCGCTCCAACGCCGACGACATCGAGGCCGCGCTGGATGCGGCCCATGCCGCCAAGGAAGACTGGGGCAGGCGCTCCACCGCCGAGCGCGCCAACCTCCTCAACCGCATCGCTGACCGCATCGAGCAGAACCTGGAACTGATCGCGCGCGCCGAGACCTGGGACAACGGCAAGCCGATCCGCGAAACCCTCAACGCCGACATCCCGCTGATGATCGACCACTTCCGCTATTTCGCAGGCGTGGTGCGCGCGCAGGAAGGCAGCCTGTCGGAGATCGACAAGGACACCGTGGCCTACCATTTCCACGAACCGCTGGGCGTGGTCGGCCAGATCATCCCGTGGAACTTCCCGTTGCTGATGGCGGCCTGGAAGCTGGCCCCGGCGCTCGCCGCCGGCAACTGCGTGGTGCTCAAGCCGGCCGAGCAGACCCCAGCCTCGATCTTGGTGCTGATGGAGATCATCGGTGACCTGCTGCCCCCGGGCGTGCTCAACATCGTCAACGGCTTTGGCCTGGAAGCAGGCAAGCCGCTGGCCAGCAGCCCACGCATCGCCAAGATCGCCTTCACCGGCGAGACCAGCACCGGCCGCCTGATCATGCAGTACGCCAGCCAGAACCTGATTCCGGTGACGCTGGAACTGGGCGGCAAGTCGCCCAACATCTTCTTCGCCGACGTGATGGCCGAGGACGATGATTTCCTCGACAAGGCCGTGGAGGGCTTCGTGCTGTTCGCGCTGAACCAGGGCGAAGTGTGCACCTGCCCGTCGCGTGCGCTGGTACAGGAATCCATCTACGAGCGTTTCATGGAACGGGTGCTCAGGCGCGTGGCCGCGATCAGGCAGGGTGATCCGCTGGACCCGGACACCATGATCGGCGCACAGGCCTCCGCCGAACAGCTGGACAAGATCCTCTCCTACATCGACATCGGCAAGCAGGAAGGGGCCGAAGTGCTGATCGGTGGCGAGCAGAACACCCTGGGTGGCGACCTGGCCGGTGGTTACTACGTGAAACCCACCGTATTCAGGGGCCACAACCGCATGCGCATCTTCCAGGAGGAGATCTTCGGGCCGGTGGTAGCGGTGACCACCTTCAAGACCGAGGAAGAAGCTCTGCAGATCGCCAACGACACGCTGTACGGCCTGGGTGCCGGCGTGTGGAGCCGGGACGCCGCGCGCCTCTACCGCATGGGCCGTGCCATCCAGGCCGGGCGCGTGTGGACCAACTGCTATCACGCCTACCCGGCGCACGCCGCATTCGGTGGCTACAAGCAGTCGGGCATCGGCCGCGAGAACCACCGGATGATGCTCGACCACTACCAGCAGACCAAGAACCTGCTGGTCAGCTATTCGCCGAAGAAGCTCGGCTTCTTCTGATGGATTGATCGGGATCAAGGCGCAGGCATGGGGCCGGCGCCATCCTGTCTGCAAGCGCACTACGGAGAAGCATGCATGAACAGAACCATGAAGGCCGCCGTCGTCCGCGAGTTCGGCAAGCCACTGGTCATCGAGGAAGTCGTGGTACCGCGCCCGGGGGCGGGCGAGGTGCTGGTCAGGATCGAGGCTTGTGGCGTCTGCCATACCGACCTGCACGCCGCCGAGGGCGACTGGCCGGTGAAACCGAACCCGCCGTTCATCCCCGGCCACGAGGGCGTGGGGCACGTCGTGGCCGTGGGAGGCGGGGTAGGGCACGTCAAGGAAGGCGACAGGGTCGGCATCCCCTGGTTGTACTCGGCGTGTGGTCATTGCGAACACTGCCTGGGTGGCTGGGAAACGCTGTGCGAGACGCAGCGCAACACCGGCTACTCGGTCAACGGCGGCTTCGCCGAGTACGCACTGGCCGATGCCAACTATGTCGGCCTGCTTCCGAAGGACGTGGGCTTCGTCGAGATCGCGCCGGTGCTGTGCGCCGGCGTGACCGTCTACAAGGGCCTGAAGGTCACCGACACCAAGCCCGGTGACTGGGTGGCGATTTCCGGCATCGGTGGCCTGGGCCACATGGCGGTGCAGTACGCTCGCGCAATGGGCCTGAACGTGGCCGCGGTGGACGTGGACGATACCAAGCTTGCACTGGCGCGCCAGCTCGGCGCGCAGGTCACCGTCAACGCGCGCACCACCGACCCGGCCGCCTTCCTGAAGAAGGAAATCGGTGGCGCACACGGTGCACTGGTCACGGCGGTGTCGCCGAAGGCGTTCGAGCAGGCACTGGGCATGGTGCGCCGTGGCGGCACTGTCTCGCTCAATGGCCTGCCGCCCGGCAACTTCCCGCTGGATATCTTCGGCATGGTGCTCAACGGCATCACCGTGCGCGGCTCGATCGTCGGTACCCGGCTGGACCTGCAGGAATCACTGCAGTTCGCCGCCGAGGGCAAGGTCGCGGCCACGGTCAGCACCGACCGCCTGGAAAACATCAACGACGTGTTCGCGCGCATGCATGCGGGCACCATCGAAGGCCGCGTGGTGCTCGACTTCGCCGCCTGACCGCCTGTGCATGGCCGCCGTCGCTCCGTCCCCCTCTCCCACGGACGCGGCGGCCATGCCGATTCATCGGATCGGATCCACACACATTTCGGTAGTGCCGGCCGTTGGCCGGCATGCCGGGTTCTCCGCCGCAGCCGTACAATGCGCGCATGCCTGGCGTGCTCAAGACCCTGTTCCTGTCCATCGTTGCCCTGATCGGCGGCGTGCTGTCGCTTGCGCTGGTCAGCAGCGTCGCCAGCTGGCTGCCACCGTTGCTGGGCCTGTCGCCGGACAACAACAGCGTGCAGCTGGGCTGGGATCTCGCCTTCAGCGTGCTCGGTGGCATCGCCGGGGTTTCCTTTGCCACCTATTACGCGCCCTGCTGGCCGCGATCGCACGGCTTCTCGATCTGGTCGCTGGTCGCGCTGGGCTGTGGCTACGCAATGTGGACGGCCGGTGCGGATTTCCCGTTCTGGTTCGTCATTTCACTGCTGGCGTCACTGCCGTTGCAACTGCTGGCCGGCTGGTGGTTCGGACGTCGTCCCTCGCGCGATGCAAGGTGATGCCGCCCCTGTAGAGCCGAGCCCGTGCTCGGCTTTCATGCACATCGACACAGGCAGCCGAGCATAGGCTCGGCTCTACAGGTCCATGCGCGGCAACGTCTGCTTCAGCCGCGCGATGCCGTGCCAAGGGTCCGCCTTCAGCCGCTTCGCGCGCGCCAGCGCCTTGCCCATGGGAAATGCGTCGGCGGCATTGATGCGAGCCAGTTCATCCCAGCGCAGCGGTACTGCCACGCCAGCGGAATCGCGCGCACGCAACGACCACGAGCACACACTGGTGGCACCCCGCGTATTGCGCAGCCAGTCGATGAAAATGACGCCACCACGCTTGGCCTTGCTCATTGTTGCCACGTAGCGGTCCGGCGCCCGCTCCGCCATCGCCCGGGCGAACGCCTCACAGAACGCCTTGGCCTGTTCCCAGTCGGCCTTGGGCCGCAGCGGCACCACCACATGCACGCCCTTGCCCCCGGACAGCCGCACGAAACTCTTCAGGCCGGCTTCCTGCAGGCGGTCACGGACATCACGCGCAGCGGCTTTCACCTCTGCCCATCCCACCCCTTCACCGGGATCGAGATCGAACACCAAGCGATCCGGGTGCTCGGGATCGGCCACGGTCGCGCCCCACGGATGCAGCTCCAGGGTGTTCATCTGCACCAGTTGCAGCAGGCCCCGCACATCGTCGATGTAGACGTAGTCCTCGCGGCCGCTCTTCTGCTGCAGGGGCACCGCGTGCACGGCATCGCCCAGGCCGGGGCCATGGTGCTTCTGGAAGAAGCAGGCCTTGCCCACGCCATCCGGGCAGCGCAGCAGTGACAAGGGCCGCCCGGCAATTTCGGGCAGGATCCAGCGCGCCATGCGCTGGTAGTAGTCCGCCACGTCGCCCTTGCTGAGCTTCTGCCTGGGGAACACCACCCGCTCCGGATGGGTGATCTGGACCTCGCCCCCGGCTTCAGCACTCGATACGGCCACTCCCAGGTCCTCCTTCTGCTTGTCGCTGCGCAGCCGCTTGAAACTGGCCTGGCGCAGCAGGCCTTCCTTGCCCCAGCCACGGAACGCCACCTCCGCTACCGTCACCGGCTTCACCCAGCGAACGCTGGCGGCGCGGAACGGCACATGCGCGGGCAGTTCCAGCACCGGCGTCCTCACCGCCAGTGGCTGCAGTGCCTTGAGCAGCGCGCGCAGGCTCTCGTCGTCGAAGCCGGTGCCGACCCGCCCCACATAGCGCAATCCGCCGTTGTCCGGCGTGGCGAGAAGCAGCGAGCCGAACCCTACCCGGGAGCCCTTCGGTGCCGTGTAGCCGACAATCACGAACTCGTCGGTGTCTTCATGCTTCACCTTCACCCAGCTGCGTGCACGGGTGTTCACGTAGGGCGCATCCACCTGCTTGCTGACGATGCCTTCGAATCCCGCCTTGCCGCTGGCATCGAATACCTGCGGGCCATGGTCGATCACGTGCTCGCTGAAGGCCAGGGTTCCGGGCGTGGGTCCGATGAGATCCTTCAGCAGCGCCTTGCGCTCCAGCAGCGGTGAACGACTGATGTCCACGCCGGCCACACCCGGCAGATCGAACACGATGTAGCGCAACGGTTGCTTCGAACTCCCGTCGATCACGCGCTGCAGCGCGGCGAAGTCGCTGCGTCCATCCCGGTCCAGCACCACCAGCTCGCCGTCCAGTCGCGCATCCGTCACCGGCAGTGCCTGCACGGCCTGTACCACCTCGGGGAAATCACCGGTCCAATCCAGGCCGTTGCGGGAGCACAGCGTCACCTTGCCTTCGTGCAGATCGGCCAGCAGGCGATAGCCATCCCACTTGATCTCATGCAACCAGCGCTCGCCGTCCGGTGCACTGTCGCGATGATCGGTCAACTGTGGCTTGAAGGCACGCGGGTAGGGCGTGTCACGCGCGCCGTCCAGGTTGAGCGCTCGCGCATGCCAACGCGCATCGGCCTTGCGGGTCGCCGATCGTGCAGCCGGTGCGGCGCGCGTTGACTTGCCCGCCGTGCGCTTGCTCACTGCGGATGTGCGTTTCGGCATGGGGGATTGGAGCAGATCATCTGCTTCGGCATCACGCGCTTCCCCGTCGTCGCGTTTGATCAACAGCCACTGCAGCTGGCGTCCCTTCATCGCTGTGCGCACCAGCTTCCAGCCGCCGGCCAGGCGTTGCCCATGCAGCACGAAGTCGATCTTTCCTGCTGCCAGTGCCTGCAGTGGATCGCCTTCGCAGGCCCATGTGCCGTGATCGAAGACCTCCACGTGGCCAGCGCCATAGTGGCCTTCGGGAATGTCTCCTTCGAAAACGGCGTAGGACAGCGGATGGTCTTCCACTTCCACGGCCAGCCGCTTGTCACCAGCGCGAAGCGAAGGACCCTTCGGCACCGCCCAGCTTTTCAGCACACCGTCCATCTCAAGGCGGAAGTCATAGTGCCGCGAACTGGCATGATGCAGCTGTATGACAAAGATCGGCCGCCGCTTCGGGTTGCCGTGTGCGGGTGTGTCGTCAGGTTCCGGTGTCTGCCCGAGGCCACCGCCAAGCCGGCGCTTTCGCCGGTACTGGTGCAACGACATGGCTCAACCTGCCTTGCGCCGTGCAGCGGTTTTCTTTGCGGCCTTCTTCGTTGCCTTCTTTGCGGCTTTCTTTACCGTCGGCTTGGTGGCTGCTTTCCGCGTTGCCGTCTTCTTCGCCGGCGTACGCTTGTTCGCGTCCAGGCTCTTCTGCAGCAGCGCCATGAAATCGACCACGTTGGTGGTGGCATCCTCGCGCGGTACAGGCTCATCCTCCACCCGGGTGGTACCGCCCTTGGACTTGATTCGCTTGTTAAGCACCTGCTGCAGGCGCTCGCGGAATTCGTCGTGGTACTGCGACGGATCCCAGTCCCCGGACATCGACTCGATCAACTGCTCGGCCATCGCCGTTTCCTTGCTGCTGATGCGGTAATCGGCGAGCTTCCCGGTGGGCAGCTTGTAATCTTCGGGATCCACCAGTTCCTGCGGATAGCGCAGGATCATCAGCACCAGCGCGTCCGCATGCGGCATCACCGCGCACAGGTATTCGCGGGTACGCACCACCACCCGGGCGATGCCCACCTTGCCGGTACTGCGCAATGTCTCGCGCAGCAGCACGTAGCCCTTTTCGGCCTTCTTGCCGGGCACCAGCAGGTAGGGTTTCTCGTAGTAGCGCGGGTCGATCTGTGCGGCATCCACGAACGATTCCACCTCCACCGCTTCGTGGCTTTCCGGTGCCGCAGACCGGATATCGCCTTCCTCCAGCACGACATAGCTGCCCTTGTCGTACTCGTAGGCTTTGACGATATCCTTCCATGGCACTTCCTCGCCGGTATCGGCGTTGACCCGCTCGAAGCGGATCGGCTTGCGGTCGCGGGAGTCGAGCATGCGGAACTGCAGATCGACCTTGCGTTCGCCTGACATCAGCGACACCGGCACGTTGAGCAGGCCAAACGACAGCGTGCCGGTCCAGATCGGGCGGGCCATGAGCGTACCTTTGGCGGGGCAGGGCATCCAGCTTCGGATGGACGGTGTAAACCACCCGTGTCGATACCGTGCACGTGGGTTCTACGAAGAACGGTAGTGCCGGCCGCTGGCCGGCAGAGCTCGCGGCCTGAAGTTTCCTGAGGTTGCCGGCCAGCGGCCGGCACTACTGCAGCAACGGCCTCACCGCCACCGCAGGAATATGATCCAGCGCGCGCCAGGCGTCTTCCACCACCGGCCGTGCCTGCGACCAGCTCAACCGCGACTGCCCGCGCATCTGTTCCCAGTGTTCGGCCAGTTCCTCGCACGTATCCGCGGCGTCACCGCGCGGCCAGTCGGCAGCGTGGGTGGTCAGTGCGAAGGCATAGACCGGGCATAGATCGCGCCAGTTGCGGTGGTTCTGCCCGCGACGCTCTTCGTAGTCGCTGAGCATGTACTGCAGGTAGTCCTGTGCCACCGCCTGCGGATCTTCATGGCGGCGCGTGCGGCGTTGTGCGGTGCGCTGGCCGAGCGGATCGAGCAGGGCGTTGAACACGGACGGTGCGGGTCGTTCAAGACGGGGCATGGCCGGCTCCTGCAGCGGGGGCGGGTGGGCAGGAATACGCGCGGTGCCGTTACCGGGGGGTGAGCGAGATGTTCATGACGCCGGGTTCGCGGCGGCTTTACCTGTGGCGCGGTGTAGTGGGAGCCCCGAGCGCAGGTAGCCAGCCCATGAGCCGAGAGACTTCCCGAGACCCGTTGCGGGAAAACCAGCCACCCATTCCCGGTGAACAGCGCGGCAAGCGCGATGCCGACAATGCCGACTACCGCGGCACCGGCGCACCTTTCTACGACGCCGAGCACGGTGGCGACCATCTGCCGGTGAAGCACGAGGCTGAACAGGCCGCCCAGGACCGCAAGGATGGCGGCGACCGCCATCGCGGCGGCCAGGAAAGCCCGCTCAAGCGTCGCGAACGCAAGCAGCGCGCCAGCGACAACCAGGACGAGGCGCTGGAGGAGACCTTCCCGGCCAGCGACCCGACCTCGCCGTTCGTACCGGCCAAGGCCCCCGACTGACGGGTAGTGCCGGCCGCTGGCCGGCAACGCCTGGGCTGCCCTGCACAGAGCGATGCCGGCCAGCGGCCGGCACTACCACTTCAATGCCACGACCACTGCAGGCCAATATTGGCTCGCCGTCCCGGTCCCGGCTCATAGAAGCGCCCGTTGCCGTCGTTGACGATCACCGAGCCGATGTAGGCCTGGTCCAGCACGTTCTCCAGCCGGGCGAAGGCGCGCAGCTCGCCGCCCGGCAGGCGCCAGCGACGGCCGGCTTCCAGGTTCAGCAACGCGTAGCCCGGCGCCCGCTCGGTGGCTACGTCGTTGACCACGGTATCGCTGCTGGCGGCGGCCTCCAGTGCCCACTGCCAGTCGGCCGGCGTCCACTGCAGCCGGGCAAACGCCTGCTGGCGCGGTACCCCGGGCAGGCGGCTGCCTGCAGCAACCACGCTGTTCGAGGTCAGGTACGGCGAGCGCACCTGCGCCTGCAGCCAGGTCCATGCCAGCTGCAGTTCCAGCTGTTCGGCCAGCGGCTGCCGGTAGTGCAGTTCCACGCCCTGGCGGCGGGTGCGGCCGATGTTGCGATAGGTGCTGCGTCCGCCGATGTTGCTGGCAACTGCCAACTCATCGTCGGTATCTGCGCGGAACAGGCTGATATCGAGCTGGGTTCCGTTTTGTGCATGCCATTTGCTGCCCACCTCCAGGCTGCGGCTGCGCGCCGCCGCCAGATCCAGCGCCAGTCCCGCCTGGCCGTCGGCGCGATACCCCAGCTCGTTGAAGGTGGGCGTCTCGAAGCCGCGGCCCACGGATGCATGCAGGCGCCACTGCGGGCTGGCCTCGAAGCTGATCCCGGCCACCGGTGTGGTCGCCTGGTAGCGGCGGTGGCCACTGTCGTCGGGGTTGGCGCCGACGATGTAGCGGTCGTCGGATTCGAAGCGCACCGCGCTGTGACGCACGCCGGCCAGCAATGACCAGCGCGGGCTCCACTGCCACCAGGCCTGGGCGAACTGGTCCACGTTCTGCACGACGTCGATCTGGTCACGGCGTAGGCGCCCGCGCACGCCCAGGATGCTGCCGATGAAGTTCTCGTAGCCGGTGCGGTGCTGGCGCTGGCGGTCTGCGCTGAGCCCGGCCACCAGATCCAGCGGCCGGCCGGCCAGGTCGCCGTGCCAGCCCCAGCGCGCGTCCAGCCCGCCATAGCCGCCCTGCAGATCGATCACTCCGCCGGCATGCAACGGGCTGTTGGTCTGAGCTGCCGGCGGGATCGGCAGGTACTGGCGTACCGCGCGCTGGCCGGCATAGCCCATCAGCTGCCAACGCTGCGGCCCGGCTTCACGGGTCCAGCGCAGGCCGGTCTGCTGCTGGCGCACCGATTTACGGGTGTTGTACTGGTGCGCCACGGCGGTGGCCTGGCGCGGATCGGCCGCCACCTGGGCACGGCTCAGGCCCAGCGGGTCCTGCGCATCGGGGGCATCCAGCGCATTGAGCAGCAGCTCCAACCGTCCACCGCCCAGATCACCACCGATACGCGCAGTGAGCGATTCGCGGCGGGCACGGCTGTGGTCGCGCCAGCCATCGGTACGGAAGTGGTTGGCGGCGATGTTGTAGTCCAGCCCGCGACCGGCCCCCTTCAGCTGCGCGCCGACGCTGAGCGTGCTGTCGGCGCCGGCGTTCACGCGCAACCGCCACGGATCGCCGGCCTGGCCCTGCGCACTCCAGACCTGCAGCACGCCGCCGGAAGAGTTGCCGTACAGCGCCGAGAACGGCCCGCGCAGCACGTCGATTCGCTCGGCGCCGAGCAGGCTGGCATGTGACAGCTGGCCCTGACCGTCAGGCATGGTGGCCGGCACGCCGTCGATCAGCACCCGCACCCCGCGCACGCCAAAGGTCGAGCGTGCGCCGAAGCCACGGATCGACAGCTGGGTGTCCTGCGCGAAGTTCTGGCGGTCACGGGCGACCAGGCCCGGGACCCCGGCCAGCGCCTCGGACAGCTGTGCACCGGCGCCGGCACGCGCGGCGTCGATCCAGACCGTGTCCTGGCTCGCCGGCAGCGCGAACGGGTCGATGCCGGGCACGCGTGCGGCCTGCACCTGCACGCTGGGCAGGGCGGTCGGCGCGGGCTCGGCCAGCGCCGCCCAAGGCGACAACAGCAGGGCAGCGAGCGGCAGGCAATGGCGTCGTGCGGCAGGATTCATGATTCAGGTTGATGGATCGGGCGGCAACGCACGCCATGGTACGGGGCTGCGGATGACGATGGCGGCGGCCAGCCCCGGCAGGCTTTGTTACGATGGGCTGTTTCCGGCTGCAAGGCCGCAGACCGCGTAGCGCACTTCCTCCCCCTTTCCGTCTACCGAACGAGTACCGCCGTGTCCTTCTTTGCAAACGTGGAACTGGTCCCAGGCGACCCGATCCTGGGCCTGACCGAGGCGTACAACGCCGACAGCCGCCCGACCAAGGTCAACCTGGGTGTGGGCATCTACTACGACGAGAGCGGCCGCATCCCGCTGCTGCGCGCCGTCAAGCAGATCGAGCAGCAGCTTGCCGCTGAAGCCAAACCGCGCGGCTACCTGCCGATCGACGGCCTGCCGGCATACACGCAGGCCACGCGAGAGCTGGTATTCGGCAAGGACTCGCCGCTGCTGGCCGCCGGCCGCGTCACCACCGCACAGACCGTCGGTGGCAGCGGTGCGCTGCGCGTCGGCGCCGACGTGCTGAAGAAGCTGCTGCCGCACGCCACCGTGGCGCTGAGCAACCCGAGCTGGGAGAACCATCGCGCGGTGTTCAGCGCCGCCGGTTTCGAGGTGCTGGATTACACCTATTTCGACCCGACCACCCATGGGGTTGATTTCGACGGCATGCTGGCCGACCTCGGTAAGCTGGAAGCCGGCACCGTAGTGCTGCTGCATGCCTGCTGCCACAACCCCACCGGTGCCGACCTCACGGTCAGCCAGTGGAAGCAGGTCGCGCAACTGCTGAAGGACAAGCAGCTGTTCCCCTTCATCGACATGGCCTACCAGGGCTTCGACAAGGGCATCGAGCAGGACGGCGCCGCCGTGCGCATCATCGCCGAAGCCGGCATCGACAGCTTCATCGTCGCCAACTCGTACTCGAAGTCGTTCTCGCTGTACGGCGAGCGCGTGGGTGCGCTGTCGATGGTGGCGCCGACCGCTGCGGACGCCAAGGCGGTGCAGTCGCAGGTCAAGCGCGTGATCCGCACCATCTACTCCAGCCCGTCCACCCACGGTGCTGCGCTGGTGGCCGGCGTGCTGACCAATCCGGAACTGCGTGCGATGTGGGAGCAGGAGCTGACCGAGATGCGCGAGCGCATCCACGCCCTGCGCCAGGGCCTGGTCGAGAAGCTGGCCGCCGCCGGCGCGCCGCAGTTCGGTTTCATCAACGAACAGGCCGGCATGTTCTCCTATTCCGGCCTGAGCCGCGAACAGGTCGAACGCCTGCGCGACGAGTTCGGCATCTACGCCGTCGGCACCGGCCGCATCTGCGTGGCCGCGCTGAACCAGAACAACCTGGAATACGTCGCCAAGGCCGTGGCCACCGTCGCCAAGGCCTGAAGCAACACTGCACTGGTTTGAGAACAAAGGCGCCGAAGGGCGCCTTTGTTTTTGCTCCTGCTTTGCCTTTGCCACACTCTCCGCGCTCGCGGCGAACCCTGAAGCGCAGGGCGAGGCACACCGTGGCCAGGACCGTGAGGCGCGTGGATACGCCGATCGAGCCCCCATGGATGGGTTTACGGCGTGTCCTGGTCACGGTGTGCCTCGCCCTGCGCCTCCATGAAGGAGTGCGCCGACAGCGCAACGCATCTGGAAACGATTACGCCTTCCCGCGCTCACGCACGCCCCCGCCAGACGGGCGACAATAGGCGTTTTCCCGCTGCCGAGACCTGCCCGCCCATGTCCCGTACTTCGTTGACCCGCTTCCTGATCCAGGAACAGCACGCCGGCCGCATCAATGCCGACCTGCGCCAGCTGATCGCCGTGGTCGCCCGCGCCTGCACCAGTATCTCCATCGCCGTCAGCAAGGGCGCCCTCGGTGGCGTGCTCGGCGACGCCGGTACCGGCAACGTGCAGGGTGAAGCACAGAAGAAGCTGGACGTGATCAGCAACGAGATCCTGCTCGAAGCCAATGCCTGGGGCGGCCATCTCGCTGCCTGCGCCTCGGAGGAAATGGACCATAGCCAGCCGGTGCCGGACATCTATCCGCGCGGTGATTTCCTGCTGCTGTTCGATCCCCTCGATGGCAGCTCCAACATCGACGTCAACGTCTCCGTTGGCACCATCTTCTCGGTGCTGCGCTGCCCGACCAACGTCGAGCTGCCAGGCGATGACGCCTTCCTGCAGCCGGGCAGCAAGCAGATCGCCGCTGGCTACTGCATCTACGGGCCCAGCACCCAGCTGGTGCTGACCGTCGGCCACGGCACCCACGCCTTCACTCTGGACCGCGAGAAGGGCGAGTTCGTGCTGACCACCGAGAACATGCAGATTCCGGCGGCCACCCAGGAGTTCGCCATCAACATGTCCAACCAGCGTCACTGGGAAGCGCCGATGCAGGCCTACGTCAGCGACCTGCTGGCAGGCAAGGAAGGCGCGCGCGGCAAGAACTTCAACATGCGCTGGATCGCCAGCATGGTGGCCGACGTACACCGCATCCTGACCCGCGGCGGCATCTTCATCTACCCGTGGGACAAGAAGGATCCGTCCAAGGCCGGCAAGCTGCGCCTGATGTACGAAGCCAACCCGATGGGCCTGCTGGTCGAACAGGCCGGCGGCGCCGCCTCGACCGGCCGTGAGCGCATCCTCGACATCCAGCCTGATCAGCTGCACCAGCGCGTGCCGGTGTTCCTCGGTTCGCGCGAAGAAGTGGCCGCAGCGGTGCGTTACCACCACACGCACGACGAAGCGAAGGGCTGACGGCTCGACGCCTGACGACGGTCATGGCAGTTCGATGACATGACCGCAGGGTGACACCGCGGGCGGCAAACGGCACCATCAAGCCGTTGCCGCCGAAGGAATGCACGCATGCACGAGCAGGGCCCGGTCGATTTCATCGAAGTCATCCACAACGCCGTCCCCAGTGAGGTCTGCGCGGCGATCGTCGAGCGCATGCGTGCCACGCGTGGGCTGCTGCCTGGTGCGGTGGGCAGTGGCGTGTTCCCCGAGCTCAAGCACAGCAAGGATCTGCGCATCAGTGGCCTGGACGGCTGGCAGGACGTCGACCAGCAGCTGCAGATCGCCGTGTTCAACGGCCTGCTGACTTATCTACGCCGTTATCCACAGGCATTGATCGCGCCGCTGATGTTGCAGATCCAGGACAGCAACGGCCAACCGCGACGCCTGTCTGCCGAGGACTTTCCCGACATGCCGCCGCAGCAGCTGGCCGACCTGGCCCGCACCTGCCTGCGCCCGGGCGCGATCAACCTGCAGTGGTATGCGGCAGGCGAGGGCGGCTACCCGTACTGGCACTGCGAGCTGTACCCGAAGGATGCGCAGGCCGAGACCCTGCACCGGCACGTGCTGTGGACGCTCTACCTCAACGACGACTTCGACGAAGGCGAGACCGAGTTCCTGTTCCAGGGCCGCAAGATCGCGCCACGCACCGGCAGCCTGCTGATCGCCCCGACGGCGTTCACCCACACCCATCGCGGCAACCGGCCACAGGGTGGCGACAAGTTCATCGCCACCAGCTGGATCCTGTTCCAGAGTGCGCAGAAGTTGTTCGGGGGGTGACGCAGAACTGCTCGTCGGCCTTGATGTAGAGTCGAGCCATGCTCGACTGATGGCCTCAGAACAACGACCCCTGCGGCGAATCCTTCTTCGGCGGCAACGGCTTCTGGAACCGGCTGCAATCCAGCTTCGGCCAATGGCTGTTCTGCGCATTGAATCCCAACCGCTTGCGCGCCAGCTTGAAGCGGTTGTTCAATAGATCGGCATACACGCCCTGGCCCCGCATGCGCGTGCCGAACCGGCTGTCGTAGTCCTTGCCGCCGCGCAGCTGCTGGATGGTGCTCATCACATGCGCGGCGCGATCGGGATGATGCGTGTCGAGCCAGTCGCGGAACAGTGGTGCCACTTCCAGCGGCAGGCGCAGCAGCACGTAGCCCGCGGTGCTCGCACCTGCGTCGTGTGCGGCCTCCAGCACGGCTTCCAGCTCGCTGTCGTTGATCCACGGAATCACCGGCGCCACCATCACGCCCACCGGGATACCCGCATCATGCAGGCGCTTCATCGCGCGCAGCCGTGCATGTGGCGCCGATGCACGCGGTTCCAGCTTCGCGGAGAGATGCGGGTCCAGCGAGGTCACCGAGAAATGAACGCTGACCAGGTTCTCCGCGGCCAGCGGCGCAAGCAGATCGATATCGCGCTCGACCAGTGCGTTCTTGGTGATCAGCGAGAACGGATGCCTGGTCTCCAGCATCACTTCGATCAGCTGGCGGGTCAGTTTGAACTTGCGCTCGATCGGCTGATACGCATCGGTGTTGATGCCCAGCGCGATCGGCTGCGGCACGTAACCGGGTTTCGACAGTTCCTTGCGCAGCAGCTGAGGCGCATTGGTCTTGGCGAACAGCTTGGTCTCAAAGTCCAGGCCCGGCGACAGGTTCAGATAGGCGTGCGAGGGGCGCGCGAAACAGTAGGAACAGCCATGCTCGCAACCGCGATACGGATTCACCGACTGGCTGAAGCCGACGTCCGGCGAAGTGTTGCGGGTGATGATGCTGCGCGCGGTTTCGGCGCGTACTTCGGTGCGCAGGCGCGGGGCGAGGAACTCTTCGCTTTCGTCGACCGCCCAGCCGTCGTCCACCGCCTCGCTGACGGTGCTTTCGAAGCGCCCGGCAAGGTGGGACGTGGAACCTCGGCCCTTGATCGCAATACCCATTGCGGCAGCGTACGCCGTGGCCGTCTCAATGGCTGCGACGGCCGCCTGAAGGGTTCAGCGGGATGCTGAGCCGAGCGTGGGCTCGGCTGCATCCATCGGTCACAGCAGGGCCAGATAGCCCCGCACGGTGGCATCCAGCCCGTCATACAGTGCCTCGCCGATCAGCGCATGGCCGATCGACACCTCCAGCACGTCCGGCACATGGCCCAGGAAATCGCGCAGGTTGTCCTGCGACAGGTCGTGCCCGGCGTTGACGCCCAAGCCCACCGCCTGCGCCCGCCGCGCGGCAGTGGCGAACAGTTCCAGCATCGCCGCAGCGTCGCCCGCCGCATGCGCCTCCGCGTAGGGGCCGGTATACAGCTCGATGCGATCGGCACCGACCTCGGCCGCCTGCTCCAGCAACGGGTTGCCCGCGTCGACAAACAGGCTGACCCGGCAGCCCATCGCCTTCAGTTCGGCAATCAACGGGCGCAAGCGCTCGGCGTCGCGTTCGAAGTCGAAACCGTGGTCGGAGGTGATCTGGCCGTCGCCGTCGGGCACCAGGGTGGCCTGCGCGGGCCGAGTCTGTTCGCACAGCGGCAGCAGCCCCGGGTAGCCCTCGCGCGGCGGCGCGAAGGGATTGCCTTCGATGTTGAACTCGACCCCACGCGCGCGGGTCAGGGTGGACAGGGCCAGCACGTCCTCGGCGGTGATGTGGCGGCGGTCCGGCCGCGGATGCACGGTGATGCCATGCGCGCCGGCATCCAGGCAGGCCTGGGCGGCGCGCACCACGTCCGGTTCGGTACCGCCGCGCGAATTGCGCAGGACGGCGATCTTGTTGACGTTGACGCTGAGCTGGGTCATGGAACGGAACTACTTGGAAAGAGGGGACGGATCGTTGTCGTTGGCGTCATCGTTGCGGCGCGCCTGGGCCTGCTCGCGCAGGCGGCGCAGTTCCTCGGCATCGATCAGGGTGGCCGGGTCGCGCTGCAGGTCGCCGAAACGGGCCACGTAACGACCGCGTACCCAGGCCAGCAGGAAGGCGAGCGCCGCCAGCAGGCACAGGGTCATCAACCCTGCGCTCGGGGTCTTCAGCGCGAAGGCAAAGCAGCCCAGCGCCAGCAGCAGGTACAACCAGTACATAGTCGGGCTCCCCGGATGATCGCCGCAGTGTAGCGCTGCGTCAGAGCAGCGGCGAGGCCAGCCGGGCGAAGGCCTCGGGCAGGCGGTGCAGCCACAGCGAGCGCCCGGCCTGGTCATGCACCCGGGTGGCGCGATCGAATTCACCCTGCAGCAGCTCGGCCAGCGCCGCCACGCGGTCTCGGTCGCTGATCATCATCGACAGCTCGAAGTTCAGGCGGAAGCTGCGGTGGTCGAAGTTGGCACTGCCGACAATGCAGACGTCGTCGTCGGCGATGAATGCCTTGGTGTGCAGCATGCGCGGGCCGTACTCGTAGATCTTCACGCCGGCATGCAACAGCTCGTCGAAGTACGAGCGCGCGGCCTGGGTGACGAACCAGGAATCGCTCATTTTCGGTACCAGCAGGCGCACGTCCAGGCCGCCCAGCGCGGCCGAAGTCAGTGCCATCCGCGCCGCTTCACCCGGCACGAAATAGGGCGTCACCAGCCACACCCGCTCGTGCGCTTCCTGGATCGCGGCGACGTGCAGCCGGTGGATCGTCTCCCAGCCCGAATCCGGGCCGGACACCAGTACCTGCGCGTTGATCGCGCCATCCCCGCGCAGCGGCATATCGGCCGGCCACAAGCGGGCGATATCCATCCGCGACGGTTCCTGGCCACTGGCGTAGAGCCAGTCCTCGGCGAACACCAGCTGCAGGCTGCGCACCACATGACCGCGGATGCGCATGTGCAGGTCGCGATAGGCGTCGGGCCTGCGGCTTTCGTCTTCCTCGTCGGTGATGTTGATGCCGCCAGTGAAGGCCAGGCGGCCATCGACAATCACCAGCTTGCGGTGCGTGCGCAGGTTCAGCCACGGGCGCTTGAACGGTTTCAGCAGCTGCCGCGGGTGGAACCAGATCGCTTCACCGCCGGCCTCGAGCAGGGGCTGCAGGAAACGGCGGGGCAGGGCGGATGAGCCCACCGCATCCAGCAGCAGGCGCACCTGCACACCGGCACGTGCGCGCTCGACCAGGGCATCGCGCAGGGCGGTGCCTGCGTGATCCGGATTGAAGATGTAGTACTCCAGATGGATGTGATCGTGCGCCTGTGCAACGGCTTCCAGCAAGGCCGCGTAGGTCGCCGCACCGTCCACCAGCCAGGTCACTTCGGTGGCACTGCTTGGGGCCAGTCCGGTCGTGGCCTGGGCAACCTTGGCCAGTTCGGTGCAGTCCGAATCGGGCGGGCAGACATCGCTGTAGTGCTCCATGCCCGAGCGTGCACGGCCACGACGCAGGCGCTGCCGCTTCACCTTCTGCGGGCCCAGCAGGTAATAGATGAAGAGCCCCAGGTAGGGCAGCAGTGCCAACGAAAGGATCCAGCTCAGCGTGGCCACCGGCTCGCGCTTCTGCAGCATGATCCAGCCCGCCAGCGCGAACAGGTACAGCAGGTAGGCCACCGCCAGGATCGTGCCGAGGTGGGCGATACCGTCGAGCCAATGGCGCAGGGAATCGAAGAGGGCGAGCATGCGCCGATCATAGCGGGCGCGTGCTCCCTGATGGGGCCAGATCCCTTTTCCTGCGGAAAGGGATCTGACCCCGACTGCATCCCACAAACAAAAAAAACGCCCCTGTCTCCAGGGGCGTCTGCAGTCGCGTCATGACTGTTGTATTGCGGTGTCGCGTTTACTGCTGCACAAAACCGATCTTCTTCATCTGAGCGTTCTTCGCGGCGGCCAGAACCTTGGCCATCACGTCGTACTCGGAATCCGGGCTGGCGTCGATGCGCAGTTCCGGCTGGTTGGTCGGGTCACGCTGGACCTCCTGCTCCATCCGCTGCTGCAGCTCGCTGGTATTGATCGGGCTGTTGTTCCACGAGACCTGGTTGCTCGCGTCGATCTTCAGTTCGATCGGCGGCGGCGGTTCGACCAGCTGCGGCGGTGGGTTGAGCACGCGCTGCGGCAGGTCCACGGCGATCGGGTACGTCATGATCGGCGCGGTCACGATGAAGATGATCAGCAGCACCAGCATCACGTCCACGAGGGGCGTGACGTTGATGTCTGCCATGGGGCCCTTGCCACCACCACTACTGAATGCCATGGCTTATTGCCCCTTTTCTTTGGTCGCAACGAAGCCGACGTCCAGCATGCCCTGTTCCTGCGCGACCTTGGTCAGGTCGTTGATGACGCGCATCTTGGTGGTGCGGTCACCACGCAGGTTCAGCGGCGGCTGCGGGGTCTGCTGTGCGGCGGTCGCCAAGCGGGACTCGAGAGTCTGCTTGTTGATTTCTTCGTCGTTCCAGTAGATCGAGCCGTCTTCCTTGACTGCCAGCGTGATCGGGTTCGGACGCTTTTCAGCATCTTCCGGCTTCTGGATCAGGTTGGCTTCCGGCAGATCCACCTTGACCTTGTGGGACATCAGGGGCGCCGTGATGATGAAGATGATCAGCAGCACCAGCATCACGTCCACGAGGGGCGTAACGTTGATGTCGGCCATGGGGCCGCCGCTGTTACCACTACTGAAAGCCATAACGGGCTCCGTCTAGATCTTGGTGACTACTTACTTCGTCGCTGGGTGACGCGCGCCGCAATTAGCGGACGCGCGAACCGGTGGCGAAGAAGTCGTGCAGGTCGTGCGCGAAGGTATCGAACTTGCTGATGGTCGCGCTGTTGATCTTGCTGAAGAAGTTGAAGGCGAACACGGCCGGGATTGCGACGAACAGACCGATCGCGGTCATGATCAGCGCTTCACCCACCGGGCCGGCAACGGCGTCGATCGAAGCGGAGCCGGTGGCACCGATCTTGATCAGCGCGCCGTAGATGCCCCACACGGTACCCAGCAGACCGACGAACGGAGCGGTCGCGCCGACGGTGGCCAGCAGGGTCATGCCCGACTGCAGCTTGTTGCTTTCGCGGGTAACGGCCTGACGCAGAGCGCGGTCGACGAACTCCGAACGGCTCAGGTTCTCACCGACGCCGCCGGTAGCACCGCCTTCAGCGCGCTGGTGGTGGGCAGCTGCCTGGGCAGCGTCCAGGGCGATCTTCGAGAACGGCTCCGAAGCCGGCTGCTCTTCCATCGCACGGATGGCGTCCTGCGCGTTCGGGGTGTCCCAGAACAGGCTGACGACGCGATCAGCGGCGCTCTTCAGGCGGGTGGCACGGAAGATGTTGATGACGGTCCAGTACCAGGACATGGCCGACATGGCGATCAGGGTCAGCAGCACGACCCAGGAAACCGCGAAATCACCCGGCTTGGTGGTCATTTCGTGGATCAGGTGCTCGAAGCCCATCTGCGACAGGGCGTTGGACGGATTGCCCCCGGCAGCAGCGGCGATGAAAATTTCCTGCAGCATGACGCTTACCTTTGTTGTGTGTGGTGATAAAGGGTGTAGCTAAGCTAAACAATCGAACCGGGAGCGGGGGTGGCCAGGCGGCCACCCGGACGCATCAGTTCAGTGCAAAGTTGACCGGGACGCGAACGCGACCTGCCGTCTTCTTACCGCCTGCTTCAGCGGCGTTGAAGCGCCACTTGCGAGCCGCTTCCATCGCAGCACGGTCCAGGTCGCGGTTACGGCTGGACTTTTCCACCGTGACATTGGTGACGTTGCCGCTGGCATCGACATCAATGATCAGGATCACTTCGCCCTGGATACCTGCGCGGAAGGCTGCCGGCGGGTAGCGCGGCGGATTCATGGCCTTCGACGAGATGTCCACGCTGGCCTCGATCGAGGTCGGCGGTGCCGGCGGCGCCGGAGGCGACGGCGGGGTGACGATATCGTTCGGGCGCGGCTCCGGCACGTCGACGACCGGCGCCTGCGGCGGCGGCGGTACGGGCGACGGCTTCGGCGGCGACAGATTCTTCACCGGCGGTGGCGGAGTATCCTGCGGCGGCGGCGGCGGCGGCGGCGGTGGGGGCGGCGGCGGCGCGTCGACGATGGTCACCATGACGTTGCGCTCCTTCTCCGCGACGGCCTTGGGAGCCACGGCGGGAATCAGGAGCATCATGAAGGCGGCCAGATGCAGGGCAATTACAAACGCGATGCCGACGATGCGAGGCCAGCTCAGCCCCTTGTCATCGGGTTGTTCGTACCGGTGAACGACTAGTTGTTCCGTCATGCGCCAAGAGCTCAATAGTGGGGCCGGAATCCCGGGGGCGGGATCCCTGATCAGCGGTGCATGACACCGCAGGAACCTCCAAGCTTATACCAATCCTGAGCGCCTGCGCATCAACTGAGCAGGCATTCAGGCGTTATTCCTACTTACTTCAGGTTGATGATTTTTTTGGCATCAGCCTGGTTCTTCACGCCCTTCGCCAGCGCCTGCTGGGCGGCCTGCTTGGCCTCGGGGACGCGACCTTCGGCATGCAGGACGCGTGCCAGGTTCAGGTAGGTCTCACCGTCCTTGGAGAGCGGGGCGGCCTTCTGCCACGCATCGATCGCCTGCGGCACCTGGTCGGAGTAGTAGTAGGACTGGGCCAGCGCCAGGTAGACCTGGTAATCCGGCTTCAGGATGCCCTTCTGCAACCCTTCGTTGATGACCGCGATGACGTCCTTTTCCTTGTTCTCGGTGTTGGCATAGATCGAGTACAGCTGCTTGTACTCGCGCTCTTCGGTGAGCTGGCCGCTGCTGCGCAGCTTGTCCATCACCGCGGCGGCCTTCGGCATCTGGTCAGCCTGCATGTACATGTTGGCCAGATTCAGCTGGGCCTTCTTGTCCGACGGGTTCTTGGCCGCCAGCGCTTCTGCGGCCTGCACGGCCTCACCGGTCTGGCCGGCTTCGGAAAGGGCCGCCATCAGCAGCTGGTTCCAGTTGTCCTTCGGCTCGGCAGCGCCCGCAATGGCCTGCTTCAGCACCGGGATCGCTTCCTGGTAGCGCTCCAGCTGGTACAGCGCCTGGCCCTTGGCAATCAGCTCTTCCGGCTTGGTCGACTTGCTCTCGGCGAAGTACTTGTCCAGGGTGGCCAGGCCTTCCGCAGTCTGGTCTTCCTGCAACTGCAGCTGGCCCAGCATCAGCATCGACTGGAAGTGGCCGTTGTTGTCCAGGCCGTTGAACTGGATGGCCTGCTTCAGGTAGGCGATGGCGGCCGGGGTGTCGTCGGTCTGGTAGGCGGCCTGCGAGGCCAGCTGCGCGGCCAGCGACTTGTCGTACTCGTTGGAGGCGCTGTCAGCCAGGATCGCGTCAGCCTGCGTGCGCGTCTCCGGGAACTTTTCCTTGTTGTAGCTGTCGATCATTTTCTGCAGCTTGCTGCCCATCTTGGCCGAGGCCTTGGCGGTCGGCTCCTGGCGGGTCGCATTGGGGTACAGCGGTTCGGCCTTGGCCTGCTTGCTGCTGCCGCCGCGGCTGCCACGGTCGGAGGAACGCGAGGACTGCGCGAAGGCATCGGTGACCACGGCGCCGGTCAGGGCGGTCGCGACGAGGACGGAAAGCACAGCTTTGTGGTTACGGAAAATCATCGTTCACCTCGATCGAACCGCCGGATAGCGGCAAAGTCGGACTGTCAGAAAAATCTGAGCCGCCAAACGTATCAGAAACAGATGGCGTGAGAAATCGTTTTATGTGCTGCAATACAGCATAGAACTGCGCACTCATCCGCACTTTGGCCGCAGCCCGGCCGCCTGCGCCTGCTGATAGATCGGCGTCAGGCCTGGTGCATCACGGCGCAGTTCCTGGATCCGGTTGGCCGGATCGGGGTGGGTGGACAGCCATTGCGGGCTGCGACCACCGCTGGCCGCCATCATGTTCTGCCACAGATCGACCGCCTGCGCCGGGTTGAAACCGGCCTGGGCCATCAGCCGCTGGCCGATGACATCGGCCTCGCTTTCCTGGGTCCGCGAGCCTGGCAGCAGGAAGGCCGCCTGCGCACCCATGCCGCCCAACTGGTTGACCGTACTGGCGGCACCATCGCCATAGGCAGCACCGGCCAGTGCCCCCAGGACGGCCAGGCCGGTCTGCGCGCCCATCTGCCGGGTGATGCGTTCTTCGTGGTGACGGGCGATGACATGCCCGATCTCATGGCCGATCACGGCAGCCAGCTGGTCCTGGTTCCTGGCGACGGTGAAGATGCCGGTGTTCACGCCCACCTTGCCGCCGGGCAGGGCGAATGCGTTGGGTTCCTTGTCGACGAATACGGCAGTCTCCCACCGTACGCCACGGTACTGAGGCGGCAGTTGTGCGACCAACGCATTGACCACGCACTGCACGTAGCCGTTCTGGCGGCCATCGGTGCTGATCTTCTCTTTCTGCTTGGTCTCGGCAAACGCCTGCGCGCCGAGCTGGTCCAGCTGTGCCTGCGACACGCCGCCCACCATCTGCCGTCGTCCGGTTGGCGAGGTGGTGGTCGCACAGGCACTGACCACGGTGGTGATGACTAGAGCCAGCAGCAGTTGTTTCATGGGTCCGCCCCCGTGTTCATGTGCGCAGTGTGTAGCGTACCTGCTTAATCTTTCGTCAAGCGGGCACGGCGTTACGTTGACCCCAGGAACACCATTGCGGCGAGCGCAACCGCGTTGTTCAGCGCATGCGCGGCAATCGCCGCCCACAGGGTGCCGGTGCGGCGGTACAGCCAGCAGAAGGCGGCGCCCATGCCACCGTACACCAGCCACAGCTGCGCCATGCCCAGCAGCGAGTTCTTGCTGACACCGGGCACTTCATGGACCAGGGCGAACGCCAGGCTGCTGAGGATGAGGCCCAGCCAGGGGCGGCCAGCCTGCCACAGGCGCCCGAACAGGACGCGGCGGAACAGCAGCTCTTCGTAGGCGGGGGCGAGGACGACCGCAAACAGCACCAGGAACAGCGGGAAGCGAGCGATCGCGCTCTGCATCAGTTCCACGTTGGTGGGCACCGGCTCGATGCCGAACTGCTTGGAAAGGAAGGCGATGCCGTTGCTGCCGAGCACGATCAGCGTGGCCACCAGCAGGGTCCAGCCCCAGGTGGACGGCCGCAGCAACGCCTGTCGCGACGCCATGCGCTCGCCGGCGTTTGCCGGGCGTCGCCAGAAGTACAGCAGCAGCGCCGCGCCACCGGTGGCGATCAGGGCCATCAGGATCTGCGCCAGGGCACCGGGCTGGCCCACGGCCGCGCCGACGGCGTCAGGTGTCAGTCCGCCGCCATTGGCCTCGGCGTTGGCGCGGCTGACCACGATTGCACGGTAGAAGCCCCAGAACAGGCCGGTGACCATGCTCAGGCCGACCAAGGTAACGGCGGCGATGCCCAGGTCGATGAAGAAGCCTGCCAACGGTGCCACGGCGCGCGGCGGGGCAGACACCGGCGGAACCGGGGGCGGGGCGGCGGAGACCGGGGTGGATGCGGACATCAGGTACCTGTGTTCAAGGGACGAAGGCCGGTGCAGCTCCCCGCGCACCGGCCAGGTCCCGATTGTGTCAGATATCCAGGTTGGCGACCTTCAGCGCATTGTCTTCGATGAAGTCGCGACGCGGCTCGACGACATCGCCCATCAGGGTGCTGAAGATCTGGTCGGCAGCGACCGCATCCTCGATGCGCACCTGCAGCAGGCGACGGGTCTCCGGGTTCACCGTGGTATCCCACAACTGCTCCGGATTCATTTCACCCAGACCCTTGAATCGCTGGATCTGGCGGCCGCGCTTGGCCTCCTCGAGCAGCCAGTTCTGCGCCTTCGCGAAGCTGTCGACTTCGATCGACTTGGCGCCGCGGGAAATCGTTGCACCTTCGCGCACCAGCCCGTGCAGCAGCTTGGAGGCCTGGTGGATCGCACGCAGTTCGCCACTCTCGAACGCCGACATCGGCAGCACCTGGATGTGCTCCTCGCCCATGTGGCGACGGGTCACCAGCACGGCGGCGGGGCGCTCCTCGTTGGCCTCCTGCAGTTCCAGGCTGAAGCGCGGGCTGCCCAGGCTGCCCTGGTTGAGGCGCTTGGCCAGCGCATCCAGGCCTTCGCCTTCGCCCGCATTGCGCAGGCTGTCCATGTCCATCGGCACGAAATCGACCAGCGCTTCGAGCAGGTTGCGGTCATAACGGTGCGCGTTGCGTTCGATGGAATCGAGCGCGGCGGCGTAGGCCAGCAGCAGCTTCTCCAGCGCAAGGCCTTCGATGCCGGGCTCGCCGGTGGCCGGCACCAGTGAAGCGTTTTCCACTGCGCTGCTGGCCAGGTAGCTGTCCAGCGCCGGGTCATCCTTCAGGTACAGCTCCTGCTTGCCCTGCTTGATCTTGTACAGCGGCGGCAGGCCGATGTAGACGTAACCGCGCTCGATCAGCTCCGGCATCTGACGGTAGAAGAACGTCAGCAGCAGGGTGCGGATGTGGGCGCCGTCGACGTCGGCGTCGGTCATGATGATGATCTTGTGGTAACGCAGCTTGTCCGGGTTGTACTCGTCACGGCCGATGCCGGTGCCCAGTGCGGTGATCAGCGTACCGACCTGGTCGGAGGACAGCATGCGGTCGAAGCGCGCGCGTTCCACGTTGAGGATCTTGCCGCGCAGCGGCAGCACCGCCTGGTTCTTCCGGTTGCGGCCCTGCTTGGCCGAGCCACCTGCCGAGTCACCCTCGACGATGAACAGTTCGGACAGCGCCGGATCCTTTTCCTGGCAGTCGGCCAGCTTGCCCGGCAGGCCGGCGATATCCAGCGCGCCCTTGCGGCGGGTCAGGTCGCGGGCCTTGCGCGCAGCTTCACGTGCACGGGCGGCATCGACGATCTTGCCGGCGATCGCCTTGGCTTCGTTCGGGTTTTCCTGCAGGAACTCTTCCAGGCGCGCACCGAAGGCGTTTTCCACCGCCGGACGCACGTCGGAGCTGACCAGCTTTTCCTTGGTCTGGCTGGAGAAGCTCGGGTCCGGCACCTTCACCGACAGCACCGCGATCATGCCTTCGCGCATGTCATCGCCGGTCAGGTTGATCTTGGCCTGCTTGGCGATGCCGTTCTGCTCGATGTAGTTGTTGAGCACGCGGGTCAGCGCACCGCGGAAACCGGCGAGGTGGGTACCGCCGTCCTTCTGCGGGATGTTGTTGGTGAAGCAGTACATCGTCTCCTGGTAGGAGTCGGTCCACTGCAGCGCCACCTCCACGACGATGCCGTTGTGCTCGCCGGTGACGGAGATGACATTCGGGTGCAGCGGGGTCTTCAGCTGGGCCAGATGCTCCACGAAGCTGCGGATGCCGCCTTCGTAGTGGAAGTCATCGCGACGGCCGTCGCCACGCTCGTCGGCAAGAACGATCTTGACGCCGGAGTTCAGGAACGACAACTCGCGCAGACGGCGGGCCAGGATGTCGTAGTGGAATTCCACGTTGTCGTGGAAGGCGACGGTGGACGGCCAGAAGCGCACGGTGGTGCCACGCTTGGTGGTGGCTTCCAGCTTGGCGAGCGGGGTCACGGCTGCGCCGTTGCTGAACTCCTGCTGGTAGTGGGAGCCGTTCTGGAACACGTCCACCAGCAGCTTCTGCGACAGCGCGTTGACCACGCTGACGCCGACGCCGTGCAGGCCGCCGGAAACCTTGTAGCTGTTGTCGTCGAACTTGCCGCCTGCATGCAGGACGGTCATCACCACTTCGGCGGCGGAGACCTCGCGACCGAGCTTGGCGCTCATCTGCTCGTGCTTGCCGGTCGGAATGCCGCGACCGTTGTCGGACACCGAGACCGAGCCGTCAGCGTGGATCGTCACCGCGACATGGTCGGCGTGGCCGGCCAGCGCTTCGTCGATCGAGTTGTCGACAACCTCGAACACCATGTGGTGCAGACCGGTGCCGTCATGCACGTCACCGATGTACATGCCGGGTCGCTTGCGGACAGCCTCCAGGCCTTCCAGGGCGGTAATGCTGTTGGCGTCGTAATTGCCGTTGTTTGCCGGGGTGTTCTGTTCGTCGCTCATTGCGCTTGCCGTAGGCTCCGCAGGTCGGACACCGCCTGAGGCGATGTGCCGAGAATGAAAGGATTCCAACCCGAATTATACCAGCCGGGGTCGAGTGGCCCTGATGTGCCCACTATGGCACAGCCACGATCTGTGCATGTTCCACGTGGAACCGGGCGATCTGGGCCAGGTCCTGCAGGGCCGCCGGGGGTTCAGTAGCGGTGACGAAGATCTGCGCCGGGCCAGTGAGCAGGCGCTCCAGTACCCGCGCCTGGTGGGTACGATCCAGTTCGGAGGCCAGATCGTCCAGTGCGATCACCGGCCATTCGCCGCGCTGTTCTGCATAATCCTCTGCCTGCGCCAGCAGGCACGCCAATGCAGTCAGCTTGGCCTGACCGCGTGACAGTGCATCGCGACCAGGAATGCTGTGGAAATCCACGCTCCAGTCCGCCCGGTGCGGCCCAACCGAGGTGTACCCGGCCTGGCGGTCACGATCCCGGGCCAGAAGCAGAGCATCCGCCAGGGGAAGCTCATGCCGACGCCAGCCCGGACTGAGTTCCAGTGCCTGGATGCCGAGTTGCGGCGCCAAACTGGCAGCCAGCGCCACGGCACGCTGCTGCAGCCGCTCCAAGTAGTGCTGACGCCGGCTGGTAAGGGGCTCTCCGGCCTCAGCCAACTCGTGATCCCAGGTGTCCAGCATCCGCGACGGGCCGCCCTGCTTGAGCAGGGCATTGCGCTGCTTCAGCGCCCTTGAATAGCGGCGCCACAGGGACAGGAAATCAGGTTCCACGTGGAACAAGCCCCAATCCAGGAAGCGACGGCGGGGCTCGCCACCGCCGCTGACCAGCGCATGGCTGCCGGGCTCGAACGTCACTACCGCCAGCGCCGCGCAGAGGTTGCCGAGCTGAGCCACATCTTCGCCGTCCAATCGTCCCTTCCAGTCCTGGCCACTGTGGCGCAGGCCGGCCTTTCGGCGGTGCGGCGCCTGGTCGGCACGCTGTTCGTCCCATTCCACGAAGATTTCCAGCGCCTCCTGGCCCTGGCGTACCATTCCATCGCGGACCCGGCCGCGGAAGCTGCGGCCATAGGCCATCAGATGCAGGGCCTCCAGCACGCTGGTCTTGCCGGCACCGTTGTCGCCAGTGAGCAGGTTCAGCCCCGGCTGGGGCGAAAGATCCACCGCACTGAAGCGACGCAGTTGGTGCAAGGCGAGGCGGCGGATAAGCATGGGGCGCGAACGACCATCCGCTCGAGGCGGTAGAGGGGCAGGGAATCCATCAGCTTACTGCATCGGTCAAGCCGGACGCGCTGCACCGCATCGATGCGGAGCAGAAGCTCCTGCGCACCCACTGATCGCGGGTTCCACGTGGCGCCAGTTCACGGCATGCCCGCTTCCAGCTCCGGACGCAGCTGAAATTCCTTCAATTCTGCACAGGGTTGCGGGGTGTGGCCCCCCAGATTTCGACGATTTCAGGACCACTGCCGCAGGTGTTTGGCGAGCGCTTGGCCGGCCGGATGAACGGGCGGGCGCCCGGATTCCTCCAAATCTGCGATCCGATGCCCTGCGAGGTTCCACAGATTTCAAAGAATCCGGCCCATTGGTTTCACGCTGTCCACAGCGGCCCTGTATGACTTATACACAAGGTATGGGCAATCTGTGGATAAAAAAGCCATTTTGCTTGGGTCTGGAAACTATCCACAGGTTCCCCCCCAGCCTGAGGCGCCTCTATACAGGGGGTTTCACCCACATAAATCCCTTTTAGATCATGTAGATAACACATTTTTCCACGAAATCTGGCTCCACCATCACCACCATGCTTTAGATTTATACCCAGATTTAGAAGCTAGGCTTGGCCCGATCTGCCCCGAATGACTCCTGTGGACAGAGAGGATTTCAGAAATGGCGAGCACCGTCGCCGCAGCGTGGATGCGCTTGGGCATCCGACCAGGTCCATAGCAACTGCGTCGAGACTCCAGGTACCGGCCCCGATCAAAGCTGATTTGGAAGCAGTCCCTGACATCGACTCAAAGTCCCCGTCGGCAGCGGGCGTGGTAAGCAAACCGCACGCAACCGGGTCCAACAGGGAAGATGCTTTCCGTCTGAAATCCGCGCTTGAAAGGGTAGTCCCGATGATCCACGTGGAACGTGCAAAAAAAAACGCCCGGGAGCTTCCCCGGGCGTCGTTATGTTCCACGTGGAACCGAGCTGATGTCAGAGACGCAGCGGCATGACCACGTGGCGCGACTTCTCGCTGCTGGACTCACGCACCAGCGCCGAGGAGTTGGAGTCGCGCAGCTGGATGATGACTTCCTCATCGCGCAGGGCGGAGAGGGCATCCAGCAGGTAGTTCACGTTGAAGCCAATGGCCAGATCGCTGACCGTGGTGTCGGCTTCGATCTCTTCCTGGGCTTCTTCCTGCTCCGGGTTGTGCGCGCTGATCTTCAGGTTGCCCGGCGAGACTTCCACGCGGATACCGCGGTACTTCTCGTTGGACAGGATCGCAGCACGCTGCAACGAGGCACGCAGTGCTTCACGATCAACCTTCACTTCGCGGTCGGCACCGATCGGGATCACCGCTTCGTAATCCGGGAAACGGCCGTCGATCAGCTTGGAGGTGAAGGTGACATCGTCGCGCTTGACGCGCACATGGCTGCGACCGACTTCCAGCTCGATCTCGCGATCACCGCTTTCCAGCAGGCGCTGAAGCTCGGTCACGCCCTTGCGCGGCACGATGATCTGGCGCTTGGAACCGCTCGGCTTGGCCAGTTCGGTTTCACACAGCGCCAGACGGTGGCCGTCGGTGGCGACGGTACGCAGGGCATCACCGCGCAGATCGAACAGCAGGCCATTGAGGTAATAGCGTACGTCCTGCTGGGCCATCGCGAACGCGGTGCGCTCGATCAGCTCCTTCAGGGTCGCTTCGCCGATGGCCACGCGCTCAGTGGCTTCCACTTCGTCAACCGACGGGAAGTCATTGGAGGGCAGGGTTGCCAGGGTGAAGCGGCTACGACCGGCCTGCACGGTGATCTTGTCTCCGGTCTGCGAGACGGTGATCCGGCTGCCATCGGGCAGGGCGCGGATGATCTCGAACAGCTTGCGGGCGGGAATGGTGGTTTCGCCGTCCTGGGCATCTTCAACCGCGATCCGCGACACCATCTCCACTTCCAGGTCGGTACCGGTCAGCGACAGCTGGCCGTTCTGCACCTGGACCAGGAAATTGGCCAGAACCGGAAGGGTCTGGCGGCGTTCGACCACGTTGACGACCTGTGCCAACGGCTTGAGAAAGGCTTCGCGCTGCAGTGTGAAACGCATGTGGTTCCGTGCCCCTATGCTTTAAAAAATGTGGAATAAATCAAAAGCTTGGTGGTGCTGGTAGAGACAGAATCGCTGGAAAACAATGCTAAGTCTTTGTAAATAAAGGCGTTTCAGGCATCGAAACCCTCTGTATTACCGACCCCCAAGGGGTGGGGAAAGCTGTGGATAAATTCGACGGGATTTCAGACGCCATTTTTATCCACAACGTGTCCCGCGCTTGCTACCGGATTCTGCACCGTTTTGTGCGATGACGCCTCATCGGCATCCGTGCATCATTCGCTCAGCTTCCGGATCAGCTTGTCCCAGTCCTCGCGGAGCTTGCCGTCGGTTTCCATCAGGGTCCGGATCTGGCGGCAGGCATGCAGCACCGTGGTGTGATCGCGACCGGCAAAGGCGTCGCCGATCTCGGGCAGGCTGTGCTCGGTCAGTTCCTTGGTCAGCGCCATGGCGACCTGGCGGGGGCGGGCGAGCGAGCGGGTCCGACGCTTCGACAGCAGATCCTTGATCTGCAGGCCGTAGTAGTCGGCAACGGTTTTCTGGATGTTGGGAATGCTGATCGCCTGCTGCTGGGCGCGCAGCAGGTCGCGCAGGGTTTCCTGGGCGAATTCGGTGGTGATCGCGCGGCCGGTGAAGTTGGCGCGGGCGGTCAGGGTATTGAGCGCGCCCTCGAGGTCGCGCACGTTGGAGCGCATCTTCTTGGCGATCAGGAACGCAACATCATCGGGAATCTCGGCACCGCGTTCGCGCGCCTTGGCCAGCACGATCGCGGCGCGGGTCTCGAAGTCCGGCGGTTCGATCGCGACCGACAGGCCCCAGGCAAGCCGCGACTTCAGGCGCGCTTCCAGGCCTTCGACCTCGCGCGGATAGCGGTCGCAGGTCAGGATGATCTGCTGCTTGCCATCGAACAACGCGTTGAAGGTGTGGAAGAACTCTTCCTGCGTGCGGTCCTTGCCGGCGAAGAACTGGATGTCATCGATCAGCAGCGCGTCCACCTGCTGGAACTGGCGCTTGAACTGATCCATGGTCTTTTCCTGCAGGGCCCGGATCATGGCGCTGAAGAACTGTTCCGAACGCAGGTACAGCACCTTCGCGCCTGGATTGGCCTGGCGCATCGCGTTGCCGGCGGCGAACATCAGGTGGGTCTTGCCCAGGCCGGTGCCTCCGTACAGCAGCAGCGGATTGTGGGCCCGGTCGCCCGGCTTCTGCGCTGCCTGGAAGGCAGCGGCCAGGCCCAGCTGGTTGCTGCGCCCTTCGACGAAGTTGGCGAAGGTGTAGTGATTGTCCAGATTGCCGGCAAACGGCACCTGCGGTTCGCTGGACACAGGCGCCGACGACGTGGAAACCGGCGCGTTCTGCGCCTCCACGGGGCGCGGGCGCGAGCCGATTTCAAGAAAAACGTCGCTGAACCCGGCGAAGTGCGCCAGCAGTTCGCGGATCCGGGCCAGGTACAGCTCGCGGACCTGATCGACGATGAAGGCATTGGGTGCATACAGCACCAGGCTGTCCACGCGCAGATCGGCCTGCAGCGGCTTCAACCAGGTATGAACGTCTTCCGGCGGGAACTCCGCTTCGAGGCGCTCGAGACTACGGGACCAGGCATCCATCAGCAATAATCGTCCGGTGGCCGGGGCATGGACGCGACAAGGCGCCCAGACACAGGCCGGAAAGGGGGGAAATGGATGGCTCAGACTACCACCGAGCGCCCGCCTTCGGAATGCTTGTCCCCTACTTATTCACAAAAACATCCACAGCTATTGCACAGCCCGGTGAATTCGCGTAGTCCCCAGGGGTTGACGTGAGGGGGGAGACCTCTCTAGAATTTCCGGTTCTTTCCGTCCCATTCATACGAGAGGCCCCCAATGGCCACGAAGCGCACCTACCAGCCCAGCAACCTCAAGCGTAAGCGCGACCACGGCTTCCGTGCCCGTATGAAGACCGCTGACGGCCGCAAGATCCTGTCGCGTCGCCGCGCCAAGGGCCGCAAAGTCCTGAGCGCCTGATTGCCATGCCGCACCCCGCGGCAGACGCAATCCCTTCGACAGTGAATACTGCAGACCCGCGCAAGCGATTCCCTCGCTCTGCGCGGGTTCGCACGCGTGCCGAATACTCAACGGTCTTCAACGGCGCCCGCCGTGTGTCCGATCCGCTGATGACCCTGCACTGGCTGCCGGCTGACCGGCCGGCCAGGCTGGGTCTGGCGGTTTCCCGCAAGGTCGATCCGAACGCCGTCGGGCGTAACCGGATCAAGCGCGTCCTGCGCGACATCCTGCGTCAGACACGTACCGATATCCAGCCAGGCGACTTCGTCGTCGTGGCCCGTAGTGCTGCGCGTTCCGCCAGCAACGACGAGATCCGCCAGGCCTTCCTGCGCCTGCTGCGTCGCCTGCGTGCATTGCCCGCGCCGGGCGTGGACGGCACAATGCCGCCGCCTGATGGCATCGCAACTTCTTCTTTGACCGAGCCGGCATCGCGTCCCGGCCCCGCCGAGCCTGTCCGCTGATGAACCAGACCCGCGTATTCCTCATTTTTGCCTGGCTGATGGTGGCCGTGCTGCTGTGGATGGAGTGGAGCCGTGAAAAGGCTGCTCCGACCCCGCCACCGACGACCACGTCGGCCCCGGCTGCCGCACAGAGTGTTCCGGGCGCTGCCTCGGGCAGCATTCCCAGTGCACAGGTCCCGGGCGCTCCGGGCCAGGCCGCTGTGCAGGCGCAGGCCAGTGCCACCCCGGCCAGCCAGCGCGTGACCGTCACCACCGACGTGCTGCGCCTGGTGCTCGATGGTGGCCGCGTGCTCGACGCCGAGCTGCTGCAGTTCCCGCAGACCAAGGACGAAGGCAGCCCGCCGGTTCGCCTGCTGACCGAAGACCCCGCGCATCCGTACAGCGCGATCAGTGGCTGGGCCAGCGAAGACAAGAACACCCCGGTTCCCGGCGCCGACGGCTTCAAGCTGGTCGGTGACACCAAGGACTTCGTGCTGGCCAAGGGCCAGAACGAGCTGCAGATCCCGTTCGTGTGGACCGCCGACAACGGCGTGACCATCAAGCGCACCCTGACCGTCTCGCGCAACGAGTACGCCGTGCGCTTCAAGGACGAGGTCAGCAATGCCGGCACCGCACCGTGGAACGGTTACGTCTACCGCACCCTGGACCGTACCCCGACCATCCTGTCGCGGAGCATGACCAACCCGGACTCCTTCAGCTTCAACGGCGCCACCTGGTACGACAACGACAAGAAGTACCAGCGCCGTGCGTTCAAGGACTACCTGGAAGACGGCACGCTCAACCAGAACATCACCGGCGGCTGGCTGGCGATGCTGCAGCACCACTTCTTCACCGCCTGGATCCCGCAGAAGGACCAGACCGCACACTACGTACTGTCGCAGGTGGCCGGTCGCGACCTGATCGAAGCGCGTGGCCCGGCCTTCACCGTGGCCCCGGGCCAGTCCACCAGCACCGAGGCCCGGCTGTGGGTCGGCCCGAAGCTGGTCAACCTGATTGCCAAGGAAGACGTGCCGGGCCTGGACCGCGTGGTCGACTACAGCCGCTTCTCGATGATGGCGGTGATCGGCCAGGGCCTGTTCTGGGTGCTGAACCAGGTGCACAAGCTGGTCGGCAACTGGGGCTGGGCGATCGTCGGCCTGGTGGTGCTGCTGAAGCTGGTGCTGTACCCGCTGTCGGCGACCCAGTACAAGAGCGGTGCCAAGATGCGTCGCTTCCAGCCGCGCATCGCGCAGCTGAAGGAACGCTATGGCGATGACCGCCAGAAGTTCCAGACCGCGATGATGGAGCTGTACAAGAAGGAAAAGATCAATCCGATGGGCGGCTGCCTGCCGATCCTCATCCAGATGCCGATCTTCTTCGCCCTGTACTGGGTGCTGGTGGAATCGGTCGAACTGCGCCAGGCGCCCTGGTTCGGCTGGATCCAGGACCTCACTGCACGCGACCCGTACTTCATCCTGCCGGTGATCAACGTGGCAGTGATGTGGTTCACCCAGAAGCTGACCCCGGCACCGGGCATGGACCCGATGCAGCAGAAGATGATGCAGTTCATGCCGCTGGTGTTCGGCGTCATGATGGCCTTCATGCCGTCCGGCCTGGTCCTGTACTGGGTGGTCAACGGCGGCCTGGGCCTGCTGCAGCAGTGGTGGATGACCAAGCGCCACGGCGGCGAGCCGGTCCCGGCCACCACCGCTCCGGCCCCGGTCAAGAAGAAGTAATCGGTAGAGCCGGCCGCTGGCCGGCCGACCCCAGCAGAAGCCCGCCGCAAGGCGGGCTTTTCGCATGCGGCGTTAGAATCGCCTGCACACCGTTCCTCCCATCTTCGAGTCCGCCATGCGTGCGTCGTCGTTCCGCCTGTTCCTGCCTTCGCTGTTGTTGACCCTGGTTGTTGCCGGCTGCGGTGACAAGGACGCGAAGGCGCCGGCGACCACCGTCACCCAGGCGAGCGCGCAGGCTGCGGCTGCCGCCGATCCTGCCGCTGCGCCGTTGCTGGCAGCGCTGCAGAAGCAGCTCGATGGCTACCGCCGGATCATCGTGCTGCTGGCCGACGAGGAGCAGCAGTCGACCGCCGACCGCGGCACCTCCACGCGTGTGGGACAGCAGCTGTTCCACGATGGCCTGGAACAGCGCACGATCATCGCCGCGCAGTTCGACACCCTGCTGCGCGGTTCCAGCCCGCAGCGCTTTGCCACCCTCGGCACGGTGCTGGACTACATCGAGTCTGCGCCCGAACTGTTCGACGCCGATCGCCTGGCCTTCCGTGAAGTGCTGCGTGACCTGCATGAGCGGGTCGGCACCGATTCCTCGCTGCCGGCGGTGAAGCTGCACCAGCGCATCGGTGAGGATCTGGAAGCACTCGATGAGATCGAGCGCAACTACAACCAGGAACTGACCCGCATCTTCAGCCGCTTCGAGCGCACACGCGCCATCGAACTGAAGCGCGAGAAGTGGGACGACTACATCGCCCACCTGCACAGGGACTACAGCCGTGAAGCGATCCTGCGCGACTACGGGGTGATCGAGCCGTATCCGATGTCGATGAAGGACAGCGACCGTGAGATCTTTGGCCGCGACCTGCCGGCCAAGACGGTGGTGTTGACCTTCGACGATGGCCCGCACAAGGCCTACACCGATGAAGTGGTGGCCATCCTCAAGCGCTACGACGTGCCGGGCGTGTTCTTCGAAGTGGGCCGCAACCTCGGCAAGGTCGAGGCCGATGGCAAGGTCAGCCTCGGCCCGATGGCGAAGATCAGCCGCAACCTGATGGAACAGGGCTATGCGGTGGGCAACCACAGCCTGACACACGCCCAGCTCTCACGGACCACCGGCGATGCGCTGCGCCAGCAGGTGCTGGACACCGACACGCTGCTGAAGGATGTCGACAGCAAGCGCGCGCCGCTGTTCCGCTTCCCGTATGGTGCGCGCAATGCCGAAGGCCTGCAGCTGCTCAACGAGGCCGGGCTGAAGTCGATCATGTGGAACATCGACTCGATGGACTGGGCCGACCCGGTACCGGAATCGATCGTGCAGCGCGTGCTCGACCAGGTGAACAAGGAGCAGCGCGGCATCATCCTGTTCCATGACATCCATGATCGTGCAGTCAAGGCGCTGCCGCAGATCCTCGACCGGCTGATCGCCGAGGGTTACCAGTTCGCCGGCTGGAACGGCCGCGACTTCACCGTGGCCCGTGCGCGCAAGGGTGATGCCGGTGCCGCCACCGTCACCACCGGCTACGAGAAGTCGTGGGCGATCGTGGTCGGCATCGACAACTACGCCAAGTGGCCGAAGCTGGAATACGCCAGCCATGACGCGCAGGCGGTGGCCGATACCCTCACCGGGCAGTTCGGCTTCCCGTCCTCGCAGGTGATCGTGCTGAAGAACGAGCAGGCCACGCGCAACAACATCCTCGCGGCCTTCCACGATCGCCTGGCTGACGATCGCACCGGAAAGAACGACCGCGTGTTCGTATTCTTCGCTGGCCACGGCGCGACCCGTCAGCTCGCCTCCGGGCGCGACCTCGGCTACATCATCCCGGTCGATTCGGATCCGAAGGAATTCGCCACCGACGCGATTGCGATGACCGACATCCAGAACATTGCCGAAAGCATGCAGGCCAAGCATGTGATGTTCGTGATGGATGCCTGCTACAGCGGCCTGGGCCTGACCCGTGGCGGCCCGTCGTCATCGTCGTTCCTGCGCGAGAACGCGCGCCGCAGCGCGCGGCAGATGCTGACCGCCGGTGGTGCCGACCAGCAGGTGGCCGATGCCGGCCCGAATGGCCACTCGGTATTCACCTGGGTGCTGCTGCAGGCGCTGGCCGGGAAGGGGGATCTCAACGGCGATGGCCTGATCACCGGTACCGAGCTGGCCGCCTACGTGGCGCCGGCCGTATCGGCGGTCTCGCACCAGACCCCGGCCTTCGGCAGCCTGCCCGGTTCGCAGGGCGGGGAGTTCGTGTTCCAGGTCCCGGACAGCCAGGAATTCCTCAACGCTGATACGCGCCAGCTGACCGCCGATGCGATCGCGCTGAACAACAAGGTGGATGCCGCCAGCGAGGCCAAGGGCAGCCAGGCACCGGTGACGGTGGCTGACCTGCAGGGCGGCAAGGCCCAGCTGGTGGTGCCTTCCGCCGGGCCGGCGTCCGACCGCCAGCGCGCGCAGCAGGCCAATGACCGCGGCCTGCAGCTGTACCGCGAGAAGCAGTACGACGAGGCAGCCGCGCAGTTCACCGAAGCGCTGAAGCTGCGTCCTGACTTTGCCCAAGCGGCGAACAACCTCGGCTTTGTCTACTACCGCCAGCAACGCTATGCCGAAGCCGCGCGCTGGCTGGAGAACACGCTGAAGATCGACCCCTCGCGCGCCGTGGCCTATCTGAACCTGGGCGATGCCTACTTCAACGCGGGCGACAAGGCCAAGGCGAAGCAGGCCTATACCACCTACCTGGCGCTGCAGCCGCAGGGCAGTGGTGCCGCGCAGGCACGCGCGCAGCTGGAGAAGCTCTGAGCCATGAACGACGCGATCCGCACCGACACCATCGTGGCCATTGCCAGTGCGCCGGGCGCCGGCGGTGTCGGCCTGCTGCGCCTGTCCGGCCCGCGCGCCGCGGCGATCGCCCGCGCGCTGGGCGCGCCCGCGCTGCGGCCGCGCCATGCGCACTATGCGCGCCTGCGCGACGCCGATGGCGAAGTCATCGACGATGGCATCGTGCTGTGGTTCCCGGCGCCGAACAGCTTCACAGGCGAAGAGGTGGTGGAACTGCAGGGGCACGGCAGCCCGGTGCTGCTGCAGCAACTGGTCGCGCGCTGCATTGCACTCGGTGCGCGCCAGGCGCGGCCGGGTGAGTTCAGCGAACGCGCGTTCCTCAACGGCAAACTCGACCTGGCCCAGGCCGAAGCCATCGCCGACCTGATCGCGGCCGGTGACAACCGTGCCGCGCGCGCGGCACGCCGCTCGCTGGATGGCGTGTTCTCGCGGCGCATCGACGCGGTGGTGGAACAACTGGTGCTGCTGCGCATCCACGTGGAAGCGGCCATCGACTTCGCCGACGAACCGCTGGATACCCTTGGCGGTGCGCAGGTGCGGCGTGGGCTGGAGCAGGCGCGCAGTGATCTGGCCCTGCTGCGCCGCGACGCCGAACGCGGTCGTCGCCTGCGCGATGGCCTGCACGCGGTACTGATCGGGCCGCCCAATGCGGGCAAGAGTTCACTGCTGAACGCACTGGCCGGCAGCGAACGCGCCATCGTCACCGACATCGCCGGCACCACCCGCGATACCCTGCGCGAGACCATCCGCCTGGATGGCCTGGAGCTGACCCTGGTCGACACCGCCGGCCTGCGCGACGGTGGCGACGCCATCGAACGCGAAGGCATGCGCCGCGCGCACGTGGAAATCGAGCGCACCGACCTGGCGCTGATCGTGCTCGACGCGCGCGATCCGGCGGCCGGGCAGGCGGCGTTGGGTGATGCCGTGGCAGCGGTGCCGCACAAGATCTACATCCACAACAAGTCGGACCTGCTCGGTGTGCTGCCGGCGCTGGACGAGCCGGACCGCGTGTTCGTTTCGGCAGCCACCGGCGCCGGGCTGGACGACCTGCATGCGCGCCTGCGTTCGATTGCCTCGGCCGGGGCAGGGGAGCAGGTGGACGGCGAGTTCTCCGCGCGCACGCGCCATGTGGATGCGATCGAGCGAGCGCAGGAACACGCGCAGCGCGCCGATGGCGAGCTGGCGCTTGAGCACCTGGAACTGGCCGCCGAGGAATTGCGGCTGGCCCATGACGCACTGGGCGAGATCACCGGGCAGATGAGTGCCGATGATCTGCTGGGAAGGATCTTCTCGAGCTTCTGCATCGGCAAGTAACTGTAGAGCCGAGCACGTGCTCGGCTGTCCTACCGGTCAGCCGAGCATGGGCTCGGCTCCACAGGTGCAGGCTTCCCCCACCTGTCACATTGCCGCCGCATACTGACGGCCATCACATACCGCTTGGGGAAGTCGCAGTGAAGTCGTGGGGTTGTGCGTTGCTGTTGTCGCTGGCCGTGGCACCATCGGTGGCCATGAGTGCTGAATCCTCCACCCCGGCCGCACCCAAGGCGTCGGTCTACGGCCATCGCGGGGCAAGCGCGCTGCTGCCCGAGCACACCCTGGCGTCGTACGCGCAGGCGATCGCCGATGGCGCCGACTACATCGAACCGGACCTGGTGATGACCAGGGACGGGGGGATGGTGGCACGGCACGAGAACGAGATCGGCGGCACCACCGACGTCGCCTCGCATCCAGAGTTCGCCAGCCGCCGCACGACCAAGGTGATCGACGGTCAGAAGGTCGACGGCTGGTTCACCGAAGACTTCACCCTGGCCGAGCTGAAGACCCTGTATGCGCGCGAGCGCCTGCCGGAGCTGCGCAGTACCGCCTACGACGGCCAGTTCCGCATCGCCAGCCTGGACGAGATCCTGGCCTTCCTGGTCCAGCAGGCCGGACGTGCCAACCGCGGCATCGGCCTGGTGCCGGAGATCAAGCACCCGACCTACTTCCAGTCCATCGGCCTGCCGATGGAAGACAAGCTGCTGGCCGCACTGCGTGGCAACGCGTACACCAATGTCGGGCCGGTCACGATCCAGTCGTTCGAGACCGCCAACCTGCGCTACCTGCGCGGCAGGATCGGCCGGGGCAGCAACATCCGGCTGCTGCAGCTGCTGTGGAAGGGCGATACCCAGCCGGCCGACATCGCCCAGGCCGGCGGCGCGCTGACCTATGCGCAGATGATGACCCCGGCCGGCCTGAAGGACATCGCCAGTTATGCCGACGGCATCGGCCCGGAACTGCGCTCGATCATTCCGCTGGATGCCAAGGGCGCGTTGGGCACGCCGACCTCGCTGGTACGTGATGCGCGTGCCGCCGGGTTGATGGTGATTCCGTACACCTTCCGTCCGGAAAACCACTTCCAGCCCAGCAACCTGCGCCAGGGCGCCGACAGCGCGCGCAATGCCGAGGGATCGATCGCCGAGATGCGGGCTTACCTGGCGACGGGTATCGATGCGTTCTTCACCGATGACCCGGCGCTGGGCCGGCAGGCGGTGGATGGGATGGGCGCGGCGGGGAACTGACCGTCCCGGTAGTGCCGGCCGCTGGCCGGCATCCGGGTACCGGCCAGCGGCCGGCACTACCGTCACCTCAACCGCGCGGTTCGTCCGGGCGGCGGAACGGGATCACCACGTAGTCCTGGCCCTCGCGAGGCTGCCACAGCACCGGTACGCGCTGCGGTGACGGCGGCTCCAGTTCCTCGTTGGACAGCGGCTCGGCCTCGTCTTCTTCGTCTTCCCAGCTGTAACGCTGGCGCGGTGGCAGTGGGTCGGCGTTGCGGAACAGCAGCGCGGCGATGATGCCGGCGAAGGCGCCGCCCATGTGCGACTGCCAGGACACACCATCGGCGTGCGGCAGGATGGTCATCAGCATGCCGCCGTAGAACAGCATGCCGATCAGGCCGGTGGCAATCGCCGCACGGTCGCGGCGCAGCAGGCCGAGGCTGGCCAGCAGGAACATCAGGCCATGGGTGACGCCACTGGCGCCCAGGTGCACGCTACCCGGATTGCCCAGCATCCACGCGCCGAGGCCCGAACCCAGCCACAGCAGGGGCAGCGCGCGTACGGTGGCTTTCGGATACACGCTGCCGGCGAGCGTGCCGAGGATCAGGATCGCGATGCTGTTGGCGGCGATATGCTCGACCGAGGCATGCAGCATCGGGCCGCCGATCAGGCCGAGCAGGCCCTTGGCTTCCAGCGGCGCGACCGCCCACGGTCGCCAGTCGAAGGTGCCCTGCAGGGCGAACACGGCCACCAGCACCAGCACGGCGGCCAGGCTGACATTGAACGCCCGCAGGATGCGCGAGCGATCATTGCGGGGGGCCGGCACGTCGCCGGCGGGCAGGGGCGCGTTGTTGTCCATACCTCAGCAATGGCGGTGACTGGCGCGAAACCAAGGCCACCGCAACGGGAGAGTGGAGGCGGCCGGCGGGACAATCCCACCGGCCACGCCGTTCAACGGGTCAGGCTCAGGCCTGGCCTTCGCCTTCCTTCGGCGGGTACTTCAGGCTCAGCACCACGGTGGCGGCGATGATCACCGCGACCACGCCCAGCGAGACCGGGGTCGGGATCTTGAACAGGTCGATGATCATCATCTTGATGCCGATGAAGCCCAACACCAGTGCCAGTCCGTACGGCAGCAGGTGGAAGCGGTCGGCCATGCCGGCCAGCAGGAAGAACATCGCGCGCAGGCCCAGCACCGCGAACACGTTGGAGGTGAGCACGATGAACGGGTCGGTGGTGATCGCGAAGATCGCCGGGATGCTGTCCACGGCGAAGATCACGTCGGTGACCGCAATCAGGATCAGCACCGCGAACAGCGGGGTGAACCAGCGCACGCCATCACGCTTCACGCTCAGCGCATTGCCTTCATAGCCCGGCAGCAGGCGCAGGTGCTTGCGCATCCAGCGCAGGGCCGGATTGGTCTCCAGGTCCGGTTCCTGGCCGGCGGCGAACCACATCTTCCAACCGGTGAACAGCAGGAAGGCGCCGAACACGTAGAGCAGCCAATGGAACTGGCTGATCAGCACGCTGCCAGCGAAGATCATGATCGTACGCAGCACGATCGCACCCAGGATGCCGATGATCAGCACCTTCTGGCGCTGTTCCTCCGGCACCGCGAAGTAGCTCATGATCATCAGGAAGACAAAGATGTTGTCGACCGCCAGGGCCTTTTCGACCAGGTAGCCGGTCAGGAACTCGAGGCCGACCTTGTTGGCCACGACCTGGCCGGCGGTCTCATTCAGGTAGTACCAGAGGCCGGCGTTGAACAGCAGGGCCAGCGCGACCCAGCCGATGGACCACCACAAGGCCTCCTTGAAGGTGACCTTGTGCGGTCCACCATGGCGCATCAACACGAGGTCGACCAGCAGGGCGATGACCACCACCGCTGCGAAGCCGCCCCACAACCACACGTTACCGATCGTCTGCATTGGGAATGTCCGTTGGAAAGATGAATGCCAGGCCGGACGGCGAGGATCTGCAACGGAGGATCGGGAGGGGGATCCAGGGACAGAGCTTCGCCAGTACGGCGAAGGTCTCGCTCGCAGTTCCAGTCGGCTGGAACTGCCGTTGCACCGGAGCCTGCGGGCTCGAAATGACGGCGACAACGTCTGGGAGCTACTCCCCTTCTGGGGCCGATTCTGCCGCCTGGCCGGGCCGCCGTCAAATGGGGAGGCCAGGGGTCGGATCCCCAAAGGGGCTCCGACCCCATCGTCGCCACGCTGGGGTCAGAGCCCCTGCGGGGAACTGACCCCGGCGCCCGGTTTACAATGGGTGGATGAATACCCCCCTTCCGATTGTCCGCCTCAAGAATGCGTGGCGCTCCAGCCACCCGTGGATCTTCCAGAAACTGGTCGAGAAGCCGACCGTCCGGCCCAAGCCCGGTTCCATCGTCGACGTGGTCGGCATCGATGGCGAGTTCATTGGCCGCGGGTTCTACAACGGGCACTCGCGCATTGCCGTGCGCATCCTTGAAACCGACCAGAACGTACCGGTGGATGCCGGCTGGTTCTCGCGCAAGATCGCCCAGGCAGTGTCGCTGCGCCGTGAGGTGCTGAAGCTCGACGCGGTGTCCGACGCCTGGCGTGTCGTGCACAGCGAAGGTGACGGCCTGTCCGGCCTGGTGGTGGACCGCTACGGCGACCTGGTGGTGGTCGAGTTCTTCGCCGCCGGCATGTTCCGCCACCGCGAATGGATCTACGATGCGCTGCGCGAGCAGTTCCCCGGCTGCCGTTTCCACAGCTTCGCCGACGAGCACGTGCAGAAGCAGGAAAGCTTCGACTTCCACGGCAACACCACCACCGAAGCGTCGGTGATCACCGAGTACGGCATCAAGTTCCGCGCCGACCCGGCCGGTGCGCACAAGACCGGTTTCTTCGCCGACCAGCGCGAGAACCGTGAGTGGCTGAGCCAGCAGGTGGAAGGCAAGAGCGTGCTCGACCTGTGCTGCAACACCGGCGGTTTTGCCGTGTACGCAGCGGCGCGTGGTGCTTCCGAAGTGATCGGCATCGACATCGACGAGGACGTGATCCAGATCGCCAAGGGCAATTCGCGCCTGAACAACGTGCGCCCGAAGTTCATCCAGTCCGACATCTTCCCGTGGCTGCGCGACGCCGCCAACCGCGGTGAGCAGTACGACGTGGTGATCCTGGACCCGGCGAAGATGACCCGCGACCGCGACCAGGTCATCACCGCGCTGAAGAAGTACCTGGACATGAACAAGCTGGCGCTGGGCGTGGTCAAGCCGGGCGGCCTGTTCGCCACCTTCTCGTGCACCGGCCTGGTGGCCGAGGACCAGTTCCTCGACATGCTGCGCCGCGCGGCCTATTTCTCCGGTCGCACGATCCAGATCCTGAAGGTTGCTGGTGCGGGTCCGGACCATCCGTTCATGGCCCACGTGCAGGAATCGCGTTACCTGAAGGCCGTGTTCTGCCGCGTGGTGGACTGACCGCGTCACTGCCGATCTCTGTAGAGCCGAGCCCACGCTCGGCTCTACAAAAAGGCCGGGCGCAGCGCTATGGTCGGGCTCTTCCCATTGCCGGTGAGAGCCCATGCCCTCGTTGCGTCGCTTGTCCGTCGTGCTCGCCCTGGCGCTGTGCGCGCCGCTGTCCGTCCACGCCATCGAGTTCAGCGCGCAGGAGCTGGCCCGTGCCAAGGCGCTGCAGCAGCGCCTGGTCACTCTCGACAGCCACCTCGATACGCCGGCCAACTTCGGCCGCAGCGGCTTCGACATCGAACAGCGCCACGACCGCAACGCACTCTCGCAGGTGGATTACCCGCGCATGGTCGAAGGCGCGCTGGACGGCGGCTTCTGGGCGATCTACACCGACCAGGGCGACCGCAGCGCCGCAGCGCATCTGGCCGAGCGTGACCATGGCCTGCAGCGGTTGCTGGAAATCCGCGAGATGCTGGCGGCCAATCCCGAGCGTTTCGCGCTGGCATTGACCGCCGATGACGCGGCGCGGATCAAGGCCGCCGGCAAGCGCGTGGTCTACATCAGCATGGAAAACGCCAGCCCGCTGGTGGCCGACCCCAGCCTGCTCTCGTTCTATCACCGCGCAGGCCTGCGCCTGCTCAGCACCGTGCACTTCGCCAACAACGAGTTCGCCGATTCGGCCACCGACCCCAAGGGGGCCGAGTGGAAGGGCCTGAGCCCGGCCGGCAAGGACCTGGTGCGGCAGGCGGTGAAGCTGGGCATCGTGATCGACCAGTCGCACGCCTCGGACGCGGTGTTCGACGACCTGCTGGCGATGATGCCGGTGCCGTTCGTGCTGTCACACAGCTCGGCCAAGGCGGTCTACGACCATCCGCGCAATCTTGATGACGCGCGGCTGCGCAGGCTGGCCAAGGCCGGCGGCGTGATCCAGGTGAACGCCTATGGCGGCTACCTGATCGACACCGCAAAGACGCCAGAGCGCAAACAGGCCGAGGAAGCGCTGAGCAAGCAGCTGGGCGGCTGGGAAGGCATGGGCATCGAACAGGGCGTTGCCCTGCTGAAGGCCGAACAGGCGCTGGACCATGAGCATCCGGTGCGCCACGCCAGCCTGGACGACTTCTTCGCCCACTTCGAGCACATCCTCACGGTGGTCGGCCCCGAGCACGTGGGCATCGGCCTGGACTGGGATGGCGGTGGCGGACTGAGTGACCTGCCCGATGTCAGCCAGCTGCCAAAGATCACCGCGTGGCTGCTGCGCAAGGGCTATACCGAGAAGCAGATTGCCGGCATCTGGGGCGGCAACCTGCTGCGGGTGATGCGCCAGGCGCAGGATTACGCCGCAAAGCAGGGCGGTTGAAACGCCCTGCGGCAGTGCCAGCCACTGGCCGGCATTGCCCTATCAACAGGAAGCGGGTTGCCGGCCAGCGGCCGGCACTACCGGTGATCCGTTCATTTCGCGATCAGCGCGTGGCGGCGGCTGTACAGGAAGTACAACACCAGGCCGGCCACGTTCCACAGCAGGAAGTACAGCTGAGTGGTGTGCGGCAGGCTGATGAACAGGTAGATGCAGCCCAGTGCGGCCAGCGGGCCGACCACGAAAGCCAGCGGCGTGCGGAAGGTGCGCTCGCGGTTCGGCTCGCGCAGGCGCAGCACCACCAGGCAGATACCTACCGCAGTGAACGCGGCCAGGGTACCGGCGTTGGCCAGTGCGGCGATCTCGTCCAGGCGCGCCACGCCGGCCAGGGCCGAAACCACGACCGCAGTGAACAACGTGGTCGCCACCGGCGTGCCGGTACGTGCGTTGACCTTGGACAGGCCACGCGGCAGCAGGCCATCGCGGCTCATAACGAAGAAGATGCGGCTCTGGCCGTACAGGAAGGCCAGCAGCACGGTCGGCAGGGCGATGATCGCAATCACGCCGATCACCATTGCCGCGGTCGGATGGCCCAGCTGGCGCATGATCAGCGCCAGCGGCTCGGCGCTGTGGCCGAACACTGCGTAGCTCATCGCACCGACTGCCGCCAGCGCCACCAGCACGTAGACGATGGTGCAGCCGATCATCGAACCGATGATGCCGATCGACAGGTCGCGGCCCGGGTTCTTGGTTTCCTCGGCGGCGGTGGAGATCGCATCGAAGCCGTAGAAGGCGAAGAAGATGATCGCCGCTGCCGCCATCACGCCGTGCTCGACGCCGTCGGGGCCCATCGACTTGGCAAAGCCGTACGGCATGAACGGCTGCAGGTTGGCGCTGTCGAAGGCGGGCAGGGCCACGGCGACGAAGATCGCCAGCGCGATCAGCTTGAACACCACCAGGATCGCATTGAGCGTGGCGCTTTCCTTGGTGCCGGCCATCAGCATGCCGGCCACCAGCCAGGTGATGATGATCGCCGGCAGGTTGATCATTCCGCCTTCCACGTGCGGGCCGGCGGCGAGCCAGGCTGGCAGGTGCACGTTCCAGCCGAACTGGGTGTGCACCCATTCGAGGAAGCCGACGAAGTAGCCGGACCAGCCCACCGCCACCGTACTCACCACCAGCGAGTACTCCAGGATCAGGCTCCAGCCCACCACCCAGGCGAACACCTCGCCCAGTGCACTGTAGCTGTAGGTGTAGGCACTGCCGGCGGCCGGCATCATCGTCGACAGCTCGGCGTAGGACAGCGCCGCACAGGCGCAGACCGCACCTGCGATGGCAAAGGAGATCAGCACGGCCGGGCCGGCCAGGTTGGCACCGACGCCGATCAGCGTGTAGATACCGGTACCGACGATGGCGCCAATACCCAGCGCGATCAGGTGCGGCCAGCTGAGCGTCGGGATCAGACGCCTGCCGGCTTCGTGGACGGTGACGGAATCTAGGGACTTGCGCCGGAACAGGGACATGCAGGCCTCGGAAGGGGTGACTGAGAACGACAAGTTCCCGAGTGTGACCGAACGCAGCGCAGCATTACCACTGACGGGGGTCATACCCGACGCGCCGCGCGCTGCACCTCGATCAGGCTGCCGGAATCGGCATAAAGCAGGCCGACCCCCGCGCCGGGCGACGTCAGGGCATGGCGGGCCAGTGGCAGCCGTCTTCCTGCCAGGCCTCGACGTCATCGTGGAAAGAGGTCCTGCGCCCGTCACGGGCACGCTCATAGCTCAGGTCCAGCACCAGCGCGCCCTGGGTACTCAACAGGTAGCGGCCGTTGAGGCGGCCGTCGATGCGCTCTTCCCACACGCTGTCGAACTGGTAGGGACGATCCTCTGCCAGCACCGTGGTCTCCATCGAGACCCGGCGCAGGGGCAGGCGCCCGCGCTGGCCGGCGTAGCGCACGTCGGCCGCGCCGTCTTCCAGCCAGCGCCATTCCAGGTGGATGCTGTCGTTGCGGCCGCCGGTCAGGCAGCGATGGTCCTGCACGGTGGCGCCAGAGGCGGTGCCGGCGAACAGCAGGGTCAGGGCGAAGCCGGTCAGGCGGACCATCCACGCGCATCCATTGCAGAAGGGGGGCCAGCATAGCCCGCCCTGCCTGCCATGCCCTCAGCGCCCGCGCGGCCGCAGCTGGGTGCCGCCGCTCATCAGCATCCGCGGCAACGGCATCCGCAGGAAATCGTGCGGGAACGACGGTGCCACCGCACTGATCGCATCGAGGTGGGCCAGGGCCTCGGCCGGCAGCACCAGCTGCAGCGCGTCCAGATTGTGCTCGAACTGCGTCAGGGTGCGGGCGCCGATGATCGGCAGCGCGCCGGCGCCGGGGCGCTGCAGCAACCAGGCGAGTGCAACCTGCGCAGGCGAATGCGAAAGATCGGCAGCGATGGTTGCGACGTCCCCGGCAATCTGCAGCGAACGCGGCGTCAACGCACCATTGATCAGGGCCACGCTGCGGCGCGACCCGCCGGGTGTGGCTGGCAACGCCTCGGCGCTGGCGAGATCGGCCGTGCTGTACTTGCCGGTCAGCACGCCGCTGCCCAATGGCGACCACGCCACCACGCCCAGCCCCAGCGCATCGGCCATCGGCAGCAGTTCATGCTCGACGCTGCGCTGGATCAGGCTGTACTCGATCTGCAGCGCCACCAGCGGCGACCAGCCACGCAGGTCGGCCAGGGTCTGCATGCGCGCGATCTGCCAGGCCGGCGTGTCCGAGATGCCGGCGTAAAGCACCTTGCCGCTGCGGACCAGGTCGTCGAAGCCCCGCATGACTTCGTCAACGCCGGTGGTGTCGTCCCAGGCGTGCAGGTACAGCAGGTCGAGGTAGTCGGTCCCCAACCGCCGCAGACTGTCCTCCACCGAGCGCAGCATGCTCTTGCGGTGGTTGCCGGCGTTGTTGGGGTCACCGGGGACGGTGGCGAGGGTGTACTTGCTGGCGATCACCAGCCGGTCGCGCTGGCCCTGGGCGAACCGGCCAAGCAGGGTTTCCGCACTGCCGTTGGTGTAGTTGTTGGCGGTATCAATGAAGTTGCCGCCACGTTCGACGTAGGTGTCGAAGATGCGGCGAGCTTCGGTTTCGTCCGCGCCCCAGCCCCAGTCGGCGCCGAAGGTCATCGTGCCCAGTGCCATCGGGCTGATGCGAAGGCCGGAGCGGCCGAGCAGGCGGTAGTGGTCCAGCGACATGCGGGGGTCTCACAGGAAGGCGACGGTGCCGCCGGGAGGCACAGCATCGGCCGACCGTTCCTGTGGATAAACTGGATGGCACCGGACTCACCATGAAGAGTGGCTTCACAATGTATCCCTCCGCACCGTTGTCGGCGGTGGTCGCCTTCGTTCACGTCGCCGACCATGCCAGCTTCACCCGCGCTGCAGATGCGCTGGGCATCTCCACCTCGGCACTGTCGCAGAGCGTGCGCGCGCTGGAGGCGCGGATGGGCGTGCGCCTGCTGCAACGGACCACGCGCCGGGTCGGCCTGACCGAACACGGTGCGCGCTTCCTTGAACGTGTACGGGGCGGACTGGAGCAGATCGATTCGGCGTTCGCGGACCTCGACAGCGCGCGTGCGGTTCCGGCCGGGAAGCTGCGCATCACCCTTCCACGCATCGTGGCCGAGCGCCGGGTGCTGCCGGCACTGCCTTCGTTCCTGGCGCGCTATCCACAGGTGGACGTGGAGCTGTGCGTGGAGCCGGCGTTGACCGATCTGGTGGCCGAAGGCTTCGACGCCGGTATCCGGCTCGGCGAGTCACTGGCGCGCGGCATGATCGCAGTGCCGATCGGACCGCCGGAGCGGCAGGTGGTGGTGGCCACGCCCGGCTACTTCGCGCAGCACGGCATTCCGGCCAGCCCGCACGAACTGCAGGGCCATGCATGCATCGTCCACCGCCGCGCCAACGGCCGGCTGATGCCCTGGGAGTTCAGCCGCGATGACCATGACCTGGAGGTCGAGGTCAACGGCAGGCTGGTGTTCAACGATGCCGAGCTGGCCCACGGCGCCGTGCTGGCCGGGCTCGGCATGGCGCAGGGGTTCGCGTCACTGGTGGCCGATGACCTGGCATCCGGGCGCCTGCAGGCGGTGCTGCAGGACTGGCAACCGCCGTTCCCCGGCTTCCACCTGTATTACCCCGCGCGCGAGCACATGGCACCGAAGTTGCGGGTGTTCATCGACCATCTGCGCGCAGGACTGCACGGCGGGACGGGGCCCACCTAGGCCGGCAGGCGTAGCGTCGAGCCTGCGCTGTCAGCCGTTCAGCCCCAACCGGATGCCGAACCCGACCAGGAACAGGCCGGCCACGCGGCGCAGCGCGTCGCTGATCCGCGGGTGCTGGATCAGCCGGCGACGGGCCAGGTTGCCCACGCCGATCAGCATCGAGCAGTAGGCGATGCTGACCACCAGGATGATGCCGGCCAGCGCCGCGAAGGTGGCGATGCCCTGCTGTGCCTTGGGATCGATGAACAACGGCAGGAACGCCATGTAGAACAGGATCGCCTTCGGGTTGAGCAGGCTGACCAGGATCGCCTGCTGGAAGTAGCGGCCCGGCTGCATGCGGATCGGGCCGGCATCACCGCCCTCGTGCTTCGGTGTGCGCAGCAGGCCGATGCCGACCCACACCAGGTAGGCCGCACCCAGGTACTGCACGGCGTGGAACACCAGCGGGTTGGCCTTGAGCAGCGCGGCCACGCCGGCCAGCGCCAGCCACATCAGGATCTGGTCGCCGACCAGCAGGCCGGCCAGTGCGGTGTAACCGCCGCGCACGCCACCACGGCCGGTGGCGGTCAGCAGGGTGAAGGTACCGGGACCGGGCAGGGCGAGAAACACCAGCACGGCGACCAGAAACGTCCACAGGTCCTGGATGCCCATCCACGGCATGGCGGTGTTCTCTCTTACGGGGGGCCGCCATTGTCGGCCAGTGCCGGGACTGGCGACAGGGGGCCGGCAGGACCTTCGGGCATGCCGGACAGCAGAGGTTGCAGGTGCTGGCGCAGCTGCGCGTGCAGCTGCCGCACCGCCGGCGAGAACTGCTTGCGGTGCGGGCAGACCAGCTGCAACGGTATGTGGCTGCCGATGCCGTCGAGCAGCAGCTGCAGGCGCCCTGCGAGCACATCCTCGCGCAGGTCCAGCCAGGATTTGTAGGTGATGCCTTCGCCGGCCACCGCCCAGCGCCGCACCACGTCGGCGTCGTCGCAGACCAGCGGGCCGCGCACCGGAATCACGCTGCGGCGCCCGTCGACCTCGAACGACCAGCGATCGTAGGCGCGGCCACCGAGCTGGTAGACAAGGCAATCGTGCTCACGCAACTCGTCCAGGCGGGTGGGCGTGCCGCGCCGCTGCAGATAGTCGGGCGACGCCGCGAGTACGCGCCGATTGCCTTCCAGCAGGGGCAGGGCGACGTAGTTGGCGTCGTCGAAGTGGCCGATGCGGATGGCCACGTCGACCGGGTCGCGGAACACGTCGGCCACTTCGTCGGACAGGCGCAGGTGCAGGCGCAGCCGTGGGTGCGCGGCGCGAAAGGCGCTCAGCCAGGGCAGCAGCAGGTTGCGGCCGAAGTCCGACGGGGCCGACAGCTGCAGGGTGCCGTGCAGTTCGGCGTCTTCGCCCTGCACGCGCGCCTGGCCCTCGCGCAGGGTGGCCAGTACCTCCTGCGCATACGGCAGGTACAGCGCCCCCTCGCCGGTCAGGCGCAGGCTGCGCGTGGTGCGCACGAACAGGCGCAGGTCCAGCTCGCGTTCCAGCCGCGCCACCGCCGCAGCGACCTGCCCCGGCAGCAGGTCGGCTTCGCGGGCCGCGTGCGAGAAGCTGCCCAGTGCGGCAGTGCGGACGAACAGCTGCAGATCGTCGAAGCGGATCATCTTCATCGCCAGAGTGAAAGTGCTGCCCGATTCTGCGCCTTTCTGAGGGACCGCGTGCGGCGCAACCTGTCGCCTCCTTCCCCACTGGACCGCTGCCATGCGCGCCATTGCCTACACCCAAGCCGGCCTGCCGATCGATGATGCCCAGGCCCTGATCGACATTGAACTGGAACTGCCGCAGCCCGGCCCGCGTGACCTGCGCGTGGCGGTACGCGCGGTGGCGGTGAACCCGGTCGACACCAAGGTCCGCCGTGGCGTGGCCACCGATGGCCCGCGCGTGCTGGGCTGGGATGCGGTCGGCATCGTCGACGCGGTGGGCAGCGAGGTGACCCTGTTCCAGCCCGGCGACGCGGTCTACTACGCCGGCGTCATCGACCGCCCGGGCAGCAATGCGCAGTACCAGCTGGTGGACGAGCGCAGCGTCGGGCGCAAGCCTGCCAGCCTCGATGATGCCGCCGCCGCCGCGCTGCCACTGACTGCAATCACCGCCTGGGAGCTGCTGTTCGACCGCCTGCGCATCCCGGAGGGGGGTGGCGAAGGCCAGACCCTGCTGGTGATCGGTGCTGCCGGTGGTGTCGGTTCGATCCTGGTGCAGCTGGCGCGAAAGCTGACCAGGCTGACCGTGATCGGCACCGCCTCGCGCCCCGATACCCAGGACTGGGCGTACGCAATGGGGGCACACCACGTGATCGACCACAGCCTGCCGCTGGCCGAGGGACTGGCGCGGCTCGGCATCAGCGAGGTGCAGCATGTCGCGAGCCTGACCCACTCCGACCAGTACTACGCGCAGATCGTGGAACTGCTGGCACCGCAGGGCCAACTGGGGCTGATCGATGATCCTGGCCAGGTGGACGTGATGGCGCTCAAGCGCAAGGCACTGTCACTGCACTGGGAGTCGATGTTCACCCGGCCGCTGTACCGCACCGCCGACATGCAGCGCCAGCACGACCTGTTGAACCGTGTGGCCGAGCTGATCGATACGGGCGTGCTGCACACCACCCTGGGCGAGCACTTCGGGCGCATCGACGCGGCCAACCTGCGGCGCGCCCACGCGCTGCTGGAAAGCCAGCGCGCCAAGGGCAAGATCGTGCTGGAAGGCTGGTAGCACGAAGCTTTCTGTAGAGCCGAGCCCGCGCTCGGCTGCTGTTCGCGTAGGGGCGTCAGCGGAGCATGGGCCCGGTTCTACAGCGCTTCTTCCACGCATGACGTGGATCAGCCGTGTCGACCAAGGTCGACACCTACCAACAGCTGCGGGAACCACAGCTCACGCCACGCCGTTGTCGACGTGGGTGGTGAAACCGGGCTGCTGGCGCAGGCGTTCGAACCATGCTGCGAGGTGTGGCAGCGCCGGTTTACTGCCCGGCGTGCTGCGCCAGCGTTGGGCCGACAGCCCCAGCACGACATCAGCGAGGGTGAAGGCGTTGCCCGCCACGTAGCCGTTGGTGGCGGCCAGCTGTGCATCAAGCACAGCCATCAGCCGGTTCCACTGCGCCAGGCTGGCCTCGGCACGGGTGTCATCGGGGTAGTCCGGGTGCCGCCGCACGCGCGCCATGAACACGTGCCGCCAGGCGCTGTTGAGGTCGCTGGCCTGCCAGTCCATCCACTGCTCGACCCGGGCGCGGCCCTGTGCCGTACCGGGCAGCAGGTCATCACGGCCAGCGCGTACGGCCAGGTAGCGGCAGATGCTGTTGGATTCCCACAGCACGAAGTCGCCATCGCGCAGGACCGGCACCTGCCGGTTGGGGTTCAGCGTGGCCAGCAGGTCAGGTGGGGGGGCCGGCTCGTGATGCAGGGGCAGATCCAGCTCCGCGCACAGCCACAGTACCTTGCGCACGTTGATGGAAGTGGGCTTTCCGTATAGAGCGGGCATGGTCCTGACGCAGCAGCTGAGACTCGGCCAGCCTACACTTGCCCCATGCAAACCGAATACCTGCTCATTGCCGGCCTTCTATTGGCTGTGCTCATCCTGCAACTGGTCGCCCTGCTGCGCCGTCCGCCGCATGACCGCCTGGAACAGGCCGTGCGCGAGGAGGCCCGCGCCGGGCGCAGCGAACTGCGCGAACAGCTCGATGGCTTCGCCCGCGCGCTGACCGATCTGTCCACCCGCACCGATCAGCGCCTGGACCTGCTGCGCGAAGCGCTGGGCGAAGATGCCCGCAAAGCGCGCGCTGAAGTGGCCGACAGCCAGCAGCGCGGCGCAGCGTCGATGGGGCAGCGGCTGCAGGAACTGCGCGGCCAGCTGGAGACCTTCGGCCAGCAGCAGGAGGCACGCATCCATGCGTTTGGCCAGCAGCTGCAGGAGCTCACTGCGCGCACCGATACCCAGCTCGGGGCGCTGCGCCAGACCCTGGTGGACGATGCACGCAAGGGCCGCGAGGAGGGCGCGCAGTCGCAGCAGCGCCTGACCGACAGTCTGGGCCTGCGCCTGCAGGAACTGACCCAGCGCAACGAGCAGCGCATCGCCGAGATGCGTGCCACGCTGGAGGAACAGCTGCGCGCGCTGCAGAACGACAACGCCCAGAAGCTGGAGCAGATGCGCCACACCGTGGACGAGAAGCTGCAGTCGACGCTGGAAACGCGGCTGGGCAACTCCTTCAAGCTGGTCTCCGAACGCCTGGAACAGGTGCAGCGTGGCCTCGGCGAGATGCAGCAGCTGGCCACCGGCGTGGGCGACCTCAAGCGCGTGCTGACCAACGTCAAGAACCGCGGCAGCTGGGGTGAAGTGCAGCTGGAGAACATCCTCGAGCAGACACTCACCCAGGAGCAGTACGCGCGTGCGGTGAGGGTGCGCCCGGATAGTGGCGAGATGGTCGATATCGCCGTGCGCCTGCCGGGCCGCAGCAGCGACGACACGCCGGTGTGGCTGCCGATCGACTCCAAGTTCCCGCGCGAGGATTACGAGCGCCTGCTGGACGCACAGGAACAGGGCGATGCCGAGGGCGTGCGCCTGCAGGGCATCCAGCTGGAGCGCGCGGTGCGCGTGCAGGCCAAGTCGATCTGCGACAAGTACATCGTGCCACCGCACACCACGGACTTCGCGGTGATGTTCCTGCCCACCGAAGGCCTGTATGCCGAGGTGATCCGGCGCCCGGGCCTGGTCGACCTGCTGCAGCGCGAGCACCGTGTGGTGGTGGCCGGACCGACCACGGTCACCGCGTTGCTCAACAGCCTGCAGATGGGCTTCCGCACGCTGGCCATTGAAAAGCGATCCAGCGAAGTGTGGAGCCTGCTGGGTGCGGTCAAGAGCGAGTTCGGGAAGTTCGCCGGCATCCTGGAAAAGGCCGAGAAGCAGATCACTACCGTTGGCCGCAGCATCGGTGAGGCCAGCCGCAAGACCCGCACCATCGAACGCCGCCTGCGTGGCGTGGAGTCGCTGGCGTCCGAACAGGCGCAGTCGCTGCTCGGCGACCTGGCCGAGGGTGATGCGGCGGCCGAGGAGGAAGGCAGTGACGGCGAGGGCGACGAGGCCTGAGCCACGCTGACACGCCGCCTGCATCGCCGATGGGTATGCTGGCGGCCTGTCCGCTTCGACCAGGTACCGCCATGCGCCTGCCCCGCTGCACCAGCCTTGTCCTGACCGCGCTGCTCGCCGCCTGCAGCAGCGCGCCAACGACCGTGGACACGACCACGCAGGCCGCCTCCAGCACCCCTGAAGCGGACGAGGCCTACCGCGAAGCACGAGACGTGGACTGCCAGGCCGCCGGTGGCACCCTGCAGCGGCTCGGCCGGCTGCAGCGCGAGCAATGCGTGATTCCCTATGCCGACGCCGGCAAGGCCTGCAGCCGCAAGAGCGACTGCAGCGGCCAGTGCCTGGCGACGGGAGAGGTGGTGGCCGGCGTCGTGGCGACAGGCACCTGCCAGCGTGATGCCAGCCAGAACTTCGGTTGCCGCCAGCGCATTGATGACGGCAAGGCGCAGGGCACGATCTGCGTGGATTGAATCCTCGCGCCGGCCGCTGGCCGGCAGCCTCATGAACCCGTGCGAACGGTCGCACGATTGCCGGCCAGCGGCCGGCACTACCGGCATCGCGCGGCGCTATGCTGGTGGGCCATTCCCGCCGTAGCCGGAGCCCCGCGTGAGCATCCCGATCCAGGACATTCCCCTCACCACCATCGACGGCCAGCCGTCCTCGCTTGCCGACTACCAGGGCAAGGTGCTGCTGCTGGTCAACGTCGCCTCCAAGTGCGGCCTGACCCCGCAGTACGAAGGCCTGCAGGCGCTGTATGCGGAAAAGCATGCGCAGGGCCTGGAAGTGCTAGGCTTCCCCGCCAACAACTTCCTTGGCCAGGAGCCGGGCAGCGAGGCCGAGATCCAGCAGTTCTGCCAGCTCACCTACGATGTCAGTTTCCCGATGTTCTCCAAGATCAGCGTGGCTGGCGAAGACACCCACCCGCTGTACCAGCAGCTGACCGCCGCGCAGCCGCAGTCGATCGGCGAAGGCCCGCTGCGCGAGCGCCTGGCCAGCAAGGAGATCCCGATCCATCCGGCACCGGCAGTGCTGTGGAACTTCGAGAAGTTCCTGGTCGGCCGCGATGGCAAGGTGGTTGCACGCTTTGCCCCGGACGTGGCGGCCGATGACGTGCGCCTGCGTGACGCCATCGAGGCCGCGCTGGTGGCCTGAGCAAAGCGTGCCAATCCAGGTTGGCACCTGCCGGAAAAGAAAAACCCCGCCGAGGCGGGGTTTTTTCATGCACGGGTTGCAGCGATCAGTTGCTCCAGTTCGGCATCGGCATCGCATCCACGGGGATCGGCGAATTGGCATCATCATGGCCGCGGTCGCGCTTGCTGCGCAGATCGTTCTCGATCTGGTAGTTGCGGCGCTGCATCCACGCATCGCGCACCAGCGAGTACTCGTCCACGGCGGTGTCGCGCAGATCGTCGATCGCCAGCAGCTGCGCGCGGGTATCGACCAGCTGCAGGCCCTGCAGGCCGATGCGGACCTTGTCCTCTTCGATTCGGCGGATCGGCGACAACGGGATGTCACCGGCCAGGCCGAACACATCGCGCACGGTACGCGGGCCGAAGAACGGCAGTTCCACGTAGCGCGAACGACGCCAGCCCCAGGCACCCAGGGTCTGGCCGAAATCTTCATTGCGACGCGGCACCATCGCCTTGCTGGCCGGATCGAACAGGCCACCGATGCCCAGCGTGCTGTTCATCAGGAAGCGGCCGAGGCTGTCCCACGCATCGGCACCGCGGCCCTGCAGCAGCTGGTTGGTGATGGTCACCGGCGCACGCAGGTTGCTGAAGAAGTTGCTGACGCCGGTACGCGCGAAGCGCGGCACCACATGGGTATAGGCGGTGGCCAGCGGGCGGGCCACACCTCGGTCGACCGCATTGTTGAACTTGTGGACCTTGCGGTTGAACGGTTCCCACGGATCGTAGGCCGCCGCACTGCCGGTGTTGCCGGTGCCACCATACAGGGCGTCGAAATCATCGTCGCTGGCGGCGGAGGATGCTGCGGTCTTCGGTGGGCTGGCCTCTGCGCCCTGCGGCGCAGCTGTCGGCGCCGCAGCGGCAGGCGTCGCCGGGTTGGCCACGGAAGCGACCGGAGCAGTACCGACCACGCCGGTATCGGCCGTTGCGGCCGGCGCTTCGGCCGCAGGGCCGGGCGCGACCACGGTGCTGGCGACCGGTGCGTCGCTGCGCGCGGGCTTGCCGGCACAGGCGGTCAGGGCGGTGGCCAGGAGGATCAGGGGGAAAGTGCGTACGACGTTCATGTCAGCTCGCAGCAGAAGTAGCGTTGAAGTCCAGGTCGGGCGACAGCCGGTAGGCTGCGCTCAGCTCGTTGAAGCCGGCCGGCGCGCCGGAAATGGCCAGCGCATGGCCTGCCTTGCGTGCCCGGGAGGCCAGTTCGGCCAGCAGGGCCAGGCCGGCGCTGTCCACGCGCTCGACCTCACCCAGCTCCAGCCGCGCCAGCTTGGCTGGCAGGGCCTGCAGTTGCGGCCACAGTGCAATCACCGCGGCACGGTCGAGCACCCCGCGCAGGCGCAGGGTGTCGCCTTCCAGCAGCGCCAGTGCGTTACTTGCCATTGCCCGCCGGCCCGGCCTGCATGCTGCCGCTGCGCAGCTCGCTGGCCACCTGCTTGATGCCCTTCTGGCGCAAGGGAGTATCGAACTGGTTGCGGAAGGTCTGCACGTAGGAAATGCCTTCGATGTTGACGTCGAAGATCTTCCACTGGCCGTTCACGTTGCGCATCCAGTACTCGACCGGGGTCGGTTCGTTGCCGGCGCGCACCAGTTCAGTGCTGACGCGCACGCCACGGTTGCCCGGCAGCGGGCTTTCACCCTTCAGGCGGAAGCTCGGCTTGCCCTGGATGTTGAGCAGGGTCGAACCGTAGCGCTGCATCAGGCTGTCGGCCATCGCATCGGCGAACAGCTTGATGTCGGCGTCGGAGGCGCCGCGTGCGTGCGGGCCCAGCACCAGGCGTGCCGCATAGTCGCGGTCAAAGGTGCGGTTCAGTTCGCTGTCGATGTAGCTGCGCAGGCTGGCCGGGTTGCTGCTGAACTCGCTGCGGCGCTGCTGCAGCGTGGTCAGAATGCGCGTGCTGGCGTCGATCACCACCTTGCCGGCCTGGCCCTGCGCTGCGGCAGCGGCGGGGGCGGCCGCCTGGGCCTGGGCAAGGAACGGGGTGGCCATCAGCAGCGCCGAGGCGAGCAGGGCGGGGATCAGTTTCATTTTCATGGTTGCGGTTCCGTTGCAGGCGCCTGCGCGCCATCGTTGGGCTTCTGAGCGGCGCCGCCACCGGCGCCGCCACTGAACATGTACTTGCCAACCAGCTGGATCAGGTCCACCGCCGGCTGGGTGAAGACGATCTCGTCACCGGCCTTCAGCACGTCCGGGTCACCGCCCGGCTGCAGACCGATATAGCTCTCGCCGAGCAAACCACTGGTGAAGATGCCCGCCGAGGTGTCCGCCGGCAGGTCCTTGACCTTGCTGTCCATGCGCAGGGTCACGATGGATTCGAACTTCACCGGATCCAGGTCGATGGAGGCGACCTGGCCGACGGTGACGCCGCCGATCTTCACCGGCGCCTGCTTGCGCAGCTGGCCGACCTGGGAGAAGCGCGCCTTCAGCTCGTAGCCCTGGCTGCCCCAGCTCCAGCGCTGGTTGGTCGAGGCCACGGCCAGCACCATCAGCGAGGCCAGGGCCAGCAGCAGGAAGGCGCCGACGGAGAATTCGAGTCTGGGACCGCGGATGGCCATGTGGATTACCTGATCGAGTCGTGGTGGCCGCGCGCGCATGCGCACCGCCGGTGGAGGGGTTAGGTGAACAACATTGCCGACAGCACGAAGTTGAACATCAGCACCAGCAGCGAGGCATTGACCACCGCACGGGTGGTCGCCACCGAGGTGCCCTCGATGGTCGGCTCGGCGTGGAAACCAACATAGGCGGCGACCAGCGCTGCGGTGCCGCCGAAAATCGCCGACTTCAGCATCGCCACGCCGAAGTCATCCCAGAAATCGACGCTGTTGCGCAGTGCCGACCAGAACACGCCATTGTCCAGGCCCAGCACGTGCACCGCTTCGAAGTAGCTGGCGCTGATCGCCAGCGAGCAGAAGATGCCGGTCAGCAGCGGCACGGTCAGCACCGCCGCCCAGAAGCGCGGCGCGACGGCTTTGGCCACCGGGTCGATCGCCATCAGCTCCAGTGCCTTGATCTGGTCGGTGGCGCGCATCAGGCCCAGTTCGGCGGCGATCGAGCTGCCGGCGCGGCCGATGAACAGCAGCGCGGTCAGCACCGGCGCCAGTTCCCGGTACAGCGACAGGCCGAGCAGGGTCGACAGCGCGTCGGCCGCACCGAAGGTGGTCAGCGTGCGGTAGCCCTGCAGGGTCAGCACCAGGCCGACGAAGGCACCACCGACGGCGATGATCGGCAGCGAGCGTGCGCCGATCTTGTAGATCTCGCGGGTCAGCTCGGCCAGGAAATCACGGGTCGGCAGCGAACCACGCAGCACGGTCAGCGAGAACAGGCCGGCGCGACCCAGCGAGCGGGTGGCTTGGACGAACGGCATCAGGCGACCCTCGCGCGCGGCGCGGCATCGAACGGAATGGGGCCATCGGGCTGGCCGTGCAGGAACTGCCGCAGCAGCGGGTCCTGGCTGGACTGCAGCGCCTCGGGCGTGCCCTGGAACACGATGCCGCCATTGGCGATGGCGATCACCTGGTCGCAGATCGGCAGGGTCTCGTGCACGTGGTGGCTGACGATGATGCTGGTCAGCCCCAGGCTGTGGTTGAGGCGCTGGATCAGGCTCATGATCACGCCGGAGGCGATCGGGTCCAACCCGGTCAGCGGCTCGTCGTAGATCATCAGTGGCGGATCCAGTGCCAGCGCGCGGGCCAGCGCGACGCGGCGCGCCATGCCGCCGGACAGTTCGCGCGGCCAGGCATCGGCAGCGGCCAGCAGACCCACGGCGTGCAGCTTCATTTCCACCAGGCGGCGCAGCACGGCGGTCGGCAGGCGGGTATGCGTGCGCAGCGGCAGCGCGACGTTTTCGGCGACGGTCAGATCGGTCAGCAGGCCGTTGCCCTGCAGCAGCACACCCACGCTCTTGCGCATTTCCAGCAGCGCGCCGCTGTCATGCGGAATCGGCTTGCCGAACAGGGTGACCTCGCCGGCGACCGGACGCAGTTCGCCGGTCAGTGCCGCCAGCAGGGTCGACTTGCCACTGCCGGACGGGCCCAGCACGGCCGTGATGCTGCCCTTGGGCACCTGCAGCGACACGTCACGCAGGATCGTGCGCCCGCTCCGGTCGATGCGGACGTTGGATAACTGCACCAGACTGGAGGTGGAAGCCGACATGGGCACCATTAACGTTTTTTAGACATCGAAGGATCGGGCCCATCGGCTGAACATAAGCAGACTGGACGGTCCAGTATTGTGGCACGGCAAGACCCTTGCCAGGCCGGGACAATCGGCCGGCGGCGCGGAACAATCCGTACCGGCGATGGGCGGGCCATTGAATACTGCCTGCCGTGCTGCACACTGTGCATGATGAGTGACCCGGGCAGCGATTTCCGCCTCTACCATTCCAACTCCCTGGACGTGCTGGCTGCGCTGCTGGCGCGCAACGTGCGTGTGCCGGTTCCGGGCCAGCCGCTGCTCGCGCCGGAGGTGGTGCTGATCCCGCAGGTGGCGATGCGGCGTTGGCTGCAAGCGACACTCGCTGCCGAATATGGCGTGGCCGCCAACCTCGAGTTCCTGACCCCGGGCGAGTTCGTTGCCCGTGCACTCAATGCCAATGTGCCGGGCGAACACGACGACCTGGACGCGGCGGGCCTGCACTGGAAGCTGTACCAGGCACTGCGCGACCCGGCGCTGCTGGCGCAGCCACCGATGCGCGCGCTGCAGTCCTATCTTGCCGGCGGCGACGCCCTGAAGCCGTGGGCACTGGCCGGTGAACTGGCGTCGGTGTTCGAGAAGTACCAGGCCTGGCGCCGCGACTGGTTGCTGCGCTGGGAGGCCGGCGCCGACCCGGCCGACCCGCAGGCGATCCTGTGGCGCACCATCGCCCATGGCCGCGACTACCGCGCGCGCCGCATCCAGGCGTACCTGGATCGCTTCGAGGGCGCCGGCCAGCCGCTGCCGCAGGGCCTGCCGCCGCGCATGTCCGCGTTCGCAACGCTCAACATCTCGCCCGATGTGCTGCGGGTGATGGCCACCCAGGCGCGGGTGGGCGAGCTGCACTTCTATATGCCCACCCCGGTGCAGTCGTACTGGGGTGACCTGCAGACGCTGGCCGAGCGCCTGCGCAGCGGCGCGCCCGATCCCTTCGGTGAAGCGGCCGGTGAGAACCGCCTGCTGGAAGCCTGGGGTGCGGCCGGCCGCGACTTCATGGCGGTGCTGGGCAGCTACGAGGTGGTGCACCCGGCCGGCGAGATTGCCGCGTATTCGGATCCGGAAGAAGACACCCGGCCGACCCTGGACGAAGGCGGCCTGTCCGACAGCCTGCTGCATCGCCTGCAGCGCGATCTGTTCCACCGTCGCGCACTGCCCTCGGGCGAACTGCGTGATGGGCTGCGCAGCGACGACCCCAGCCTGCAGGTGCATGCCTGCCACACCCGGCTGCGCGAGCTGCAGGTGCTGCACGACCAGCTCAGAAGCCTGTTGCAGGACCCGCGCTTCGACCCACCGCTGCAGGCGCGCGAGATCGCGGTGCTTGCACCGGACATCGATCCCTATGTGCCGTACCTGGAAGCGGTGTTCGGCGGCCGCGGCGGCGAGGAGGAGCACATTCCCTACGCGCTGGCCGACAGCAGCCCGCTCGCGGGCGAGCCGCTGGCCGATGTGTTCGTGCACCTGCTGGGCCTGCCGGTGTCGCGCTTTGGCCTGAATGAAGTGCTGGACCTGCTGGCCAGCGCGCCGCTGGCCGAAGCGGCCGGGCTGGAGGCAGTGGACTTTGATCGCCTGCATGGCTGGCTGCAGCAGGCCGGCGCACGTTGGGGCCTGGATGCGAAGCACCGCAACCAGCACCAGGCGCCGGCCGACGACGCCTACACCTGGCAGTTCGCACTGGACCGCCTGGTGCTCGGTCACGCCACCGGCAGCGAGGCGGACCTGGCCGGCGTGGCTCCGTGGATCGAGCTGGAGGGCGGCGCGCTGGAAGCACTGGACCGGCTGCTGCGGCTGCTGCGCGTGCTGGCGGTCTACCAGCGTCGCCTCGGCGAGCTGCTGACCCCGGCGCAGTGGCGGCAACGGCTGCTGTCGCTGCTGGACGCGCTGCTGCCGACCGCGCCCAGCTCGCCCAACAGCCAGCGTGCCCTCGAGCGCCTGCGCAAGCTGCTGAATCAGTTCGCCGACGATGCCGCCAAGGCCGGGTTCGAAGACGGTGTGCCGCCTGAGGTGGTGCGTTCGCACTTCGCCGGCGTACTGGGCGAGGCCGATACGCGCGCGCCGCTGCTGACCGGTGGCATCAGTTTCGGCCGCATGGTGCCGATGCGCCTGCTGCCGTTCCGGGTGATCTGCGTGCTCGGTCTCAATGATGGCGATTTCCCGCGTCGCGACCCAGCTGCCGGTCTCAACCAGCTCACCGCCGAGCTGGACACGCCACGCCGCCGCCCGGGCGATCGCTCCACCCGCGAAGACGACCGCTTCCTGTTCCTGCAGCTGTTCGCCGCCGCGCAGGAGGTGTTCTACCTCAGCTACCTCGGCGCCGATCCACGCGATGGCAGCGTGCGTGAGCCGTCGGTGCTGGTCAGTGAACTGATCGATGCCGCCGCCGCGTATCACCTCGATCCGCCTGCGGCGGCCCGCGGCTTTACCGTGCGCCATGCACTGCAGCCGTTCTCACCTGCGGCGTTCGGAGATGGTGATCCACGCCGCTTCAGCTATCGGCGGCAATGGCATCCCGCTGCCGGCCGCCTCACCGGCCAGCGTGGGGGCCTGCAGCCGTGGTTCGATGCCCCTTTGCCGCCGCCGCCCGACGATGCGGTGGAAGGCGAGCTCGCGCTCGACACCCTGCGCCGCTTCCTGTGCGACCCGGCCGGGCAGTTCCTCGCACAGTCGATGGGCCTGCGCCTGGCCGACGATGCCGGGGAAGTTGATGACCTGGAACCGCTGGTGCTGTCATCGCGCGGCCCGGAAAAGCGCAGCGTACAGGCGGCGGTGGTGCGCGCCACGCTCAGCGGCGATACCGAGCCGCTGTACCCGCGGCTGCGCGCGCGTGGCCTGCTGCCGTCCGGTCCATTGGGCCAGCGCCAGTTCGAGGTGGAGCAGTTGAAGACCCGCCCGTATGCCAGTGCGTTGCTGGACTGGATGCAGGGCGAGCCGCTTGAAAGCCGTCGCTACGAAGTGGAGATCGATGGCGTGCGCCTGCACGGCCGCGTGGCCGATCGGCATCCCGAAGGGCTGGTGCGCCTGCGTGCCGGCACGCTCAATGGCAATGCAGTGATCCGCCAGGGCCTGGACTGGCTGCTGGCCAACGCCGCCGGCGACGCACTGCCCCTTGTGCAGTTCCACGATGGCGGCGACGCCGGTCCCGGCCCGCATGTACTGCCGGCACTGAGCGTTCCCGCTGCACGCGCGGCGCTGCGCGCGCTGCTGCAGTTGCGCCAGCGCGGCCTGCGTGAGCCGCTGCGCTTTGCCCCGTATACCGGCTGGGTGCTGTACAACGCGCCGGCAGAGAAACAGCGCAGCGAGGGCTGGAAGCAGTGGCACGGCAGCGACCGCAGCTGGGGTGAATCCAGCAGCGACGCCTGGCAGCTGCTGCTGCGCGGGGCCGACCCGTTCGCCTCCGATGCCAGCTATGCCGACCTGCTGCGCAACAGCCAGGTGGTCTTCAGCGCCGTGCGCGAAGGCCGCGCTCTCGGCGCCGAAACTCGCCAGGAGGGCAGCGCATGAGCCCGGCCTTCATCGATGAGCGAGCCCAGTGCATGGCGGTCGATCCCTATCTGGCCCTGCCGCTGGAGGGCATCCGCCTGATCGAAGCCAGCGCCGGTACCGGCAAGACCTTCACCCTGGCCACGCTGTTTACCCGCCTGGTGGTGGAGCAGGGCCTGCGCATCGGACACATCCTGGCGGTGACCTTCACCGATGCGGCTACCCAGGAACTGCGCAAGCGCATCCGCGAGCGCCTGGCGCTGGCCGCACGCCTGGTCGATCTGGAACCGGTCGAAGGCGAAGCGCCGGACGTGCGGCTGACCCGCGAAGTGCTGCAGCGCCATCTGCAGTGCGGCACCGAGAGCGCCGCCGCACTGAAACGCCGTCTGCAGGTGGCCGCCGACGAGATCGACCTGGCATCCATCTTCACCATCCACGGCTTCTGCACCCGCGTGCTGCGCGAGCATGCGCTGGAAAGCGGCCACACCTTTGATCCGCCGGAACTGCTGGCCAGCGATCGTGAACTGCTGGAGGAGCTCGCGGCCGACCTGTGGCGCGTGCATGCCAATGACCCGGCCACGCTGGAACCGCTGACCTGGCTGTGGTCCACCCCGGACGCACTGGCCGCCGATCTGCGCGCTCTGCTGGCCGCGCCACCGCTGCACCCGTTGCCACAGGCGGTGGCGCTGGCCGATCCACACCCGGCATTGCAGGCCACTGCCTCCGAACTGCAGCAGGCGCTGCGCGAGCATGGCGAGCAGTTCTTCATCGACCTCTGCGATGCGGTCGACAACAAATGGATCAACGGCGTGTCATACAAGCTGGGCTGGCTGCACCCGCTGGGCCGGCAACTGCTGGGCTGGGCCGAGCGCGCAGACCCGCGCGAGCTGCTGACCAGCGAGCGCCTGCCGGCACTGCTGCCGGAGGCGCTGGCGGCCAAGACCAACAAGAAATTCGCCGAGCGCACGCCATCGTCGCCATTGCAGGCGCCGTTGGCCCGCTATGTCGCGCTTCTGGCCGAACGCGATGCCTGGCTGCGTGCCACCGCGTTGAACTTCCTGCACGCGCTTCGCGCCGAAGCCAGACAGCGCCTGCAGGCGCTGAAGCGCACCCGTCGGGTGCAGACCTACGACGATCTGATCGATGGCGTGGCACTGGCCCTGGAAGGCCCGCAGCGGCTGGCACTGGTCAAGCAGCTGCGCGCGCAGTACCGCATCGCGCTGGTCGATGAGTTCCAGGATACCGACGACCGTCAGTGGGGCATTTTCCACACCGTGTTCGGCGATTCACCGGAGGTGCGCGAGCTCGGCCTGGCACCGGCGCTGTTCCTGATCGGCGATCCCAAGCAGGCGATCTACGGTTTCCGCGGCGGTGACATCCACACTTACCTGAAGGCCAAGCGGGCGGCGCAACAGGCGCCGGTGCTTGACCAGAACTTCCGCTCGCGACCGGCCGTGCTGCGGGCGCTGCAGGCGCTGTACGACAACGGTGGCGAAGACGCCTTCCTCGAGCGTGACATCCAGTTCGAGCCGGTGCGGCCCGGTGGCGTGCGCAGCGATGCGGACTACCAGCGCGACGGCCATGCCGCCCGGGCACTCACCCTGCACGTGCTGCGCAGTGGCGGTGACAAGGCGATGAGTGCCGATGCCTCGCGCGAGGCAGCGACCCGCGCCTGTGTGGCGGCGATCCACCAGATCCTGGTCGAGGCGCGCGCGGGCAATGCGGTGCTGCGTGGGCGCCCGGTACAGCCGGGTGACATCGCGGTGCTGGTGCGTTCGCATCGCGAGGCCACGCTGGTGCAACGCGCGCTGGCTGCGGTCGGCATTCCTGCCGTGGCAGCGGGCAAGCAGAGCCTGTTCGCCACCAGCGAAGCGCGTGATCTCCGTGCACTGCTGCTGGCGCTGCTGCAGCCGGCCGACGAAGGCCGCCTGCGGGCCGCGCTGGCAACGGTCCTGCTCGGCCAGCGTGCCAGTGCGATTGCGGCGATGGAACGCGAGGGCGACCTGCAACGCGGGTTCCAGGCGCAGCTGCTGCATTGGCGCGAGCGCTGGCAACGCGGCGGACCGTTCGCAGTGATTGCCGATGTCTGTGCCGCACAGGGTGAACGCCTGCTGGCGCTGATCGATGGCGAGCGCCGCCTGACCAATTACCTGCAGCTGGGCGAACTGCTGCAGGAGGCCTCGGCGCAGGCGCTGGGCATGCACGGCCTGCTGGACTGGCTGCAGGGCCAGATGGCCAGCGCCGACCAGGATGACGAGCAGCAGCTGCTGCGCCTGGAATCGGATGCGCGCCGCGTGCAGATCATCACCCTGCACAAGAGCAAGGGCCTGGAGTACCCGCTGGTGTTCCTGCCCTTCGTCGGCGTCGACGGCGGTGCGCCGAACACCGCCTCGCACTGCACGGTCCATGTGGGAGGCCAGCGCCAGCTGCACTGGAAGCTGGGCAAGGACGAGGCCTGGGAAGCGGCCACTGCGCAGCGCGAACGCGAGCAGCGTGCCGAGGATGCGCGCCTGCTGTACGTCGGCCTGACCCGTGCCGAGCACGCGCTGTGGATCGCCGCGGGTGATCTGGCCGGCCTCGGCAGGACGCGGCTGGCACCGCTGCTGGGTGACCTGCAGGCGCTGCGCGCGCATGCCGATGTGTGCATCGATGACAGTGAGGTACCGGCTGCGCTGCCGCAGCTGGCGGCCGAAGTGGAAGGAGATCTTCCGGCGGTGCGTGCACTGACCCGGCGCGTTCCGCACGACTGGTGGGTGTACAGCTTCACCCAGCTGGCCCACGCCGATGCCGGCGCGGGCAGTGACATCGAAGCCGCCGCCACCGCGCTGCCGGCGCCGGCAGCCGACGAACCCACCGGCCCGGAGCTGCCGCTGGAACCGGCACTGCCGGAAGCCGCCGCGGCGGCCGAGGACAGCGCGCCGCTCGACCCGCGTTTCATGGGCAGCCGCTTCGGCAACGTGCTGCACGAGGCAATGGAGAACGTCGACTTCGCCGCATGGGCTGACTGGCAACCAGGCCGGGAAGCACCCGAGGGCCAGGCCGAGGTGCTGCGCAAGGCGCTGCACGATGAGGGCTATGCCGACGTCGATCTGGACGATGGCGTAGCGGTGCTGGTGCCGCTGGTGGGCCACACGCTGACCGTACCGCTGCCCGAAGGCGGTGCGCTGTACAGCCTCGGTGAAGGCGAGCGCCGCGCCGAAATCGACTTCCATTTCGCCATCGAACCAACCACGGTGCCGGCCCTGCTGCAGGTGCTGCATGCGCACGGCGTTTCCAGTGGTCGCCGAGGCTTCGGCCAGCGCCGCCGCCTGGAAGGGCTGATGACCGGCATGATCGACCTGACCTACGTGCGTGATGGTCGGTGGTACGTGCTCGACTACAAGTCCAACCGCCTGCCCGGCTACAGCCCGGACCTTCTGGCCATTGCCATGCGCCACAGCGAATACGATCTGCAGGCGCTGATCTATACCGTGGCCCTGCATCGCTGGCTGCGCTTCCGCCTGGGCGCGGCCTACGACTACGAGCGCGACATGGGCGGCATCCGCTACCTGTTCTGCCGCGGCCTGGATGGCGCGGGCAATGGCGTGCACGTGGATCGTTTCCCGTACGCGCTGGTGGATGCACTCGACGCGCTGTTCGCCGGCGGCGAGCAGGCCCAGGCCCAGCTCGCCGCGCGTGCCCGTGGAGCCAGCGCATGAGCCTGCTGAAGGAGCTGCACCAGAAGGGCCTGCTGCGCACTCTCGATCATGCATTGGCGACCAGCCTGCAGCGGCTGCGCGACGACACGCCCGACAGTGTGGCACTGGCGGCGGCTCTGGCTTCGCTGGCGGTGTCGCAGGGCCACGCCGCGTTCGATCCGGCTCAACCGCAGCGGTTGCTGGAAGGCGTGCCCGAGTGGCCTGCCGCTCAGGACTGGCTGGCACAGTTGCGTGCATCGCCGTGGGTAGCGACGCCGGACCAGGCCGACGCCATCGCCGAGGATGCGCCGCTGGTGCTGGAAAACGGCCTGCTTTACCTGCGCCGCTACCGGGAGTACGAGCGTCAGCTGGCGGTCGGCCTGCAACGCATCGGCCGGCATCCCATGCCCGCGCCGGACATGGCAGCGTTGGCGCCGTTGTTCGTGCAGCTGTTCCCGCAGGCATTGCGCAGCGAGGATCACCAGGCACGCGCGGCCGGGGTGACCCTGCGCCATCCACTGGCGCTGGTCACCGGCGGCCCCGGCACCGGCAAGACCACGACCATCGCACGCCTGTTGCTGCTTCTGGCCGCGCAGGCCCGGCACGCCGGCCAGCCGCTGCCCGAGGTGGCGCTGGCCGCGCCCACCGGTCGCGCCGCCGAGCGGATGGCAGAGAGCCTGCGGCAGGCCGTGCAGCGCTTGCAGGAGCACGGCGTGGACCCGGCGCTGTGCACGGCATTGCCCAGTACCGGCACCACCCTGCATCGCCTGCTCGGCGTGATCCCGGATTCGCCGCGCTTCCGCCACCACGCCGACAATCCGCTGCCGGTGGATGTGGTGGTGGTCGACGAAGCGTCGATGATCGATCTGCCGATGATGGCCAAGCTGGTTGACGCGATCGCCAGCGGCACGCGGCTGATCCTGCTCGGTGATCCCGACCAGCTGCCGTCGGTGGAAGCGGGCGACGTGCTCAGTGCGATCCTGCGTGCCAGCGGCGATGGCAACGGCACCCGCGCCGACGACGCGCTGGCGCTGCACGGCCTGCTGGCCCCGGCCACCTTGCAGCCGCAGGCCGCACCACGCGCTTTCGCCGGCCGTCGCGTGCAGCTGCAGCGCGGCTACCGGCAGAGTGATGCGCTGGACCTGGCACCGCTGGCGCATGCCGTGCGCGAAGGCGACAGCGGCACCGCGTTGCAGCTGCTGCGCAGTGCTGAACTGGCCGGCGTGCATTTCCACGAAGGCGAAGCCGATCCACTGCGCGGCCAACGCGAGCACCTGCTGGGCCATTGGCGTGCACTGGCCGAGGCCGCGGATCCGGTAAGTGCCCTGCAGCAGGCCGGTCGCCTGCGCGTGCTGACCGCGCTGCGCGAAGGCCCGCAAGGTGCGCGCGGGCTCAACAGCCGCATCGAACAGCTGCTGGCTGGCAACACCCCGGGCTACTTCCAGGGCCGCCTGCTGCTGGTCACCGAGAACAGCTACCGGCACCGCCTATTCAACGGTGATATCGGCATCTGCCTGCGCGATGGCAGTGGCGCGATGGTGGCCTGGTTCCCCGGCGACAGCGTCGACCAGCCGCGCGCCTTCCACCCGGCGGCACTACCCGCGCACGAAAGCGCCTTTGCGATGACCGTGCACAAGGCACAGGGTTCGGAGTTCGATGAAGTGTGGTTGCAGCTGCCGCGCCAGGACAGCCGCGTGCTGTCGCGCGAACTGGTCTACACCGGCCTGACCCGTGCCCGCCAGGTGCTGCATGTGGCGGGCAGCGCCGACGTGCTGCAGGCGGCGTTGAAGCGCCACGCCAGCCGATTGGGCGGGTTGGCCTGGCGGTTGGGTGCCGAAGATGTGCCCGAACAACCAGCGCGCATCGAACAGCCCACGGTGCAGGGCACGTTGTTCTGAATCGGGGCCGGATCCCGTTCCCATCGGGCTCTGACCCCATCGCCCCGATGTCGCATTTGCCGTTTGATGACGCCGTCGGCGCTACCTATCCTGCGTTGCTACCCCACGACACAGGAACCGGCACATGGCGCTTATCGCCCTGGATGACCCACGCTGGGCCGAACTGCAGCATGCCTATGGGGCTGCGGATGACATCCCGGAGCTGCTCGCCAATCTCAGTATCCCGAAAGACGAAAGATCGGAAGACGATCCGATCGAGGACACCTGGCACGAGCTGTGGAGCAGCCTGTGCCATCAAGGGGACGTCTACAGCGCTTCGTTTGCGGCGGTTCCGCATATCGTGAACGCACTTCTGCTTCAGTCAAAGGCACTCACGTTTGACTTCGTTGGGCTGCCGATCAAAATTGAAGTTGAGAGACGAGAAGCCGACATCGTGCTCCCGGACTTTCTGGAGCCGCAGTACTCAGAGGCGCTCCAGAACCTCGCTCGCTTTGCCGCCAGCGTAATCCTGGAGACGCATGATAGAAGCATGAGTTCAGCGTTGCTGACATCGCTCGCGTTGGCCCACGGCAATACCGGCGTCGCACGCATGCTTGGGCAGATAACCGCTTACGAGGCTGATGAAGCGGTCGATCTGTTCCTGAATCGCTAGCAGAAGCAGTCGAGCATGGCTCGACTCTACAAAAGCGTATTTCGATCATCCCGGCGCTCATCCACGCATGGCGTGGATCTATTGGCCACCGGAAAACTGTCGAAGGCGGGGTGGGTCCGGTTGAGGGGGTGTGAGCGGCATGGATGCCGCGACCAAGCCCCCATGGATGGGTTTACGGCGTCCCCCTCAACCGGACCTACCCCGCCATCCCACGGAATGCCAGCCTTTGACGTTGCCGTTGACGTTGCCTCGGCAGGTGCAGGGCGCAGCCCTGCCGCTCCCGTCATTCAGCAATCAGCACCAGCCCATCCGGGAACACGATCGCCGCTTCATCAGCACTCACATCGAAGAAGCCCACGCCGTGCTTCTCGGCCAGATCCTGCACGCGCCCGTGCGCGCGCTCGGCCACCGAATAGGCAAACGCACCGTAGATCACCTGCTGGCCGATGCTGTACTCGGTCACTTCGGCACGGTCGTCATCGTCGTTGCTAAGCGGTCCGTTCATCGGCGGGAATTCCTGCGCCATCTCCGTAAACCACGCCTGCAGCGCCGCGCTGCTGACTGCCGGGTCGTCGTACTCGTGGCGCTCGTTCCACTGCGTCTGCTTTTCGAACCAGGCGATGAAGGCCGCCGCCTCACGTGGGGCGGCGCTGGCCTCGAACACCATCATGTCGTAACTCATTGAACCATCCTGCTGCCGTGGCGAAAGGCTGCCGGGCATCGCCCGGCGTCACCGATCATTATCAGGCTGATGCAGCGTCGGTGTCCGCCCACTCCGGCGCCAGCGCCTTCGCCTCCGGGAACAGCGCGAAGCGCAGGCCGATCAGGCCCATCAGCGCCTCGTCGCGGGCCTTGCAGGCGGCCACGCTGCCGACCCGTGCCAGCGAGGTATCCAGCCGCTCGCGCAGCGCGTCGGCCGCCACCATCGGCTTGCGCGCCGCGATCTGCCGCCGGTAGTGCCCAGCGATCTCCTCCAGGATGTGCTCGACGGCTTCGCGGCTGCGCTCGGGCAGTTCCAGCCGTGCACGGCGCAGCTGCAGGATGTTCAGGCCGATGCGCGCCTCGTTGAGCATGTCCACCGAGGCGATGTCGCTGCCCTCCGGCGTCGCCGCCAGGCGCGGTGCGAGCAGGCCCAGCAGGTCGAGCATGCGTGCGGCGAAGCGCTGCCGGTCCTGCTGGCCACGTCCTTCGGCGGCTTCGGCCAGCGTGGTCCAGCCCTGCCGCACCAGCCGGCGTGCGGTCCACTCGGCACCTACCGAACGGAACAGGCGGGTCATCACCACTGCAAAGCCAATGCCGATGAACATCGCGATCGACGAGTTGAGGAAGACCTGGATGTTGGCGCTGTAGGTGTTCTGCAGGCTCAGCAACGCAGCCAGGTTGACTGTCAGCGGCAGCGCGAACAGCGCACTCTTGGGATGATGCAGCAGCAGTCCCAGCGGCAGGAAGGCCACCGCCAACACCAGCGCCAGCAGGCCGAAGTCGTGCACGGCTGGAAACACGCCGAACAGGTACACGCCCGCCACTACCGAGGCGACCATCGCCCACACCAGGAACTGCACCATGCTGGGGGCCGGATCGTCCTGTGCGGCGAAGAACGCGGCGGTCACCGCGGCCATCATCGCGCCATTGCCACCGCCCTCCCAACCGAGTGCGATCCACAGCACGCAGTAGCTCATCAGTGCCACGCCGGCACTGAGCGCGGAGAACAGCGCCATGCCGTAGTCGACGTGCCTGTCGGCGGCCACGCGCTCGGTGCGGATGCGGTAGTGCGCGCGGTCCAGCGGCGCGGTGCCGTGGTCGATCGCGTGCTGCAGGGTGCGGCAGTCCTGCCACAGGTCGACCAGCTCCTCCAGGCGCAGCAGCAGGCTGGCCAGCTGCAGGTGCTGCAGGTCGCGGTCCACCTGCGGCTTCAGCGCGCTGATGCGCGCGCGCAGGCGGGCGTATTCGCTGGCGTTGGTCGGGCCGTCCAGCCAATCGCGGATGTCGTCGACCAGCGCCGGCAGCCCTTCGGGCAGGGCCTGGCCGCCGCTGCGCAGCGCGCTCAACCGATCGGCAATCGAGGACAGCACCGGCAACAGCAGCAGCATGCGCTCACGCAGGCGCTCCATCGACACCGCAGACCCGGCGTGGCGCGGGTCGTCTCGGCGCAGGAACTCGATCAGTGCCTCGAACTGCACCAGGTCGGCGGCCAGCCGGTTGCGCGGCGCATGCGCGCGGCCACGTTCAAGGATCTGCCGGCACCACTGCGCGGCGTCCTCCATCCAGTTGCCGATGCGGGCGCGCAGCATCGGGCGCACCGAGGCCGGGAACAGCAGCGAGGCGAACAGCACCGCCACCACGGTGCCGAGGATGATCTCCTCGCTGCGTGCCACCACGGTGTCGAAGATGGTTTCCGGCGAGGTCACCGCCGGGAAGCCGATGAAGGCGGTGGTGTAGCCGGCCAGCAGGAACGCGTAGCCGCGCGGGCCGCGGTTGAGCAGGGCCATGAACAGGCAGCCGGCCAGCCAGATCGACATCGCCGCGCTCAGCACCAGCGGCGTTTCCACCAGCGCCGGCAGCACCAGCAGGGTGGCCAGCCCGGCCACCAGGGTGCCGACGATGCGGTACACGCCCTTGGCGCGGGTCGGCCCCAGCAGCGGCTGGCTGACGATGTACACCGTGCCCATGGCCCAGTACGGGCGCGACAGGTTGCCAGCCATGGCGATGTACAGCGCGGCCACCGCGGCCAGGTAGGTCTTGATCGAGAACAGCCACGCCTGGCGATCGGTCAGCGCGTTCATGGCTTACTTCGCCGAGGCCTGTGCATTGGCGGACGTTGCCTGCCAGCCGCCACCCAGCACCAGGAACAGATGGATCTGGTCGCGCGAGACCTGCGCTTCGGCGGCGGCCAGGGTGGCATCGCTGGTGGCCAGGCTGCGGTCGGCATCCAGGCTGGACAGGTACGGCGTGCGGCCGCCCTGGTACAAGCGGCGGTTCTGCTCGGCGGCCAATGCGGCCTGTTCCTGCGCGGTGTGCAGCGACTGCAGGCGGCGCAGGTCCTGGGCGTAGCGGTCCAGCGCGGTCTGGGTCTCGCGCAGCGCCTGCAGCACGGTGTGGTCGAACTCGGCCAGGGCCGCGTCGGCACCGGCTTCGGCGGCGTGGATGCGCGCGTGGGTACCGGACGACGGCAGCGTCCACGAGATCAGCGGGCCGATCGACCACTGCTGGGTCATCGGCGTGCCGAAGTCTTCCAGCAGGCCAGCCGCACCCACCGAGGCACCGAGGCGGATGTCCGGATACAGCTCGGCGGTCGCCACGCCAATCCGCGCGGTGGCCGAGGCCAGCTTGCGTTCGGCCTGGCGCACGTCGGGGCGGCGCTGCAGCAGTGCCCGGCCGTCACCGACCGGCAGCGGCTGCGCCAGGCTGGGCGCGTGCGCACAGTCGATCACGCCGGCTGGCAGCTGGCCCGGGGTTTTCCCAAGCAGCGCGGCCAGCGAATAGGCGGCCGCCGAACGCTGCGCGCGCAGCGGCGGCAGCGCGGCTTCCAGCAATGCCACCTGCGCATTGGCGCGGGCCAGTTCCGGCGGCGTGCCGCGGCCGGCTGCGATCAGGCGCTCGGTGACGCTGCGGCTGCGCTGCTGCAGCTGCAGCGAATGCTCGGCCACGTGCAGTTCGTGGTTGGCGTGGCAGATTTCCAGGTAGCTGTCGGCGACCTGCGCGACCACGCTGACCTGGGCCAGGTCGCGCGCCGCAGCAACGGACTGCTCGTCGGCACGCGCCGCCTCGGCGCCGCGCTTGAGCTTGCCGAACAGGTCGAACTGGTAGCTGACCGCGAACTTGCCATCGGCCAGGTTGATCACCGGCAGTTCGTGCTCCTGCAGGAACGATTCGGCCGACAGCTGCGCGCGGCTGACCCCGGCCTCGGCTTCGTACTCGAAGCCACCGGCGTCCAGCGCCTGTTCGTATACCGCCGCCGCACGGCGCAGGTGCGCATCGGCGGCCTTCAGTTCCACGTTGTCACGCAGTGCCTGGGTGATCAGCCCGTCCAGCACCGGGTCGTTGTACAGCGACCACCAGCGGTCGGGCAGCGCCTGGTTGGCGGCAATCTGCGGGTTCTGCGTATCGATGAACGCCGCATTGGCCTGCGGGCGCTTGAAGGCCGAGCCTTCGGGCAGTGCATAGTCCGGGCCGACGGTTTTGCACGCGGCCAGGCTGGCCAGTGCGACGATCAGGCCGAGACGGGGCAGGGCGGCGTTCACAGGCCCGCCTGTGTCGGCACGGTGCCGGCCTTGTCGTCGTGCTTGGTGCTGGTGGTCTGCACGGTCACCGTGGCGGTACGGCCGGCAATCAGCTCAACGCCCTTGGGCACTTCGTCGATGGCGATGCGCACCGGAATGCGCTGGGCCAGGCGCACCCAGTCGAAGGCCGGGGTCACGTTCGGCAGCAGGGTGCTGCCGTTGCTGCGGTAGCGGTCTTCGATGCCGGCGGCGATGCTTTCGACATGGCCGTGCAGCGGGGTCGATTCGCCCATCAGGCGGATGTCCACGCGCTGCCCCGGCGCCACGCCGCGCAGGCGGGTCTCCTCGAAGTAGCCATCGATGCGGAACGAGCCGGTATCCAGCAGCGCCAGCACCGGCTTGCCGGCCACCACGTAGTCGCCCACGCGCATCGTGCGGTCGTTGACCCGGCCGTCGGCCGGCGCGCGCACCTCGGTGCGGCCCAGGTTGAGCTCGGCCAGGTCCACTGCGGCCTGTGCGGTGGCCAGCGCCGCCTGTGCGGCCTGCAGCTTGGCGCGGCGCACTTCGGCGTCCTCGGCGGCAACCAGGTCCTGCAGGCTGCGGTCGCGGCCGATCTCGCGGCGCAGCTGTGCCACCGAGGCCTGGCGCTCGGCCAGGCTGGCCTTGGCCTGCTCCAGCGCGATGCGGTAGCGGGCGCGATCGACCACGAACAGCAGGTCGCCCTTCTTTACTGCCTGGTTGTCGGCCACGTTCACCGTTTCCACCAGGCCCGAAACATCCGGCGCCACCTGCACCACGTCGGCGCCGACATGGGCGTCGCGGGTCCACGGCTCATCCATGTAATAGACCCACAGCTGGCGCAGCACCAGCAGGGCGACGATCACGGCTGCGCTGGTGAGCAGCACCGGCAGGGTCTTCTTCACGATCTTGTTCACGATTGCATCCAACGCAGGAGGTGGAACAGCAGGCCCAGCACGATCCCGTACAGCGCCAGGTTGAACAGCGCCGGGTGCCAGACATGGCGATAGGCACCGGCACGCTGCAGCAGCGCGTGCAGGCCGCTGTTGACCAGGTAGGCCAACACCATCAACCCGAGCAGGGTCGGGACGAACACTCCATGGAGACTGAATTCACCGGGCATCGGTAGGGGCGGGGGCGAGGTGGGGAAGGGGAGGAACAACGAAACAACGGCAACGGGTAAAAGCCGCTGGCGTGTGCACGGCAGCGGCGGCGTTCGGGGGCAGCGCTCTTACGTGATGCGGTCGGCGGCCTCGGCCAGCAGGCGCCATGCCTTCAGCACGGCGTGCAGTTCATCCATGGAAAGCTCGCCGAACACGTCCTGGCGCAGGCCGATCAACTGGTCTTCCAGTTCGCTGACCAGCGCATGGCCCTCGTCGGTCAGCCACAACAGGTTGGCGCGGCGGTCGCTGGCGTCGCTCTCGCGGCGGACCAGGCCACTGGCACACAGCTTGTCCAGCAGGCGTACCAGGGAAGGACCCTCCATGCCCAGCTGCTGGGCCAGCGCCACCTGGCGGATGCCACCGCCGGAGCGGCCGATCATCAGCAGGGGCATGGTGCAGGCAGTGGAGATGCCGTAGCTGCCGAGCCGGCTGTCGGCCAGGCGCTGCCACTGCCGCCCTGCGTACAGCAGGCCGGAGCTGAGCTGCATCTGCAGCACGGTGCGCTCGTCGAGGGGTCGGTCCATAAGAGATAGATAGGATACTACTAATTTCATTCCTATCAATAGGTATTGCTGAATGGGTGGGTAGGAATACTGAGGAAAGCGTTGCGCCCGCTTGGTGTCGGGTGGGGCAGCGGGGGCCGGACGGTGCAGGACACGCCGCAAGTACGTCCCTGTAGGCTCGGCCACGGCATCCATGCCGTGGACGGTCCTGCCCCGCCCGGCCCCGCTGCCCTCCCATCACCCCGCGAGCGCGGTGGGTTGGCTCTTTAAAGGCAGGAGCAGTGCGGACCAACGGCCCGCACCCACCGCAGCAGCGGCCCGCGGTGCTTCAGAAGCCATGAACCCCCGCTTTTGCCCCCGCTTTCGGGCGGTCCGGCCGCGCCCGCAGGAAACCGTCGGAGAGGGGGAGGGGCAGGCCGGGCAGGACCGTCCACGGCATGGATGCCGTGGCCGAGCCTACAGGGACGTACTTGCGGCGTGTCCTGCCCGGCCTGCCCCTTCCCCCTCTCGCTCAGCAGCAACGAGGCGCCGGAAGAACCCCCCGATGAACCGTCCCAACAGGACGACCCACCCCCCGGTCGGGTACGATGCTCGCCCCCCGTTCGGGACGCTGTACGCAATGAGCAAGAACAACGAAAAGGCCGCCCCGCAGGGCGACGTGACCCAGGACCAGGCCGAGGATGCCGTGCGCACCCTGCTGCGCTGGGCCGGTGAGGACCCGTCCCGTGAAGGCCTGCTGGATACCCCCCGCCGTGTCGCCGAAGCCTATGGCGACTGGTTCAGCGGTTACCGCGACGACCCGCGCGCCTACATGGAGCGCACCTTCGAGGAAGTGGCCGGCTATGACGAACTCATCGTCCTGCGCGACATCGAGTACGAAAGCCACTGCGAGCACCACATGGCGCCGATCATCGGCCGTGTGCATGTCGGCTACCTGCCGGCCGGCAAGGTGGTGGGCATCAGCAAGCTGGCCCGCGTCGTCGAAGCCTACGCCCGCCGTTTCCAGGTGCAGGAGAAGATGACCGCGCAGATCGCCCAGTGCATCCAGGATGTGCTGCAGCCGATCGGTGTCGGCGTGGTCGTCGAAGGCGCGCACGAATGCATGACCACCCGCGGCATCCACAAGCGCGGCGTCAGCATGGTCACCTCCAAGATGCTGGGCAGCTTCCGCGACGACGCGCGTACCCGCGCCGAGTTCCTGCGCTTCATCGAAGTGGGCGGCAAGCGCTGAGCCGCTTGACCGCACTCCGCCGGCCCCTGCGGGCCGGCATGCCCACGGCTGCCGGCGCGGCCGCCGTGCGTGGCTGCCCCTCCCCGCCAGCCCTCATGACTCCTTTCGCTGCATGAAGCATCGCGAACGCATCTCCCGTTACCGCCATCTGCGCGAACAGCCCCAGTGGAAGCTGCTCGCCGCCGACCACGCTCCGGAAATCATCGGCCTGCTGCAGGGGCTGCTGATGGACGGCGAGCGCACCCTGCCTTCGTCGGTGCTCAACGAGCGCCTGCAGCGTGCGCTGGATCAGCTCAACGGCGATGAACTGTCGCGCGAGCTGCCGCGTACCGCGCAGGCCTACATCGCGCACTGGCTGGCCCAGGGCTGGCTGGAACGCCGCCTGCCCGAGGGCGCCGACCAGGAGCAGTACGAACTGTCGACCGCGGCGCTGCAGGCGATCCGCTTCGCCGACGGTCTCGAGCAGGCCCGCGTGGCCGCCACCGAAAGCCGCCTGGCACTGGTCATCGAACAGCTCTCGCAGCTGGCCGCGCAGACCGAATCCGATCCGGACGCACGCCTGTCGGCGCTGCGCGACGAGCGCGACCGGATCGACGCAGAGATTGCCCGTGTCGGCGCCGGCCGTGTGATCGCGCTGGACGGCAAGCGCGCGCTGGAACGTGCGCGCCAGATCATCGGCCTGGCCGACGAGCTGACCGAGGACTTCCGCCGCGTGCGCGACGACTTCGAGCAGCTCAACCGCGAGTTCCGCGAACGCATCATCGACGACGAGGGCGAGCGCGGCGATGTGCTGTCGCAGCTGTTCGAAGGCGTGGACGTGATCGGCGAAAGTGATGCCGGGCGCAGCTTCCAGGCCTTCTGGCGCCTGCTCAACGACGCCGAGCAGAGCGCCCAGCTCGATGCCGCACTGGAGGCAGTGCTGGCGCGCGGCTTCGCCCGCCGCCTGGACCGCAACGAACGCAACTTCCTGCGCGGCTTCACCAGCACCATGCTCGAGCGCGGTGGCCAGGTGCACGATGTGCTGCAGCACTTCGCGCGCAGCCTGCGCGGCTTCGTGCAGAGCCGTGGCTATCTGGAACAGCGCCGCCTCAACCAGCTGCTGAAGCAGGCGCAGTCCGAAGCGCTGGCACTGCGTGACGAGTTCCCCGCACAACGTGGCATCGGCCGCGACCTGCAGCTGACCACCAGCCGCCTGCGCTCGTGGTCGCAATGGAAACTGCACGATCCGCGCAGCGCCCAGGTCGATGGCAACGTCGAGTACAACGACGCCGCCGCGATCAGCCTGGAAAGCGTCGGCGATCTGGTGGCTTCGTCCGAAATCGATTTCCGCACCCTGCGCCGCGACCTGCACGACCTGCTCGATGCCCAGCCGCGGCTCAGCATCGCCCAGGCCCTGTCGCAGCGCGAGGCGCCGCAGGGCCTTGGCAGCGTCATCGGCTACCTGTCGCTGGGCACGCGCTTCGGCAACGTGGTCGCCGGCGAGCAGGAGCTTGCGCAATGGCGTGGTGGCGACGGCCAGATCCGTCGCGCCCGCATCCCGCTGGTTTGGTTCACCCAGGAGAGACGCCATGAGCTGGCATGAAGATCCCATCGACGCAGCGCAGGCCGACATGGCGGAAGACGCCTACGAGGCCGAGCCGGTGGCGGCCGTGGCGCAGCCCCGCCGTGGCAACGACGTGTATTACCTCGGCGATACCGGGCGCCTGCCGCTGGATGCGCGCCGCGCGCTGTGCCAGCTGCTGATCGGCCCCAGCATCGACCAGCTGCGCCACGCCAAGCTGTGGCCGGCGCTGATCCGCAGCGAAGCGGCCATCCGCTCGTCGCTGGCCGACCTGTTCCTGGAACTGGTGCTCGACCGCGACAGTGGCGTGGCGTTCACCCGCCAGGCCGATACCGAGGACGTCGATGCGCCGGTGCTGCTGCGCACCTCGCCGCTGACCTTCATCGACTCGGTGCTGCTGCTGTACCTGCGCCAGCAGCTGGCCGAGGCCGATGCGCGCGGCAACCGCGCGGTGGTCGCCGACGCCGAGATGGCCGAAGCGCTGGCCATCTACGAAAAGAACCTGTCCACCGACCGCGCCGGCTTCAACCGTCGCGTCGCATCGGCGGTGCAGAAGATGAAGGACAACCACATCCTGACCCGCCTCAGCGGCCAGGAAGACCGCCACGAAGTCTCGCCGGCGCTGAAGCTGCTGTTCTCCGCCGAAGACGTGTCCCAGCTTTCGGCGGTCTACCGCCAGCTGCGTGAAACCCCGGCCGCCGAGGCCTGAGAGACCCGACCATCGCATGGCTATCTCCAAGCACACTCCCGCCCTGTTCAACGAAGGCCTGCCGGACCCGCGCCTGCAGCAGTTCCGCATGCGCCGCCTGCAGGTGCACAACTGGGGCACCTTCAACGGCCTGACCGAAGTACCGATCGCCGAGCGCGGCTTCCTGTTCGTCGGCCGCTCCGGCTCGGGCAAGTCGACCCTGCTCGATGCCATGTCCGCGCTGCTGACGCCGCCGGCCATCGTCGACTTCAACGCCGCTGCGCGTGAAGCCGAGCGCAGTGGCCGCGACCGCAACCTGGTGTCCTACGTGCGCGGCGCGTGGGCCGACCAGCAGGACAGCGGCACCGGCGAAATCGCCACCCAGTACCTGCGCAAGGGCGCGACCTGGACCGCACTGGTGCTGGAATACCGCGCTGGCGATGGCCGCGTGGTCAGCCTGGTGCGCCTGCTGTGGATCTCCGGCAATGGCACCTCGGCTGGTGACGTGCGCAAGCACTACATGATCGCCGAGCGCCCGTTCGACATCGCCAAGGACCTCGGCGGCTTCGACCTGGACCTGCGCAAGCTGAAGCAGAAGCTGCCCGACCTGCACCACTTCGATACCTTCTCCGGCTACGCCGAGCGCTTCCGCGACCTGCTCGGCATCGACAACGAGATGGCGCTGCGCCTGCTGCACAAGACGCAGTCGGCAAAGAACCTGGGCGACCTCAACGTCTTCCTGCGCGACTTCATGCTCGACACGCCGAAGACCTTCGACGCCGCCGAGCGCCTGGTCAGCGACTTCGCCGAGCTTGATGGCGCGCACCAGGCGGTGGTCACCGCCCGCCGCCAGGTGGAAACCCTGCTGCCGGCGCGTGCCTACTACAACGACCTGAAGGAAATGCACCGCCGCCGCGGCGACGACGAAGCGCTGAAGCTGGGTGTCGACAGCTTCCGCGAAAGCCGGCGCCAGGCGCTGATCGAAGCGCGCCTGCGCGAGATGGACGTGCGTGACCGCGGCCTGCTTGGCGAAGAAGCCCAGCGCCGTGCCGCACTGGACAATCACACCGAGCGCCTGGCCGAACTGGAACTGCAGCGCCGCCAGCAGGGCGGTGAGCGCATCGAAGAACTGGAACGCGAGCAGGGCCGTGCCGAAGCTGAGCGCGACCGCCGCCAGGCCAAGCGCGAGCAGGCACGCCAGGCGGCGCAGCAGCTGGGGACCGAACTGCCGGACGACGCCCACGGCTTCGCTGAACTGGTCGAGCGCGCACAGAACGAACTGCAGGACCGCCAGCGTGCCTCCTCGGCACTGGACGACGCGATCAGTGACCGCCTGGGCGGCAAGCGCGATGACGAGCGCCGCTTCGGCGAGGTCCGTGCCGAACTCGAAGCGATGCAGCGCACGCCCTCCAACATCCCGGCGCCGATGCAGAAGCTGCGCGCGCGTCTGGCCGAAGAGACCGGCATCGCCGAGGCGGCACTGCCCTTCGTCGGCGAACTGATCCAGGTCCGCTCGGAAGAGCAGGGCTGGCAGGGTGCCATCGAGCGCGTGCTGGGTGGCTTCGCGCTGTCGCTGCTGGTCGACGACAAGCATTACAACGACGTCGCCGAATGGGTGAACCGTACCCACCTCGGCATGCGCTTCACCTATTACCGCGTGCGCCGCAACGATGATGCATTCGCCCGTGAGCCATCGGCGAAGTCGCTGCTGCACAAGCTTGAACTGCGCGAGCATGTGTTCGAAAGCTGGCTGCGCCGCGAGCTGGGCAGGCGCTTCGACTACGAATGCGTGGATGCCAAGCAGCTGCGCAACGTCGACCGCGGCATCACCCGCGAAGGCCAAGTCAAGCATCCCGGCGACCGCTTCGAGAAGGACGACCGCAGTGCGGTGGGCGACCGCCGTCGCTGGATCCTCGGCTTCAACAACCACGACAAGGTGGGCGCCTTCGAGCGCGAAGCACAGGAACTGGCCAAGCGCATCGCCAGCTGCGAGACCGACATCGCGCGCCTGCGCGGGCAGCGTGACCGCGACAACGAACGCCGCCTGGCGTGCCACGAGCTGGTCAGCATCAGCTGGAACGAGATCGACATCGCCGCTCCGCAGCAGCGCCTGAGCGATATCGAAGCCACCCTGCGCGACCTGCGCGAAGGCAACGCCGATCTCGCCAAGCTGGCCAAGCAGATCGACGCCGTGCGTGCCGACATCGAGCAGGCCCGCCGTACCTATGAAGACGTCCGCGTCGAGCGCGGCCAGCTGGTCAAGGAACGTGATCGCCTTGACCGCGCACGCCAGCAGAGCCGCGCACTGGTGCTGCCGAGCCTGGCCCAGGAGCAGGAAGCCGGCCTCGCCGAGCGCCTGCAGGAACAGGGTCCGCTCAGCCTGGAAACGCTCGAAGCGCACATGCGCCAGGTCAGCAACGCGCTGAACGAGCAGCTGTCGTCCTCGCAGCAGGACCTCAACCGCATCGAGAACCAGCTGATCGGCTGCTTCCGCCGCTTCATCCAGCAGTGGCCGGAGGAGTCGGGCGACTTCACCGTGTCGGTGGCCTCGGCCGAGGACTTCCTCGCACGCCTCGAACGGCTGGAACGCGACGGCCTGCCACAGCACGAAGAGCGCTTCTTCGACCTGCTGCAGAACCAGAGCAAGAACAACCTGCTGGCCCTGCAGCGCCACAGCGCAGAGGCCCGCAAGTCGATCGGCCAGCGCCTGGACGAGGTGAACGCCAGCCTTGAGCAGGTGCCGTTCAACCGTGGCACGCTGCTGACCATCGAACTGAGCGACCGCCGCCTGCCGGAGGTCGCCGAGTTCCACCTGCAGCTGCGCGAGGTGCTGTCGCAGCAGCAGACCGAGCAGCGTGAGCTGGCCGAGTCGCAGTTCACCGTTCTGCGCCAGCTGGTCAACCGCCTCGGCTCGCAGGAAGGCGAAGACAAGCGCTGGCGCGAGCTGGTGCTGGACGTGCGCATGCACGTGGAGTTCATCGGCGTCGAGCTGGATGCGGAAACGCGCCAGCAGGTCGAGATCTACCGCAGCGGCGCCGGCAAGTCCGGTGGCCAGCGCCAGAAGCTGGCCACCACCTGCCTGGCGGCTGCGCTGCGCTACCAGCTCGGCGGCGCCGACAGCCAGCTGCCCAGCTACGCCGCGGTCGTGCTCGACGAGGCCTTCGACAAGGCCGACAACGAGTTCACCGCGCTGGCGATGAACATCTTCGACAACTTCGGCTTCCAGATGGTGGTCGCCACCCCGCTGAAGTCGGTGATGACGCTGGAACCGTTCATCGGCGGCGCCTGCTTCGTCGAAATCAGCGGCCGCCACGACTCCGGCGTGCTGCTGATCGAGTACGACGAAGAGGGCAAGCGCCTGAAGCTGCCCGAGCGCAGCCGCCAGCAGGCCAACGAACCGGAAGAAGCCGAGGCCTGACCCGGCCGATTGAAGGGGAATGCCGGCCAGCGGCCGGCACTACCCATGGGCGGGATTCGGTAGTGCCGGCCGCTGGCCGGCAACCGCATTCACGCAGCGCGGAACGTATCCCACGCCATCCGCGCGATCAGCACCACCACCAGCCCCACGAACAGCTTGCGGATGAACGGCGTGCCGCCCTTCAGCGCCAGGCGCGTGCCCACCACCGAACCGATGATGTTGGCTGCGGCCATTGGCAGCGCGAACAGCCACAGGATGTTGCCGGTCGGCACGAAGAACGAGATCGCTGCCACGTTGGTCGCCAGGTTCACGACCTTCGAAGCCGCTGACGCGCGCAGGAAATCCAGCCCGAAGAAGCGCACGAACAGGAAGATCAGGAAACTGCCGGTGCCTGGCCCGAAGAAGCCGTCGTAGAAGCCGATCGCCGCACCGATCGCCAGCGCGATCACCAGTTCGCGGCGGCCGATCTCTTGCGGCCGGTGCAACGCGCCGAAGTCCTTCTTCCACAGCGTATAGGCCAGCATCGCGATCAGCAGCACCAGCACCAGTGGGCGCACCGCGTCCTTGGGCAACAGGCTGACCGCCGTGGCCCCGGCGAAGGAGAAGATGAAGGCCGTGCCGGCCGCGAACAGTACCGGCTTCCACGGGAAGCGCACATTGCGCGCATAGCGCCAGGCAGCCGCACCGGTACCGAACATCGAACTGAACTTGTTGGTACCAAACAGCATCGCCGGTGTCTGCTGTGGCAGCACCGTGAACAGGCCGGGCAGCTGTACCAGGCCGCCGCCGCCCACGGCAGCATCCACGAGACCGGCGATGAAGGCGATCACCACCAGCCACCACAACTCAGGGGGAACCAGTTCCAGCACGGCGATCAATCAAAGTGGGGGCGCGACAGCATACGCCTGTCCTGATCCGGGTGACTGCCGCCGTGCATGGATCAATTCCTGCAACCCGGCGACAATGCCGGCATGAGCCGAAAATCCGCCGATCCGTGCCCCTGTGGCCTTCCTGCCGATTATCCGGCCTGCTGTGGCCGTTTCCATGCCGGCGAGGCCGCGCCCGATGCCGAGCGCCTGATGCGTTCGCGCTACAGCGCCTATGTGAGGGGCCTGGCCGGCTACCTGCGCCACACCTGGCACCCGGACACGCGACCGGCCGAGCTGTCGCTGGACGATGCGCCAGGCCAGCGCACCCATTGGCTGGGCCTGACCGTGCACGACCACACGGTCACCGGCGCAGACAGTGCTGAAGTGCGCTTCACCGCGCGCTACCGCATCGGCGGCGGGAGCGCGGTGAGAATGACCGAGCACAGCCGATTCCGGCGCATCGACGGCCGCTGGTATTACCTCGACGCGGTCTGAGCGCTACGCACTGGATGCAGCCAGCAGGCGCTGGCCGCCGTGCGCGCGGACCTGGTTGCGACCTCCGTCCTTGGCCATGTACAGCGCCTGGTCGGCGGCCTTGACCACTGCCGTCGGTCGCGGATCCACGCGGCTGTCGGCCAGCCCGATACTGACCGTCACCTGCACCACCTGGCCGGTGCCGCCGCGTCCGCGCTGCTGACGGCCGGCTTCGTCGTCACGGCTGCGGGTGCTGCGGTCGCGCAGCTGCATGCGGGTGTCCTCGATGCTCTGCCGCAGTGCTTCGACGGCCTCGATGCAGGCCGTCGCCGGGCGGTCCAGGAACACCACCGCGAATTCCTCGCCGCCATAGCGGAACGCTCGGCCACCGTCGCCGACACGCGCCAACCGCGACCCCACCAGGCGCAGCACGTCGTCGCCGGTGTCGTGGCCGTGGGTGTCGTTGAACGACTTGAAGTGGTCCACGTCCACCATCGCGATGCTGTAGGTGCCGCGCGCCCGCTGCAGGGTCTCATTGAACGCTCGTCGCCCCGGCAGGCCGGTCAGCTCATCGCGGAAGGCCATGTGGAAGGATTCCTGCAGCATCGCGCCCAGCATCAGCAGCAGGGCAGCGCTGCTCAGCGCCGCCAGCAGTACCGGCTGCAGGAAGATCCGCGGCAGCATCCACCACAGGCACAGCAGGGCCAGCAGCATCGCCGTGTGCAGTGGCCGCGGATGCCGCCACGCCTGCCAGCCCAACGCTGCGGCCGCCAGCAGGAACAGCAGCGCCGGCAGCTGCGCCAGCGCATTCCAGTCGGCGGGAATCCAGGCCCAGTGACGGCTCGACAGCAGATCGTGCATGCCCTGCGGCTGTTGTGCCGCAAGCAGCAGGAAGATCACCAGGGCCGCGCCGCAGACCACGCTGCGCAGCAGCAGGTCCTGGCGTCGGCGTCCGCGTTCCGGCCACAGTGCCAGCCCGGCAAACAGCAGCGGTACCCAGGCCGAGATTGCGTGGAAGCGCAACGGAGTCCAGGCGTCGACATGGCCGCTGCGCAGGTAGCCCCCGACGTCCCGGTGCAGCAGGGCGAACACCACCGCCACGACCAGCAGCAGGCACAACGTGCGTATCTGGTGGTAGAGCAGGGCCAGGCCCGCGCCGAGGCAGGCCAGCAGCCAGGGCAGGATGCGTTGGGCCGGGCTGGCCACATCCTCGGTGCCCAGTGCCATCCACAGCACCAGGACGACCAGCATGGCGGGCAGCACGAACAGGTAATGCGCAGGCTGGCGGAGTGGATGCAGGGGCACGCAGGAAGTCCAGTGCGGTGACGATGCGGCCGCAACACTGCCGTTAGCGGCGTCCTCACCCGCTTCTTGAACACGCGCTTCCTGAAAAGGTATGCCCGCAACCATGTGAATGGGGCAGTGTGCCGCCATGACGTCGCACTCACCGCACTGCGCCGATGCTGTAGGCATGGACAGCGTACCCACCGCCGTCGCTGCCCCGCAGCACGACCTCGCCCACCACTTCGCACGTGTGCGTGCCCGCAGCCTGCAGTTGGCCGCACCGCTCAGTGCAGAGGACGCCATGCTGCAGAGCATGGCCGACGCCAGTCCCAGCAAGTGGCACCTGGCCCATACCACCTGGTTCTTCGAACGCTTCGTGCTGGCAGGATTCGCCAGCGCGCCGGCGCATGATCCAGCCTGGGACTATCTTTTCAACAGCTACTACAAAAGCATCGGTCCGGCGCACGCGCGGCCGCAACGCGGTCTGTTGTCGCGGCCATCGCTGCAGCAGGTGCGCGACTACCGCCAGCAGGTCGACATGCAGGTGCAGTCACGGCTGGCGGCGGGTGACCTCGACGTGCAGGCGCTGCACCACCTGCAGTTGGGCCTGCAGCACGAACAGCAGCACCAGGAACTGCTGTTGACCGACATCAAGCATGCGTTCTGGTGCAATCCATTGCAGCCGGCCTACCGTGAGGACCTGCAGCCTGCCACCAGCGCTGCCAGTGCGCAGGGCTGGATCGAATCACCCGAACGCATCGTCACCATTGGCGCCGCAGCCTGGCCGCAGCACGCCGCCTTCGCCTACGACAACGAATCGCCGGCGCATCGCGTGCTGCTCCCCGCACACGCACTGGCAGAGCGTCCCGTCAGCAATGGCGAGTACCTCGCCTTCATCGAGGCTGGCGGCTACCGCGAGCCGCGCTGGTGGCTCAGCGAAGGCTGGGCGTTGCGCGAAGCCGAGGGCTGGCAGCACCCGCTGTACTGGGACGATGCCCTGCAGCGCGAGTACACCCTCGGCGGTTGGCGAGAGCTGGACCCGCATGCGCCGGTCTGCCACCTCAGCTATTACGAGGCCGATGCCTGCGCCCGCTGGGCTGGTGCGCGCCTGCCCAGCGAGTTCGAGTGGGAAGCCGCGGCTGCGTCGCAGCCCCTGCGTGGCCATTTTGCCGACGACGATCAGCTGCACCCTCGGGCGGGGCAGGGCAGTGGGCTGCGGCAGCTGTTCGGCGATGTATGGGAATGGACCCACAGCGCGTATGGCGCCTATCCGGGCTTTCGCCCTTTCGCCGGCAACCTCGGTGAATACAACGGCAAGTTCATGTGCGGGCAATGGGTGCTGCGCGGTGGCAGCTGCGCCACGCCGCGTGGCCACGTGCGAGCCAGCTACCGCAACTTCTTCATGCCCCCGGCGCGTTGGCAGTTCTCCGGGCTGCGCCTGGCCAGGGATCTCGCATGAGTACGGTGCAGGACGCGCTGCAGGCGCTGACCGATCTCACTCCCGGCCGCCAGCAGATCCTTACCGACGTGATGGCCGGGTTGTTGCGCACGCCCCGCCAGCTGCCGTCCAAGTACTTTTACGATGCACGCGGCTCGCGCCTGTTCGAGCAGATCACGCATACTCCCGAGTACTACCCCACGCGCACCGAGCTGGCCCTGCTTTCACGGGTACTGCCGGACATCGCCCGATGCGTCGGGCCGCACCTGCACGTGGTGGAACTGGGCAGCGGCAGTGGCCGCAAGACCGCGTTGCTGCTGACCGCCCTGCACGAGCCGGTGGCCTACACGCCGATAGAAATCTCGCGTGCCGCGCTGCTGTCCAGCATCGACCATCTGGCCCCGGCGCTGCCCGAGGTGGAGATGCTGCCGGTCTGTGCCGACTTTACCCGTCCCGTCGCCGTACCCGTGCCCGAACGCGGACCCGCGCGACGGCTGCTGTTCTTCCCTGGTTCCACGCTGGGCAACTTTGAAGGAGAAGACGCGGTCGCGCTGCTGCGCGCGATGCGCCAGACCATGGGGCATGATGGCCTGGCCCTGGTCGGCATCGACCTGCACAAGGACCCGGCGTTGATCGAAGCGGCCTACAACGATGCGCAGGGCGTCACCGCCACATTCACCCTCAACCTGCTGGCCCGCCTAAACCGCGAGATCGGCAGCGACTTCGATCTCGATGGCTTCCGTCATCGTGCACGCTACAGCACTGCGCGGTTGCGCATCGAGACCGATCTGGTCAGCCAGCGGGCACAGGACGTCCACCTGGATGGCCACATTTTCCACTTCGCCGCCGGTGAACCCATCCGCGTCGAGTACAGCCACAAGTACACCGATGACAGCTTCGACGCGCTGTTGCGGCAGTCGGGCCTGCAGGTGGCGCAGCGATGGGATGCCGAAAGCCCCGCCTACGGCCTGCGCTTGCTGCGCCGCGCCTGAGGTGGTGGCCAGCCGGTGCCCCTTCAGGTTCGGCGGCACCGCTGCCCCTAAGATGGCCGTGCAACGGCAACACGGAGGACGCCATGCCTGTTCTGACCACGCTCGGCCTGGCGGCCGCCCTTGCGTCGACCCCGGCGCTGCCTGCGGCTTCCGCCACCAGCACCGATCCGGCGTTCAGCCGCTGCTTGGCGGGCCTGCAGGCCACCGCCGCGACCCAGGGCATCGGCGCCGACCGCTTCAACGAGATCACCGCCGGGCTCACCCCGGACCCCAGCGTGCTCGGCCTGCTCGATGCACAGCCCGAATTCACCACGCCGATCTGGGACTATCTGGCCGCGCTGGTTGATCGCCAGCGTGTGGCTGATGGTCGCGCCCTGCTGCAGCAGCACCGCGACCTGCTCGATCGCGTGTCGGCCCAGTATGGCGTCGATCCGGCCACCATCGTCGCGGTCTGGGGCGTGGAGAGCGACTACGGCCGCGTGTTCGGCAAGCGCCCGCTGCTGCAGTCATTGGCCACGCTGTCGTGCGCCGGCCGCCGCCAACCTTTCTTCCGCGGTGAGCTGCTGGCGCTGCTCAAGCTGATCGACCGCGGCGACCTGCAGGCACAGGGGCTCACCGGCTCCTGGGCCGGTGCCTTCGGGCACACCCAGTTCATGCCCAGCACCTATGCACGCATCGCCGTGGATGGTGATGGCGATGGCCGCCGCGATCTGGTCGGCAGCATTCCCGATGCACTGGCCTCCACCGCCAACTACCTCAAGCGTGCCGGTTGGCGCAGTGGTGAACCATGGGGCATGGAGGTGCGTGTGCCCGCCGGCTTCAACGCCAGCCAGGCCGGCCGCACCCAGCGTCGCGCCCTGGCCGATTGGCGCGCGCAGGGCGTGACCGCGCTGGATGGCAGCGCGTTGGCTCCGGCCAACCTGCCGGCGGATGCGCGCGCCGCCCTGCTGCTGCCGGCCGGCAACAAGGGCCCGGCGCTGCTGGTGTTCCGCAACTACGACGCGATCTACAGCTACAACGCTGCCGAAAGCTATGCGCTGGCGATCGCGACGCTGGCCGACGAGTTGCGGGGCGGCAACGGGTTGGCTACCGCCTGGCCGACCGACGATCCAGGCCTGGGCCGCGATGAGCGCCGCCAGCTGCAGACCCAGCTGCTGGCCCGCGGCCACGACATCGGTGCTGCCGACGGCATGATCGGTACCGCCACGCGCCGCGCGATCCAGGCCGAGCAGCAGCGCCTGGGCTGGGCCAACGCAGATGGGCGCGCGGGACAGCGTATCCTTCGCACTCTGCAGAACACGCCGCGCACTGCGCCGGTGCCCACGCGTTTCATGCTTCCCAGCAACTACAGTGCCGTGCAATCGCCGGCCATACGGAGTCGATCCCACGTGCAGCAGATCCAGGGTGTACGCAGCGGGCAGTACCAAGGGCTCGATGCCTGGCTGGTGGAAACTGCCGACGCCAGCGCGGCCGTCAGTGTGTTTGGCGGCCAGCTGCTTTCCTTCGTGCCCAAGGGCCAGCCGGATCTGATGTGGCTGTCCCCCCGGCGCGCCGAACTGCCCACGCCGATCCGCGGAGGCAGCCCCGTCTGCTGGCCGTACTTCGGCCGCCAGGGCCAGGGCAACGACGTGCCCGCCCACGGTTTCGTGCGTACCGTGCCGTGGGAACTGCAACAGGCCCGTCGCCTGGACGACGGCAGCATCGAGCTCACGCTGGCACCCCCGGTGCTGCAGAGCCTGGACCTGCGGCTGCGGATGACTGTGCGCGTAGGCCGCCAGTTGACCCAGCGACTGATCACCGAGAACGTCGGCAGTTCCCATGCCAGCATCACCCAGGCGCTGCACAACTATTTCCGCGTGGGTGATGCCAGCGCGGTGGAGGTGGACGGCGTGGACGGGCTGGACTATCTGGACAAGTTCGAGAACTATGCGACGCCGCGTCGGCAGCAGGGCGCCTGGACGTTGCGCGATCCCCGTGATCCCGGGCGCAGCGACCGCATCTACACGCAGGCCAAGGGTCACTATGTCCTGCGCGATCCGGTGCTGAAACGCCGCATCGACATCCGTACGGAAGGAAGTCGCTCGCTGGTGGCGTGGAATCCCGGTGCCGAGGCTGCAGCGAAGATGGCAGATGTGGGTGAGGGCTGGCGCGACTACGTCTGCCTGGAAGCGGCCAACGCCGGGCCCGACGTGGTGACCCTGCCGCCGGGTGGCAGCCACGTGCTGTCTCAGACATTGTCAGCGGCACCGTGGACACCGGTCACCCGGTAACGAATCAACGCAGCAAGGACGTTTTCATGCAGGAAGCACAGTGGTGGTACGCCAACAGCAGGCAGAGCGAAGGACCGGTGGACCTGGCCGCCCTGCGTCGCCTGCAGCAGGACGGCACGGTGACGGCACGCACGCTGCTGTGGTGCGAAGGCATGCCCTCGTGGCGCCCATTGGCGGAGCTGGAACAGGATTCAACGCCCATCGAGATGGCGCCGGCTCCGGATATCGACACAGCCCCACCGGTTGAGGTCGT
>NZ_CP179923.1:3970000-3972500 GCF_047495535.1 Stenotrophomonas sp. EMP41 | reverse complement strand
GGGTCAGCGACTTACTGTTCGTGGCAAGCTTAACCGTATAGGGGAGGCGAAGGGAAACCGAGTCTGATAAGGGCGCATAGTCGCGGGCAGTAGACCCGAAACCGGGTGATCTAGTCATGCCCAGGGTGAAGGTGCGGTAACACGCACTGGAGGCCCGAACCCACTCCCGTTGCAAAGGTAGGGGATGAGGTGTGATTAGGAGTGAAAAGCTAATCGAACCCGGAGATAGCTGGTTCTCCTCGAAAGCTATTTAGGTAGCGCCTCATATGTATCCTCTCGGGGGTAGAGCACTGTTATGGCTAGGGGGTCATCGCGACTTACCAAACCATTGCAAACTCCGAATACCGAGACGGACTGTATGGGAGACACACGGCGGGTGCTAACGTCCGTCGTGAAAAGGGAAACAACCCAGACCCACAGCTAAGGTCCCAAATTTTGTGCTAAGTGGAAAACCATGTGGAAAGGCACAGACAGCCAGGAGGTTGGCTTAGAAGCAGCCACCCTTTAAAGAAAGCGTAATAGCTCACTGGTCGAGTCGGTCTGCGGGGAAGATTTAACGGGGCTAAGCACAGAACCGAAGCTTGGGGTGCATACTTTGTATGCGCGGTAGAGGAGCGTTCCGTAAGCCGTTGAAGGTGGATTGAGAAGTCTGCTGGAGGTATCGGAAGTGCGAATGCTGACATGAGTAACGATAATGCGGGTGAAAAACCCGCACGCCGAAAGCCCAAGGTTTCCTTGCGCAACGTTAATCGGCGCAGGGTGAGTCGGCCCCTAAGGCGAGGACGAAAGTCGTAGTCGATGGGAAGCAGGTTAATATTCCTGCACCTCGCGTAAGTGCGATGGAGGGACGGAGAAGGTTAGGTGTACCAGGCGTTGGTTGTCCTGGGGAAAGGCGGTAGGTTTGGATCTTTGGCAAATCCGGGATCCTCTAAGACCGAGCACCGAGACGAGCCTTTATGGCAAAGTCACTGATACCACGCTTCCAGGAAAAGCTCCTAAGCTTCAGCTTACGCAGACCGTACCGTAAACCGACACAGGTGGGTAGGATGAGAATTCTCAGGCGCTTGAGAGAACTCGGGTGAAGGAACTAGGCAACATGGCACCGTAACTTCGGGAGAAGGTGCACCCTTTTTGGTGGCTCGTGCGAGCTATAGCTGAAGAGGGTCGCAGTAACCAGGCCGCTGCGACTGTTTATCAAAAACACAGCACTCTGCAAACACGAAAGTGGACGTATAGGGTGTGACGCCTGCCCGGTGCTGGAAGGTTAATTGATGGGGTCAGCCGCAAGGCGAAGCTCTTGATCGAAGCCCCAGTAAACGGCGGCCGTAACTATAACGGTCCTAAGGTAGCGAAATTCCTTGTCGGGTAAGTTCCGACCTGCACGAATGGCGTAACGACAGCGGCGCTGTCTCCACCCGAGACTCAGTGAAATTGAAATCGCTGTGAAGATGCAGCGTTCCCGTGGCAAGACGGAAAGACCCCGTGAACCTTTACTATAGCTTTACACTGAACGTTGAGTTCGTCTGTGTAGGATAGGTGGGAGGCTATGAAACCATGGCGCTAGCTGTGGCGGAGCCATCCTTGAAATACCACCCTGTCGTGCTTGACGTTCTAACCTGGGCCCATTATCTGGGTCGGGGACCGTGTATGGTGGGTAGTTTGACTGGGGCGGTCTCCTCCTAAAGAGTAACGGAGGAGCTCGAAGGTACGCTCAGCGCGGTCGGACATCGCGCACTGTGTGCAAAGGCATAAGCGTGCTTGACTGCAAGATCGACGGATCAAGCAGGTAGGAAACTAGGACTTAGTGATCCGGTGGTTCTGTATGGAAGGGCCATCGCTCAACGGATAAAAGGTACTCCGGGGATAACAGGCTGATACCGCCCAAGAGTTCATATCGACGGCGGTGTTTGGCACCTCGATGTCGGCTCATCACATCCTGGGGCTGTAGTCGGTCCCAAGGGTATGGCTGTTCGCCATTTAAAGTGGTACGCGAGCTGGGTTCAGAACGTCGTGAGACAGTTCGGTCCCTATCTGCCATGGGCGTTGGAGATTTGAGAGGGGCTGCTCCTAGTACGAGAGGACCGGAGTGGACGAACCTCTGGTGTTCCGGTTGTCACGCCAGTGGCATTGCCGGGTAGCTATGTTCGGAAGCGATAACCGCTGAAAGCATCTAAGCGGGAAGCGCGCCTCAAGATGAGATCTCCCGGGGCACAAGCCCCCTGAAGGAACCATGTAGACTACGTGGTTGATAGGTCAGGTGTGTAAGTACAGCAATGTATTGAGCTAACTGATACTAATGATCCGTGCGGCTTGACCATATAACCTCAAGTTGCCTTGGCTTTACGACAGCGTCGTAAGAGCATCCAAGTGCACGCTACGTCACAAGAACTATGCGAGGCTGGCGCCTTGTCCCCCGGGACGAGTGCGACTCTCCAAAAGCCTCCCTGGTGAAATTAGCGCTGTGGAACCACCCGATCCCATCCCGAACTCGGAAGTGAAA